>CAYZWG010000076.1:0-9352 GCA_964481605.1 uncultured Planctomycetaceae bacterium
CGGCGGCTTGCCCGGCCCTCGGGGGGGCAATATACTGAACCGATGCGCGTCTCATACGGCAACTTCATTACGTTGGCAGTGGGGTGGTCTCGATGAGGAAATGGCCCTGGGTAATCGTGCTCGTGCTGGTGATCGCTGCCGGCCGCTGCGCGCTGGCCGCCGTCGACGATCCCCTCCGCCCGAAAAGGGACGACCACTACGAGCTCTACCAACTGCTGGTCGACACGATCGACCAGGTGGAACGCAATTACGTCCACCCGATCGATCGCCGCAAGCTCTTCGAGGCCGCCATCCGGGGCGTGCTGGAGGAACTCGACGCCCACTCGGGCTACATTGGGCCGGAGGAGATTTCCAGCTTTGAAACGGCGGTGAACCAGCAGTTCGGCGGGATCGGCATCCGCATCGAAATGGACCGCGGACAGCTCAAGGTGGTCAGCCCCCTGGTGGGCACGCCGGCCTATCGGGCGGGCATCCTGGCCGGCGATCGGATTCTCGAAATCGACGGCCGGCCGACCAAGGGCCTCAAGCTGGACGAGGTGGTCCGCCGGCTCCAAGGGGCCGCCGGCAGCGACGTGACGCTGAAGCTCAGCCACCCCGCACGCGCCCAGGCGGAGACCGTCAAGCTCACCCGCGAAATCATCCATATCGACACCGTTCTGGGCGATGCCCGCCGTGGCGACGACCACTGGAACTTCCTCTTGGACAACGAGCACCACATCGGCTACATCCGGCTGACCGCGTTCAGCCGGCGGACGGCCGACGAATTGAGGGCGGCCCTGGCCCAACTCAAGCAGCAGGGCATGACGGCACTGGTGCTCGACTTGCGGTTCAATCCCGGTGGCTTGCTCAGTTCGGCGATCGAGGTCAGCGACCTGTTCGTGGCTGAAGGAAAGATCGTCAGCACGGAAGGACGCAACGTGCGGAAGCAGGTCTGGAAGGCCACCAAGAAGGGAACCTGGGAGGGCTTTCCCCTGGTGGTACTGGTCAATCACTTCAGTGCCAGCGCCAGCGAGATCGTGGCGGCCTGCCTCCAAGACCACGGCCGGGCGGTGGTGATGGGTGAGCGAACCTACGGCAAGGGCTCGGTGCAGCGGGTGATCGAGATGGAGCAGGGACGCAGCGCGCTGAAGCTGACCACCGCCAGCTACCACCGCCCCAACGGCAAGAACATCCACCGCTTTGCCGATTCCAAGGAAGACGACGATTGGGGTGTTCGTCCCAACAAGGGATTCGAGTTGAAGCTGACCGACGCGGAGATCGTCGCGCTGGTGCGCGATCGCCGCCGGCGCGACATCCTCCGGCCCGGCAAGAGCCCGGGCGGCGAAACCGCCCAGGTGGTCGCCCCCCCCGACGAGGCCGAATCCAAGGCCGAAACGGCATCGGCCCAGGCCCCGCCAAGTTCCCCGCCCGAAACGCAAGAGCAATCCGCCCCCAAAAGCCCCGCCCCGAACGACTCCGCCGCCGTCGACCTGCAACTCAAGATGGCCCTGGAATACCTTCGCGACGAGCTGGCCGCCAAGCCCAAGCCGTAAGGGGCCGATGAGAATCCTCACCCTGGAGACCACCTGCGACGAAACGGCGGCCGCCGTGATCGCCGACCACTTGGAAGTCCTCGGTTCGGTGGTGGCCTCGCAGGATGAGTTGCACCGGCGATTCGGCGGCGTCGTGCCGGAGATCGCCTCGCGGGCCCACCTGGAGCGGATTCTGCCGGTGATCGACGAGACGCTTCGCCGGGCCGGCGTCACCCTGGACCAACTGGACGCGGTGGCCGTGGCCAACACCCCCGGCCTGGCCGGCTCGCTGCTGGTGGGACTGGCCGCCGCCAAGGCGCTCGCCGCGGCGCTCGATCTGCCGCTGATCGCGGTGAACCACCTCCAGGCCCACATCTACGCCTGCCGCATCGACAGCGGGCAAGAGGTGTTTCCCTGCGTGGGGTTGATCGTCAGCGGCGGGCACACCAGCCTCTACCGCTGCGATGGCCCCCTCGATTTCGACCTCCTCGGCTCGACCATCGACGACGCCGCCGGCGAAGCCTTCGACAAGGTGGCCAGCATGTTGGGGTTGCCCTATCCCGGCGGCCCCTCGATCCAGCAGGCCGCCCAGGGGGGAGACCCCCACGCCTACCGCTTTCCCCGCGCCTTGCTGGAGAAGCGCGATTCGCTCGATTTCAGTTTCAGCGGGCTGAAGACCGCCGTGCGCTATGCGCTGGTGGGTCCGGGAAAACACGATTTCGCCGACCTCCACTTGACCGGCCGGCAAGTGGCCGACCTGGCCGCCGGTTTCCAAGAGGCCGTGGTCGACTGCCTGGTGGGAAAGGCCCTGCTGGCGCTGGAGCATACCGGGCTGGGGACGCTCTGCGTGGGTGGTGGCGTTGCCGCCAACGACCGGCTCCGCGGCCGCCTCGACGAGCAGACCCGGCAGCGGGGCTTCCGCCTGCACGTCGCTCCGCTGAAACTGTGCACCGACAACGCGGTGATGGGGGCGATCGCCGTGGAGCGATTCAAGGCCCGCCTGTTCGAGGACCTCACCCTGGACGTGCTGCCGGGCGTGGTACGCAAGAAGGGCTGAATCCCGGGTGAACCCGCCGCTGGGCGCGGGTCTCCCGACCCCGCCGCCCCCCCGGGGTAGCCCAGGTTCTTGAACCTGCACCCGGCGCAGCCGGCAAGAGGTCGGCGAGCGAGTGACGGCGTTCAGGCCGTGTTCCTGTTCGATCGGCGGAGTGATTTGCCCTGACCTCTTGTGGCTCCAGCCACACCGGTTCAAGAACCGGTGCTACCCACTGAGCCACACCGGTTCAAGAACCGGTGCTACCCACTTGGCAGCGAGAGCCGGGTCAAGCCTAGAAGAATCCACCGCCGCCGCCACCGCCACCGCCGAAGCCACCGCCACCGCCGCCGCCGCCGAATCCGCCCCCGCCACCGCCGAAGCCACCTCCGCTGAAGCCTTGCCCGCCGGTGCCGCCGCGGCCCTGCGTATTGGCGCCCGTGGCAAAGTTAAACACGTTGACTTCGCCAATCCCGGAAATCAGCGGCAGGGCCTCGATACGGACGTAGCGGCGGTCGGCCGAAATCACCCCGGTGGCCGTCATGCTGGTGCCTTCCGGCAAGGTGATGATCTCCGGCTGGTAGCCCACGGCGCCTCCGCCGGTGAGGAAGAATGGGTTGACCCCTCGGCCGCCGCCTCGCGAGCGGATGAAGTCGGAGGCGGAGCCGAGGTCGGTCGCGCCGGCCAACTGCTGGGCCAGAATCTGCGGCTTCATCACCATCAAGTGATCGCGAATGGCCAGTTGGTCGGCCGCCGCGTTGGCGATCTGCTCGTTCCGCAGCGATTGGCGACGCCGGCCGTCCTCCACGTTGAACAGCACCAGCGCCTCGTCTTGCGACAACTCCACCGTCTTGCGAAGCGTTTTCTCGTTGGGCGTATTGAGGTCGGTGGTGATCGCGACCGTCACCTTGCCGGCGGTCAGATTGCCCCACACGCGACGCAACAACATGCGGTAATCGCCGCGGAACGCCCGTGGGCAAACGTACATCTCGGAGGCGACCTCGCCGTCGCGGTCGCCCAGCGAGTAGCTGTCCCCGGCCATCACTCCGCCGGCGGAAGTCCGCGGGTTTCGATGCGAACAAACCGTACCTGCCGGCTCTTCCACCAGCATGTCCACGTCGGCGTTGCCCGTCCACCAGACGCGCACCAGGCAGTCTCGCCGCAGGGCCTCGTCCAGCGCGGCCTGGTAGGCGTCGGCCTGCTGGTTGCGTTTCTCGCGGCGAAGCTGATCCAACGTCGCTTTGGCCACGCGAAGACCTTTCTTCCAAACGTCCCGGTGCTCCCGCGACCAGGCCTGGCCGAGAATCCCCACCGTGGCCCACTGGATGCCCTCCAGGTCGCCCAGCCGCTCGGCCAACCCGATGCCGTGCATATACGGTTCGGGCCGCGTGGGCGCCAACGCGGCAACTTGCTTGTAAATCTCCAGGGCCCGATGGTCCAGCCCGATCCGCTCGGCGTACACGCCGATGTACAACAGGTCCAGCGCGTTGTCGCAGAAATCCACCGCCGACATCACCGCCCGCTCGATCTCGTGCTTGGGCCGCCCCGCCGCCTGCATCGCCAGGGCCAAGGCCTCGTGCATCCAGGGCTGCGGATCGCCACGCCGCAGGGCGGCCTGGACGAAGGCGATCACTTCCTCGTAGCGCTGAGCCCGCATGATCCGCCGCACCGCGTCGCGGACCGCCTCGGGCGACTCCTCGTGGCTGGCGAAGTATTCGTCCCAGTAGGCCTGGGGCTGGGCGCCCCGGGGCAGCTCAATCGCGATCGAGTGAACGTCTTCCTTCTTACCGAAGTCCTCGCCGGAGTCCTCGCCGGAGTCCTTGGCGGGGGGCTGGCTGAGATCGTCGTTCACGGAGAAGGCCTTGAAGCCGCCGACGCCCGGTTGGGGAACCTGGAAGCCGGCGCCGCGTTGGGGGGCTCCGGGTTGGGGAAAGCGGTTTCGGAATTCGGGGGGCACGTTGAAGGCCCCGCCACCCAAACCGCCGCCGCCGCCGAAGCCGCCGCCACCGCCGCCAAAACCGCCGCCGCCGCCGCCAAAACCGCCGCCGCCACCGCCAAAGCCGCCGCCGCCGCCGCCAAAACCGCCGCCGCCACCCAATCCGCCACCGCCACCCAAGCCACTGCTACTCAGCAAGCCGATGGGAATCACCAGGTCGGCCACCGGGTAGACCTTGGTGGCCAATTGGTTTTCCGCCTCCTCCGGCGTGGTGATCATCAGCACCTCGTCCCGAATCACGTAGGTCAGGTCCAGGTCACGCAGCACCAGCCGCAACGCCGATCGCAGCGAAATGCCCTGCAGGTTGCGGGTGATCGGCGTTTGCGAATCGACTCCCACGTCGTCCAGCGCGCGGGTGTCGAGTTGGATCTCGATCCCGTGAAGGTCCTTCCAGTAGTCGATCACGTCCTGAAGCGGCGTATCCACGAACTCCATCGAGGTGGGCTCCTTCAACGCCTTGCGAATGGCCTTCTCGGCCGATCCCTGCTGGGCCAGATCGACCGACTGGTATCGCTCCTTGCGGCGGGCCGTCAACTCCTGCCAAACCTCCGCGTCCGGATAGACGATGGGCGGCTCGTCGGGAAACGGCACGAGGGCCTTCTCCACCTGGTAGAGCGTGTCGATCACTCCCTTTTGGCGGGCAATTCGCAACGCCAAGGCGTCGGTCCGGTAGCCCTCCGTACGCGAATTGAGCGTGGCCGCGATCCCGGCCGCATTGTCCGGATCCATCTTCATCACCTCGGACGCCGCCGCTTCTTCCGCGTAGCGGTAGCGGCCCTCCTCCATCAGCGAATTGAACCGCTCCATCAACTGTTGGATCTTCTGCTCCTTTCGCCCCAGGTCCTCGTTGATCAGGGCAAGCTCTTTCTGCGTGGCGATCCGCTCGTGCTGCTCCTGCAGCCGCTTCTCCAGAATCTGCTGGCGCTGCTGCGCCTGCCGCACGGCCGCCCCAAGCTGGTCGATCAACTGGTCCCGCACGTCGGCGTCCAACTCGGCCGCACCCTTCACGTTCTCGATCTGCTGCTTGAGGTTCTGGATCGCCGCTTCCGGGTTCTCCGACATGTCCTTGCGGGCCTGGTCGATCGTGTTGCCCACCTCGGTCCCGATCAACTGCCGAATCACCCGACGCTGGCTTTCCACGGCGTCGACGAACGCGCCCCCACCGCCAAACCGCTGGGCCCCGGCCGGCTGGGCCGCGGGCTGGCCCGGACCCACCAGGTTGAGCGCTTCCGGTCCGCCTTTGGCCTGGGTTCCGCGCTTCTTGGCCACCGCCCGCTTTACGGTCAATGCCTCGGGATTGCCCGGATCCGACTGAAGCGCCCCCTCGGCCAGACGCTGGGCCTCGTCGAGCTTGCCCGTGCGAAGTGCCTGGGCGGCAAGCTGTGTCATGTTGTGGCTGCCCGCGTTGATCTCGTCGCGGATCATCCGCAGGCTGGCCGCGTCCACCAGGGGCAAGGTCACCCCGCCGTCGAGTTGGGCGATATCCACGAGTTGGGGAAGATAGTTGTTGTCGTCGTTGGACGGCTGGGCCTGGACCGACCATTTCAGCGACTTGGCCCCCCCCGCGCCCGACGTCGCCACGGTGATCTCAAACGGTCCCTCCTGCTTGCCGTCATACTTGCCCACCAGAAGCGTTTCGCGGTCAGTCCGCAACGGCGGCATCCGCATGGGATAGACCTCGAAGCCGCCCGGCAGAGCCACCTGGTCCTGCTGCGGCCAGAGCACGCTCGCCGCGGCCGCCGTGGCCATTCTCTCGCCGACCGCCTTGGGAGCTTCCTTCTCACCCCCCAAAACCACCATCCCACCTGTCTGGCCGGCCAGGGCGTCCAACAGCCGCAGATCGACCTGGGGCCCCACGGGCAGGCTCGACACGGCGGCCCGCTGATCGACCAGCGAGGCAACCGTCCGCTCGAATTCCTCCGTGCCGACAAAGTGGGCCTTGCTCACGCCGTCGCCGATATACACCACGACGCGGGGATTCGTCGAGTCCTGGGCAAAGCTCGCGGCGGCCGCTTTCAGGGCCTCTCCCATGTCGGTAGCACCCAGCGGCGTCCGCCCTTCGAGCTTGGCCAAGGCCTTGTCCATCGCCGCCCCTTGCGGGGCCACGAATCCGTCGGTCATGGGCACCGCGTTGATGTCGACCCCCATCAGGCGGACGCGGTCCTGCCCGCCCAGCTTCTCCAGCAATCCCCCCAGCGCCGCCAGCGCGTGCTGGCGAAACGAACCGGTTTGACTGGCCGACGTATCGAACAGCACGACCACGTCGTGGGCCGCCGCCGGTTCCAGGGCGACGTTCGGCTTCAAGCTCAAGACGAAATACGTGGCGCCGTCACTGGGGCGATAGGTCGCCAGCCGAGCTGCCTCGGTACCCGGTTCGCCGCCCAAAACGGTTGTGGCGACGAGGGCCGAGAAGATCGTTGCCCAGGGCAGCAGGGCCAAGCGGAAACGAACTTTCGTCGACATGTCTTGAATCTCCGGCGCGGAAGAAGAAAGTGTGTGGACCGTCGTGTTCCGCGGCGACAGCCCGAACCCTCGAACGGTTCGCAGAAAACCGAAAGAAGCGGCCGAAAAACAATTTACCGATTTCTCTTTCGACAGCCGAAGGCCGCCGTGAAACGCGGCCCGGCAAATCGGCAAGTTGATTGTCCGCTGGTCCAAAGTTTCCGCGAAACAAACAGCCAGTCAACGATTTACGTTTATTCTACCCACCCGACGCGAGTCCTGCCAAGAAAAATCCCCGGAGTGGGCAAAATTGGCACTCTGCGGCGAATTTCCGGCCCGCCACTCCCCTCAACGCGATCCCCGGCGAGGGAAGGGAAAACAACGGCCGGACAAGAACTTCGCCCTAGGCCGCGCCCTCCTTCGCCGTTTGCCCCTCACCGGCAATGAAAAACGGCCCGGGACAAGCTGGTCCCGGGCCGCAAATCGTGACAACACAAGAGCTTAACGGAAGTCTTCGCCCCTCGGGCTAACGCTGCACCGGCTGGTCGTTGCCGGCCGGCCGCGCCGCCGTGGGCCCCTCGCCCAGCCGCGCCGCGATCGACTCCCACGGAATCTCGGCCAGCCGCTCCGATACGCCGGCAACCACCACCCGCAACCCCTCGATCGAGTGGGTCGCCGCGTGCACCATCGCCCCGACCATCGGGTGGTCGGAAACCGAGATGTCCCCGCTGTCGCCGGGGGCGTTCGACGCCGCGTCGGGCAATCCCTCGCGGGCGATCTCGCCCACGCCCTCGATCCAGTCCAGGGAGACATTCTTCAGGCTCCGCTGGAGCAGATCGACCGTTTCGTCGATTCCCAGTTCACGCTGCTGGCGCAATCGGAAGCTGGCCAAAAACGCCGCCGCCGCCGGCAGGTCGTCGGCAAACGAAAGGACCTCGATCCCGGTGACGTCTTCAAACCGCGTGGCCAGGTCGATCGCCTCCATCCCCAGCGTGTCGAGGTACTCGTTCAGCGTGGCCCGCCGCGTGCCCGAGGGCCGGTCGCACAGCCGCTCCAAGTCCGCCAGGATTTGCCGGTCCGAATCGACCAGCAGTTCCCCGGGTCGCCAGGCAAACAGTTCCAGACCGCTGGTGGACGGCTCCATCACCTCCTCCGCGGCGTCTTCCGCCGGGGGCTGCTCGACCTCGCCAGTGCCGTAGCCGTAGTATTCGTACGGATCGGCGTCGTCGTAGGAGAAGTCGTCCGGGGCCTCGGCCTCCGTGCCCATCTCGCTCGAGTCCTCTTCCAGCGACTGCTGGGGGGAATCGGCCTCGTCGGTAGCATCCCCCGCTTGGTCGTACTCGTACTCGTCGTACTCGTACGCTTGCTCCGGCTTGGCCGCGACGGCGGCCTCAGCCGGTTCCTCGACGGCAGCGTCGGACATCGCGGCGGCATCCTGCCAGGCCGGATCGGCATCCTCTTCGTACGACCACTGGTCGTTGGATTCCTCCACGGACGGGGCCTCCGCCTCGATCCTTTCCGCGTCCTTGTCCTCCGCCGGGTAAGCGGACTCCTCGTCCGGATACGCCTCGCTGTAACCCTGGTAGAGGGCATCCGCCGCCGCGGGCTGGGCAATCTCCTCTTCATCGACCTCTTCGTCATCGGCCGACTGGGGATCAGACTCCCAAGTACCGTACGCCGCCTGGCCGGCTTCCTCGGCGTCGCCAGCTTCTTCGGCGTTGCCAGCCACCGGCGTGCCGGCTTCCTCGGCGTCACCGGCTTCCTCGTCATTCGAGCCGTACTCCTCGCCGTACCCAGATGGGTCGTCGTACCGCGATCCGTAGAACGAATCGTAGTCGTCATACTCGTAGGAGAAACCGTCTTCGGGGGTCTCCTCCGCGGTGCCGACCGCGGCGTCGTCCGGCTGGGCCGGTTCCGTCTCCACCGCCGACTGCTCGTCGACGTACTCCTCGTCGTACCAAGACTCTTCGTCCGCCCAGGGGTGCTCTTCCGCGTCGATCAGATCATTCTCGGCGGCCGCGGCAGTCTGGGCCGGTGCCTCCTCCGCGGAGGAGTCTTCCTCATCAGCGTTGTATCGGTACTCCATCGGGTCTTCGTAGTGGTAATCGTCGCCGTCGTCGTCGTAAGAGTATTCCTCCTCATAGATGAAATCGTCCTCGGCAGTTTCTGCGGTCTCGGCCGGCTGCTCTTTTTCACTGGTGTACTGCTGGTCGAGCTCTTGGTCATGGCCCATCTCGTCTTCGTAGTTGTAATCGTCCCCGTCGTCGTAGGAGTATTCCTCCTCAGAGAGGGAATCGTCCTCGGCAGTTTCTGCGGTCTCGGCCGGCTGCTCTTCCTCACTGGTGTACTGCTGGTCGACCTCTTGGTCAT
>CAYZWG010000076.1:9452-14203 GCA_964481605.1 uncultured Planctomycetaceae bacterium
GTCTCGGCCGGCTGCTCTTCCTCACTGGTGTACTGCTGGTCGACCTCTTGGTCATGGCCCATCTCGTCTTCGTAGTTGTAATCGTCCCCGTCGTCGTAGGAGTATTCCTCCTCAGAGAGGGAATCGTCCTCGGCAGTTTCTGCGGTCTCGGCCGGCTGCTCTTCCTCACTGGTGTACTGCTGGTCGACCTCTTGGTCATAGCCCATCTCGTTCGCGTAGTCTTCGCCGTCAAAGTAGTAGGGCTCTTCCTCCTGCGTGGAGCGATCGTCCGCATAGGCGTCGACGTCGTCGTACTCCCATTCGCCACGGTCTTGATCGGCTTGCGAACCGGTCTCTACCGCGTCGTCACGCGAAAGGTCCATCTCTTCCCGACCATCGTCGGCCGCCTCGGTTTCCCCATCGTAGCCGTCGGCGTCGTCGAAGTATCCGTACTTTTGGCAATACTCGTCCTCGCATTCACTTTCCACGGCACCGGTGTCCTCGGCTTCGGCGCCGGACTCCTCGCCGCTCAGTTCGGCCGGCTGGGGGACCGCCGGCGTGGCCTCCGCCCCGCTCGGTGCGGGGAGTGTCTCCGGCGTCTGGACCGCCGGGGTTGAGTCGGGCCCAAGATCGGTCGCTACGGCCGGGCGACACACCGCGGTCGTCAGCCAAAGGACCGCTCCGCCAAACAGGGCAATCAACAACGATTGCGGCACTCGCGTGCAATTCATTTCCACAGTTCCTCCCGGAAAAGCCTTGATGGGTTTGGGTGGGATGTTGGTTGGTCACGAACAAACGCCACATGGTGGGCAAGCGTCGATTACCGTATCGGAGTGTCCAAGTTGGGGTCATTAGGCAAATAGAGACCACTTGAAGATATGGGCATAGCAAAAAACATAGGGGAAAAACGCACCTGGGGTGGTCCCGGTCGGTTTGATGCGATGAGTGAAAGATTATCGCTCCCAGAGAAAGATTCTGCCGGATTTGACGCCCCAAAATGGGAAGCATAGGATGGGTACGATGAGTTTGCAGGTCTCGACGCCACCGCCCGCAAACTCGAAAATCTTCCGGCTAGAATCGCTCCCCTCCGGGATCTACCGGCAATCGCCAGACTGCCGGCCTTTCCCCCCCTCCACGGCCGTCGTGATGCGGACAATTTCCGGCTTCGGAAGCTGGGCGGCCGTATGTTATACTTCGACCTCTTACCCCGGCGGGGATCGTCATCGCCCCCACGGCTGGTTCCCCCCCTAATATGGCAGCGTCACATAACGGAGGTCGAAGAACGTAAAGCACTGGGATTTCAGGTGTTACCCCCCACCGGCCCCGTGCCGGTGGACTACGGGTTTGGAAACTACCAACGGCTGCCAGCCCCAACGGTTGCCAGTCACTTCGCGTGGGTGGGGCGTGTGTGGGCGTGGTAGTTCTCAAACCGTCCCCCACCGGCACAGGGCCGGCGGGGAGGAGCCCTAAGTGGCGCTGTCCGACGAAGAACCATCCATGATGCTTTTCGCGCAACACGACATCACCACCGCCGGCTGGATTGCGATCGCCGTCGCGGCGGCCGTGTTCTTGGCCATGCTGGTCAAGCGCGGCGCGCCCACCGACCTGCTCTTCCTTGGGGCCATGGTGGCCGTCACCATCGGGGGAGTGATTTCTCCCCAGGCGGCCCTGGCCGGATTTGCCAACCCCGGGGTGATGACCATCGGCGCCTTGTTCGTCGTCTCGGCGGGGCTACGCTCCACCGGCGTGCTCGACCGGGTGGGCAATTGGCTGCTCGGCTCGGCGAGGACGACTCGCCAGGCGCTGGCGCGGCTGGCCGCGGCCGTGCTCTCCATCTCCGCCTTCATCCTCAACACGGCCGTGGTGGCCATGTTCGTGCCCATCGTCCTGGATTGGTGCCGCCGCCGCGGCATCTCGCCCTCCAGGCTGCTCATTCCGCTGAGCTACCTGGCCATCATGGGCAGCACCTGCACCCTCATCGGCACCAGCACCAACATCATTGTCAACGGTCTGTTGAAGGAGGAATATCGACAAGAGACCCAGGCCATCGCCGCCGGCGGCGGCCGCTACCGCCAGTTGGAGGGCTTCCACGAGCAGCTTCGCGGAATGTGGCTCTTCGAGATCGGCCAGGTGGGCCTGCCTTGCGCCGTGGTGGGCAGCCTCTACCTGCTGTTGATCGGCCGACGGCTGCTGCCGGACCGCACCCAGTTGATCGAACAATTGGACGAGCAGCGGCGCAACTACCTGGTCGAAATGGTCGTTCAGCCGCAATGTCGGCTGGTCGGAAAGACGGTCGAGGAGGCCGGTCTGAGACACCTGCGGGGATTGTTCCTGGTGGAAATCGACCGCCAGGGCGACGTGATCACGCCCGTCGCCCCCAACGACACGCTCCGCACCGGCGACCGCCTGATCTTCACCGGCGTGGTCACCACGATCGTCGACCTGGAAAAAATTCCCGGCCTGGTTCCGGCCGGGGACATCACCTACGAGTTTCATCCCCAGCGGCGGCAGATGCGGCACCTGACCGAAGTGGTCCTCTCCCGTTCTTCCCCGCTGATCGGCACCACGGTGCGGCTGGGCAATTTTCGCCAACGCTACAATGCCGCGGTCGTGGCCGTCCACCGCAACGGGGCCCGGCTGCCCAGCAAGATCGGCGACATCGTGCTGGAGCCGGGCGATACCCTGCTGCTACAAACCCGAACCGGATTCTCCGCCCGCTATCGCCACAACACGGACTTCTACCTGGTGGCCGACGTGGAGGGCTCCGAGGCCCGACGCCATCACCGCGCCTGGTTGGCCGTGACGCTGATGTTGGGGCTGATCGGCTGGCTGATGGCCACAACCTGGATTTCGCCCCACAGCCCGCTGGCCGGACTCGGCTCCACGGCGATTGCCGCAATCACCATCGCCGGCCTGATGGTGGTGGGCCGCTGTGTGCCCTTGAGCGAGGCCCGCTCCGCCGTCGATCTGCACGTGCTGGTCACCATCGCCGCCGCCCTGGGGCTGGGCCGGGCGCTGGCCCAGAGCGGGGCCGCCGATGCCTTGGCGACCACCTTCGTGGAAACCCTGGGTGGAGATCATCCGTACCTCCTCTTGGTGCTGTTGTATGTGTTGACCGTGATCTTCACCGAAACGATCAGCAACGCCGCCGTGGCGATCATGATGTTTCCCATCGGCGTGGCCACCGCCGCCGCGTGTGGGTGCAGTCCTCGCCCCTTCGTGATGGCGATTGCCCTGGGCGCCTCGCTCAGCTTCCTCTCGCCCATCGGATACCAGACCAACCTGATGGTGATGGGGCCCGGCGGCTACCATCCGCGCGACTACCTGCGGGTGGGATGGCCGCTGGCGCTGGTGATCGGCGTGACGGCGAACCTGCTGATCCCCGTGATCTGGCCGCTCCAGTTATAAACCGGACTTTTGCAAACTCCTCCCCTCTCCCTCTGGGAGAGGGGCCGGGGGTGAGGGGTGAGAGGAGGCACGCAAGCAAGGCAAGACATTCTTCCGCCAATCGCCCTCACCCTAACCCTCTCCCAGAGGGAGAGGGGACCTTGTGTCGCCATTCTGCAAAAGTCCAGTTATAAAACCGACCGTTGGCAAAGGAGGCATCGGTGATGACCGTCCGACGAACCATCCTGCTCTGTTTGGCCTCGGGGCTCTGTGGGGCCCTGGCCGTCACCTCGTTGCACGTACTCCCCGACTCGGCAAGCACTTCCGCCGCCCAGGAGCCCGCCCCCGCCACCCTGGTCCGCGTGCGCCCGCTCGATCCGGCCCAACTCGAAGCCCTCACGCCCGAGGAACGCGTCAATATCGGCGTCTACCAAAAGACCAACCGCGGCGTGGTCAACATCAACACGAAGAGCGTCCGCACGGATAGCTTTTTTATGTTCGAGGTCCCCACCGAAGGGGCCGGCAGCGGCATCGTGCTCGACCGGCAGGGACACATCGTCACCAACTTCCACGTGATCGAGGACGCCCGCCAGATTCAAGTCACCTTGTTCGACGGAAAATCCTACGAAGCCCAGGTGGTGGGCCTCGATCGCAATACCGACGTGGCCGTGTTGAAGATCGACGCCCCGGCCGAATGTCTCCACCCGGTGACCCTCGGCGATTCCTCCAAGCTGCTGGTCGGCCAGCGGGTTTATGCCATCGGCAACCCCTTCGGCCTGGAGCGGACCCTCACCACGGGGATCATCTCCAGCCTCAACCGCCAACTGCCCAGTCCCCGCCTCCACCGCCGGATGGAACAGATGATCCAGATCGACGCGGCGCTCAACCCGGGCAATTCCGGCGGGCCGCTTTTGGACACCGGCGGCCGGATGATCGGGATGAACCAGGCCATCGCCAGCAAGACCCAAGAGAACACCGGCGTGGGGTTTGCCATCCCCATCAACACGATCGCCCGGATCGTTCCCCAACTGATCGAAAAGGGCCACGTGGTGCGGGCCGACATCGGCATTGCCCGCGTCTACCAGGTGGACGAGGGCCTCTTGGTGGCCCAGCTCTCACCCGGCGGAGCGGCCGAGCGGGCCGGCATTCGCGGCCCCAAGGTCCACCACATCGAGCGTCGCCAGGGACCCTATATCTGGCAGCAAACCGTGCTGGATCGCTCGGCGGCCGACCTGATCGTCGGCGTGGAGGGCAAACGCGTCCACGACGTGGAGGAGTTCATCGGCCTGATCGAAAGCCGCCGCCCCGGCGACACGGTCCAGCTCAACGTGATTCGCGAGGGGAAGCCGGTGAACGTTCCCGTGGTGCTCGACGCGGATGAATAG
>CAYZWG010000076.1:14303-16589 GCA_964481605.1 uncultured Planctomycetaceae bacterium
CGGCGCATCGCGTGGGTGCAGAGCACCCACCCTACGGAATGCTTGCATGGCGGCGTAGCCGCGGGAGCCGCGTGACTCAAGAGACGGCCGCCGCCTCTCGGGCGGCCCGGCGGCCGGTATGCACCGCGATCAGGTCCAACAGCTTGCCCCGTTCGATCGGTTTCGACAAGTAATCGTCGCACCCCGCTTGGCGACATTTCTCCTCGTCCCCGTGCATCGCGTTCGCCGTCAGCGCGATGATCGGACCCGTGTATCCCGCCTCCCGCAACCGGCCGGTCGCCGCGTAGCCGTCCATCACCGGCATCTGCATGTCCATCAGCACGACGTCGTAGGGCCGGCCCTGCTGGCGGGCCACCAGCACACGCTCCACGGCCACCAGCCCGTTCCCCGCCACCGTCACCTCGGCCCCCGCCTTCTCCAGCACCAGCGAGATCAGCCGCTGATTGTCGGGCCCGTCTTCCGCCAGCAACACGCGGCAGTCGAGCCGGTCTTTCCGCGAGCAGGATTCCTGCCCGTTACCCTCGCTCTTTTCGATCTCTTTCGTTCGGTCGTCTGGCGTCTCCGCCACGGTATCGAGGGAACCGGTTTCCACCGTCACGCGAAACGTGCTCCCCTTGCCCGGCACACTGCAGACGGAAATCCCCCCGCCCAACATTTCCGCCAGCCGCCGGCTGATGACCAGCCCCAACCCGCTTCCACCGTAGTTGCGAGTGGTCGAGGAGTCGGCCTGGGTGAAGGGCACGAACAGCCGCGAGACCTGCTCCGGCGTCATCCCGATGCCCGTGTCGATCACCTCGAACCGCAACCGCGGAGCCTGGTCGGCCTCTGGAACGAGCCGGGCAACCAGGCGAATCGACCCTCTTTCCGTAAACTTCACGGCGTTGCCCAGCAGGTTGATCAGGATTTGTCGCAGGCGGAGAGGATCGGAGTGCACGGTTGCCGGAATCTCTCCCACGTACTCGACTTCCATCGCCAGGTTCTTGGCCTCGGCGCTGGGCCGTATCAGCGATACGGCGTCGGCCACGATCTGGCGCGGCGAACACGCGACTTTCTCAACCTCCAACTTGCCGGCTTCGATCTTGGAGAGGTCGAGAATACCGTTGAGCAACTCCAGCAAATGCTCGCCGTTGCGATGGATCGTGCTGACCGCATCCAACTGCTGCTGGTCGTCGAGTTGTTCCAGCAACACCTCGGAGAACCCCAGGATCGCCGTCATCGGGGTGCGAATCTCGTGAGACATGTTGGCCAGGAATTCGCTCTTGGCCCGGCTGGCGACCTGGGCGGCTTCGCTGGCCTTCTTCAGCGCCCGGTTGACCGACTCCAAGGCCGAGGAATAGTCCTTCAACTGTTGCTCGCTCTGCTTGCGATTCGTAATGTTGCGGAACGCTAAGAGAGCGTAAAAACGGCCGCCGAGGAACACCGGGGTTCCACTCAACGACAGCCAAAGCCGAACTTCCTTGCCGTCCACCACGAAGGTGTGTTCAAACTCGACTTCTCGAACCGCCTGCCGCTCCTTGAGCACCCGCTCAAACGTGCCGCGAAACGCGCAGCGGGAACAGTACGGCGTGTGGCCGCATCCTTCCGCTTTTCCCATCGCATGGACACACCCCATGCCGTCGCCCGGCCGAGAACCGACGACCTGGAAACGGTCGCGGTCGACCAGCCTGGCGGCCGTGTCGTTGATCTGCCGGACCAGACCCTGTTCATCGACCAGCAAAATGCCCACCGGAACGGCGGCGAGCACGGTCGCCAGGCTGGCGTGCTCGCGGGCCAGCTCCTCTTCTGCCTGCTGCCGGTGCCGGAGGCTCTCGCGAAGCGGTCCCACGATGAACCGATACAAAAGTGGTGTCGCCAGCGCCGTCAGCAAGAGCGGATCGAGCAGAATATCCCAGATGCCCCCCAGCGCCAACACGTACAAGACCGCCATCACCACCATCTCGGCGGCCAGTACCACGACCAGGACCTTGATCGTGGTGGCAACACAAGCCTTGCAAGTGGTCTGCCGCAGCTCCTCGCCGCCGTCGCCGGTCACCGGCTCAACCCGCGCGAACGCGCAGGCGGATACCGGCGTCGAGGCGGCGCCGCGTGCCGGCAACTCTTTCGTCGAAAGCGTTCTCATCGGTCCCAGACCTCGAAACGGCCTGCCACACGTTTCTGCGTTGGAAACTGCCCCGCGAACGTGGTTTTCCGCAGACTATTCAAGCATAGGTCATGCACCTGTAAGCGGGCGAGGAATTCGACCACCTCCCGTGTCAAACAAAACGGTTGCGCGGTTTTTGCCCGGCG
>CAYZWG010000077.1:0-10427 GCA_964481605.1 uncultured Planctomycetaceae bacterium
CCAACGCCCGCGCGGTGAAATAGGGGGTTTTGTGGTTGCAACGGATCAACTTGGGTTAAACTGAGCGTCGCCGGCGCCCTTCCCCCTTGCCCCCGACAGCCTGTCCGATTCCCTCCCGATCTCCACCATAAGCCGACAAGGAGTTCTCCATGCCCCCGTGCCCCTCGACCCGCCGCAACTTTCTCAAGTCCTCGGCCGCCGCGGCCATCACGCCCTACGTCTGGAGCAGCTCCCGCGCCAGGGCCGAGGACAAGAACGACCGGCCCAACGCGGCCTCGATCGGCGTCGGCGGGATGGGTACCGGCGACGGCCGCAGCGCCTCTCGATTCGCCAACATGGTCGCCTGTGCCGACGTCGACCAGTCCCACGCCCGGCGGTTCGTCGCCGACGAACGCTTCGGCGGCAAGTGCCGGGTCTACAGCGACTATCGAGATCTGCTCCAGCGGAAGGATATCGACGTCGTGCTGATCGCCACGCCCGACCATTGGCACACGAAAATCGTCATCGACGCGCTCGCCGCGGGCAAGGACGTGCAGTGTCAGAAGCCGCTCACCTTGACCATCGACGAAGGCAAGCAGATTCTCAAGGCCGTCCGCCGAAGCGGCAAGATTCTGCACATCGGCACGCAGCAGCGAAGCGAAAACAAGAGCATGTTTCTCAAGGCCGTGGTGCTGGCCCAGAGCGGCCGGCTGGGCAAAAAGCTCACCGCCACCTGCTCCATCGGCGGCGCGCCCACGGGCGGACCATTCCCCACCGAAACGCCCCCGGACGATCTCGACTGGGACTTCTGGCTGGGCCAGGCGCCCAAGCTGCCCTACACACTCCAGCGCTGCCACAAAACCTTTCGCTGGTGGCTGGAGTATTCCGGCGGCAAGATGACCGACTGGGGTGCCCACCATATCGACATCGCCCAGTGGGGCCTGGGCTACACCGACTCCGGGCCGATCGAGGTGGAGGGCAGCGGTGCATTCCCCAGTATTATGCCCGCCGATTTCGATCCCTTGGCCTTCTTCGACGGCCGGGTCAAATTACCCAACGGCTACAACACGCCCACCCGGTTCAAAATCAACTTGACCTACAAAAACGGAAACCGGATGATCGTCCAGGACGGACCCGACAACGGCATCTGGTTCGAGGGCGAGCTGGGGCGAATCTTCGTCAACCGGGGCCGCCTGACGGGCAAGCCGGTGGAGGGCCTCACCCCGGCCGAAAACCAGTGGCTCGACCGGGAGGTGATTAAGCTCTACCACGGCAAGCAGCCGGGCGACCACATGCGCCACTTCTTCGAATGCCTCCGCCAGCGGAGCTTCACCATCTCCGATCCGTTCACCCACCACCGCACGATGACCGCCTGCCACCTCTGCAACATCGCCCTGTTGCTCAAGCGGAAACTCCACTGGGACCCGGCCAGGGAAGACTTCGTGGGCGACCGGCAGGCCAGCGCGCTCCGCAGCCGCCGCCAGCGAGAACCCTACACGATCAAGGCTTGATCGCGTGCTCTCGACGCAAGCGGGGGTCACTGGGGCGGAAGGATGTCGGCCAGGCCCACGTCGATGTATTGCCCGCCCTCGGTCTGGTGGCAATGCACCGCCAGCACGTTGCGGCCCTCGACCAACGCCTCGCCCAGCGCGGGCTTGGCCGGCAGGTTGGCGTAGTCGGTCGTGTAGCCGGAGAACTTGCCCACCAGGCGACCGTTCAGATAGACCTCGGCGTCCTCGTCGTGATGGACGATCAGCGACGGCTGCTCCAACCTGGCCCGCTTCCAGGGAAACGACCGCCGCAGCCAGATGTCGGGGCCTTTCCACTCCGTGCCGACCACCGCGCCCGGCGTTTCCCGGGTGCCGAACCCGCCGGGGCCCTGCTGCCAAGCCGAGTCGTCGAAGTCGGGCTGCTCCCAGCCCTCGGCCGGGACCTGGGTGGTGTAGCGCCAGGTCTGCGGCTGCTTTTGCGAACTGGGCACCAGCACCTTGACCACCGGCGGCGGAAGGTGCAGCCGGCGATGGGCCTGGGCAATCCGCGCCGGGTCCATCTTGAGGATCGCCCGATCGTAGGTCATCAGCCCGTTGACTTCGATTTCCACGTCGCTGGTCTGGGTGTAGACGGCGGCCGAAAGCCCCTCGCCCACCAGCGGGTGGAGCTTGGCCAACAGCGCCACGTAGGCGTCGGTCAGCGCGTCGCGGGAGGGAAACGACCGGTAGCCCCAGTTCTTCTCCTGCTGCCAGGTGTGGCCCTCCAGGGGGAGCCCCAGGCCGCCGAACTCGCCCAGCACGATCGCTCGTCGGGGTTCCGGATGGGGCCGCGCGGGCCCCGGATAGCGGTGCATGTCGTTCACGTCGCCCACGCCCCGGTCGGCCCAGCCGCTGGCGTCGTCCACCAGCCGGCTGGGGTCCTGCCGCTTGATCTTTTCCACGATCCGCCCCGTGTCGTACTGGCCCCAGCCTTCGTTGAAGGCAACCCACATCACGATCGAGGGATGGTTGCCCAAGGCGTCGATCACCCGGCCCAACTCCAACTCGAACTGTTCGGCCGACTCCCGACTCCGCTTCAAGTCGGGATCGCCGCCGCCGATGTAGCGGTCGCCGCTGGGCATGTCCTGCCAAACCAGCAGGCCCAACTTGTCGCACCAGTAATAGAACCGGTCGGGCTCGACCTTCACGTGCTTCCGCAGCATGTTGCAGCCGATCCGCTTGAGCACCTCCAGGTCGTAGCGGAGCGCCTCGTCGGTCGGCGCGGTGTAGAGCCCGTCGGGCCACCAGCCCTGGTCCAGGGGGCCATACTGGAAGAGAAACTTGTTGTTCAGCAGAATCCGCACCAGCCCGTCCTCGTCCTTGCCCAGAGCGATCTTCCGCATCCCAAAATAGCTCTCCACCTTGTCCAGCGTTTGGCCGCCGCGAACCAGCCGCACTTCCAGGTCATAGAGGAACGGCTCCCCGGGCGACCAGAGCCGGGCCTGGGGAATCTTCAACTCCAGCGGCGACCCCGGCCGGCCATCCTCCACGGCCACCACCCGGTCGCCCTCCCGCGCCTGGGCCACGATCGCGTCGCCCGGCTCCGCGCCGCTGGTCTGGACCGACACCCGCAGCGTGCCGGTGTCCACGTCGGGCGCGATCTTCAACCGCCCGATCGACGCCGGCGGCACGGGTTCCAGCCAAACCGTCCGCCAAATGCCGGTCACCGAGGTGTACCAGATGCCCCGTGGCTTGAGCACCTGCTTGCCCCGCGGCTGGGTCCCCTCGTCGACCGGGTCCCACACGGCCACCACGATCTCCTGCGGACCTTGCGGCTTGAGCGCCTTGGTGACGTCGAAAGTGAATGGATCGTAGCCGCCGCGATGCGACCCCACGCGGGTGCCGTTGACCCACACGGTCGCTTCCCAGTCGACGGCGCCGAAGTGCAGCAGAATCCGTTCTCCGGCCCAGTCGCCGGGCAGCTCCCACGTGCGCCGATACCAGAGCCGGTTGGCCGGGCCCACCTGCTTCATCACGCCCGACAAGGCCGACTCGATCGGAAAGGGCACAAGAATCTTGCCCTCGAAGTCGGCCGGCCGGTCGCCCTCGCGGGCACCCACGGCATAGTCCCACAGCCCGTTGAGGTTCTGCCAGCGGGGCCGGACCATCTGCGGCCGGGGATATTCCGGGTGGGCGCGATCCGGCGAAACCTGCTTGGCCCAGCGGGTCAAGAGCGGCCCCTGGGCCGGCTTCCAATCGGCCGCCCATGCCGCGGCAACACTCCAGCAAAGGCCCATCCAGATGGCAACCACGGCCGCGGGGAACCTTCGCATCGTGTGGGTCTCCTCTCGAATTCAGTGGGTAGCACCGGTTCTCGAACCGGTGTGGCTGGAGCCACAAGAGGTCAGGGCAAATCACTCCACCCATCGAACAGCAACACCGCCTGGGCGTCGCCACCCGCGCACGAGCGGGGTCGGCAGCCCCGCGCCGAACGCGACCTCTTGCCGGCTGCCGCCGGGTGCAGGTTCAAGAACCTGGGCCACCCGTGAACCGGCCGCAACCGCGGCCCTACGGCACGCTCTGCCAACCGGACTGGTCGCCCTTGGCCGCATGGGCCGGGTCCTTTTTCTTGCCGGCCTTGTCGGTCGACGAGGACTCCACCGCCGACCCGCCCGGCCCAGCCACCACCTCGCCGGTGACGGCCACTTCGAGTGTCTTCTCGCCGCCCAGATCGGTGCGAATCCGGATCGCCCCCTCGATCTTGCCGGGCGTTTCGCCCGCGGCAAACGTCACACCCAGCACGTGCAGCGTGCTGGCCACGTCAAGCTTTTCACGGGAAGCAAACTTGAACCGGTCATTCGGGCAGTCGATCCCCAGGATACGGAAAGGCTGCTGGGCATGAATCACCAGGTTTTTCACCGCCTTGCCGCCGGGGCGAACCAGCCCCAAGGCCAGCGGGGAGGGGGATATGGTCACGGTCGGAACCACCACGCCCTCGACCGCCACCAATACCCGCTGGGCTTGCTTCGTCTCGTCGTTGGTCAATAGTGTCACGTACTGGCGAAGATAGCCCGGCGGGGTGTTCGGCTTGAGTTGGAATTTCAGCGTGTAGTTGACCTGGCCGGCGCTCTGGGGGCCGGGCACGACTTGCACCTGCAAGTACGGATTTCCACACTCCACGCCCACCACCTGCCACTGGCTCGCACCGGCGTGGCTCAAGGAAAGCGTCCTTTCGGCCGCCGTCCCTTCCGGCACCGAGCCGAACTGGACCGAGCCGGGCTGCAACACCACGTCCGTGCGGATGTAGGCGTAGGTGTGCAACTGCACCTCCGCCGGAAACGGCTGATCCAGCACCACGCGAATCGTGGCGTCCTTCCGCCCGGTGAACTGCCGCGTGTTGATCGTGGCAATGATTTCCGCTTTCTCGTAGGTTTTCAGGTGGTGCTGGGTGATCTTTACCGAGGTGCAAGTGCAACTGGGGGTGGCCGAAGCAATATGCACGTCCTCCAGGTAGATGTTCTCCAGGGGGAAGCGGTGCTCCACCTTGGCCCCTCGGGCCACCATGCCGAAATCGTGACTCGTATGGTCGAACATCGCCCGGGCCCAGTCTTGTGCCGGGCAGGGCATGGCTAAGAAAGCCGAGAACACAAGGACCAGGAAAATCCTTTGCATCTGCGTTGCACCCACGTTGCACTGCCCACGGGCCCCATCGCCGGGCGCCGCAGGCGTTCGTTCCCCTGCCCGGGTCTGCCCGGGCATCCGCCAACGGAAAACTCAAAGCTTAATCAAGTTACGAACGAGGGGCAATGGACGTTCGCTCGCACCACGCCGGCGGGGGGAGCGCCCCGGCGTCACGCGAGCCGTCCCGGCTTGTCGGGACTCTTGCCCGACACGCCCGAGGGGTCATCCCATGCCGGCGACCTGGCAGGCGAAGTTCAGCCCGTCCACGGCCGTCTTGCCGTAATAGTCGCAACCGGCGTTCTCGGCCAGCATTTGGCTGGCGGCCGCGCCGCCGACCATGATCGAGAGCCCCTCGCGCAGGCCGGCCTGCTGGATCGCCTCCATCGTGGCGGCGACCGACTTGTAAGAGGTCGTCAGAAGCAGGCTCATGCCGAGGATTTGGGGTGAATGTTCGCGGATCGCCTGAACGAATTCTTCCGGCGGCGTGTCGATGCCCAGGTCGATCACCTCGAAGCCGGAACCGCGGAGCATCATGATCACGATATCCTTGCCGATGTCGTGGACGTCGTGCTGCACCGTGCCGATCACCGCCGTGGCCCGCGAGCCGGTCGCCTCGGAGACGGCCGATTCCTCCAGCTTGGGACCCAGCTCGGCCATCACCTTCTTCATAATCATCCCGCCGAACATCAGGTCGGGGATGAAACACTCATCGCGGCTGAAGCGGCTTCCCAGTTCGACCATCCCCGCATTGCATTGGGCGAGAATCTCCGTGGCGGGCACATCGCCGGCCAATTGCTCCCGCAGCAATTGCATCACCTCGTCTTCCCGGCAATGTGCGATGGCATCGGCAAGGTGTTTTTCTTCACTCATCGAAGCGTGTCCTCGTTCGTTTCCGTTGCGGTCCGGGTGTCTTGGCGATTCCCGGGACCCATCCTCCCCTCGGCACACCGCCGCCCCGCTCAAAAGGCCAGCAGGCAGTGCCAGATAAAAAGGTACCCCAACACGTCCGTCTCTTCCCAGATTCGCTTCACCAACTCCTCGTCCCCGCAAATCTCCGGAATCTCCTTGACTTTTTCCTCCCACGGGATGCAAGTGCCGGGGGGACGTATGCATTCTTGCTGTTTCATCGGTCTTGCTCCTTCTCGTGCGGGCTCCGGCCGAGCCGGCCCGGAAATCCATCGTCAATAAGCGCCGTACTCCCGCGCGGCGTCGGTCATGGCGCGAACGTTTTCGATCTTGGGGGCGTCCTGCATGATCGCGCTGGCGTCGATGATGTAGCCGCCGTCGCCGGCCACGCCGTCGATCACCTTCTTGCAGCGCTGTCGGACTTCCTCCGGCGAGCCGAAGGCCAACAGGTCGTTGGGAATCCCCCCGCTCAAGCAGAACTTGTCGCCCAGCGTGCGGTGGACCTCGAAGATGTCGCCCCGGTCGACGTGGTAAACGATGCTCTTTTCCGGCAGTTGGGCAATGTGCTTCAGGTTGGGGTTCCATTCGCCCTCGGCGTAAAAAAGCGTCTGGATACCGCGCTCCCAGAGATTCTCGATGATCCACTTCAGCGTGGGCCAGTAGAACTTCTCGAACTGCGCCGGGGACAAGAACGGCACGCAGCCCCGGTGCATCCAGAGACCCACCGGCAGATTCCGCTGGGGATCGGCCGTGATCGTGGCCACGTGCAAAAGCTGCGGCGCCATCGCCTCGCAGGCGGCCTGCACTTTCTCCGGCTGGCGGTACATGTCCATGCAGAGGCCCTTATAGCCGCGGAGCTTGTCGGCAATGATGTCGAACGGTGCCTTCAAGATTCCCGCCAGCGCCGGCACGGTGCCCGACTCGCTCCGCAAGCGGGCGTTCTGCGTGGCGAAGCCCTGAAAATACGACATCATCGCCATCCCACCCTTGACAAACGAGAGATTGTTTTTCAGCGACGTCGGCTGGCCCACGGCGGCCACGTCCTCGGTCACCCGGGGCAGCCAGGTGTTGAACAAGAAACCGGTCGGGTCGCGAATCAAGGCGTCGTATTCGTCCGGCTGCATGTGGGCGTTGTCTTCCGGCGGCTCGATGTACTGGAAAGGGACGTCCGCCGGCACGTCGATTCCCGGCACCGCGTAATACGTCAAGCCGATCGCCTTCGTCAGCCCGGTCCAGACAAACACCATGTTGGGCACGATCGCGTCCCAGTCGAAGTCGGCCGCGCATTTTCTCGCCGCCTCGAACGCCTTGTTGAAGTCGTGGGTCACCTCCTGGCAGGTCATGCCGGCATATTTCGCCGTGAATTCGGCCACGAAAGGGCGAATCGGAACCCGGTCCGGCTTTTCGTTCCGCATCGCCGTGACGTAACGCTCAAGTCGTTGCTGGTACAGACGTTCCATTTCGTCCGACATGGCTGCTCCTGGCTTGCCCACCCCGCGCGAACGTTCCCCAAGCCGACCCCACCCGATCGAGGGCCCCCGGCCAACGGCTGGCCGTAATATGCCAGAGCGGCCGGAGCGTGTCAATCGTCCACGCCGGGTGCGGACCGCGGGGTGTGTGGACAACCGCGGCGCCGCGTAGCTATCCTATCTAACGCTTGCGCTGGAGCTTGGGAGCCAGTAGCCACCTCGGTCCCAAGCTCCAGCTTGGGAC
Organism: uncultured Planctomycetaceae bacterium; assembly: GCA_964481605.1. GTDB lineage: Bacteria > Planctomycetota > Planctomycetia > Pirellulales > Thermoguttaceae > CAYZWG01. Next base: position 7,749 of record CAYZWG010000077.1, read on the forward strand.
CGCACCCGGCGCGAAGCTCCGCTTCGCCGGCGGTGGAGCAGAACTCTCGGTCCGTAGGTTCCCAAGCTGGAGCTTGGGAACCAGTTGGGGTTCGCGGGTTCGCAAGCCGGAGCTTGGGAACCAGTTGGAGCTCGCAGGTCAGCATTGTCCCGGTTCATCATTGAGGAACACTGTCATGACGATCCGCCGCCTTGCCCTCCGTGTCGTGTTGGGACTCGTCCTCGGGCTGCCGGGGACCGCTTTTCTGCCTGCCGCCGCCGGTGCGGCCGAACCGGCCGCCAAGCAGCCGCTGGCCGATGCTTCCTTTGAACGGGCCGAGGGCGACCTGCCGGCCGGGTGGAAGACGCACACCTGGGGCGGAAAGGCGGCCTTCGAGTATGCCCACTCCGGCCGCACCGGCGACCGCAGCGTGAGCATCGCCTCGGACCAAGGCGCCGACGCAAGCTGGTTTCTCCAGACGCCGGTGCGACCGTTCTCTCGCTATCGCCTCTCCGGCTGGATCAAGACCGAAAACGTGAAGACCCAAGGCGGCCGCGGCGCCCTGTTCAACCTGCACAACATCCAGTCGGCGCGCACCCCGGCGCTGACGGGCACACGGGACTGGACCCGCGTGGAAATGGAGTTCGACACGAACGAGGAGGACGGAATCTGGGTCAATTGCCTGTTCGGCGGCTGGGGCCTGGCCACCGGCAAGGCCTGGTTCGACGACCTCCAGCTCGAGTTGCTTTCCACCACGTCGCCGGAGCCCAGCATCGTGATCGACGCCGCCCAGCGTGGAGAACCGATCGAGAAGTACATCTACGGCCAGTTCATCGAGCACCTCGGCCGCTGCATCTACGGCGGCATCTGGGCCGAAATGCTGGGGGACCGGAAGTTCTTTCTCGCCGTGGGGGCCGAGGGCTCGCCCTGGCAGCGGCTGGGCGGGGCCACGGTCAAGATGGTCGCCGAGGATTCCTTCGTCGGCGACGCCACGCCCAGAATCCATCTGCCCGACGGCTCCGCCCCCAACGGCCTGACCCCCAGCGGAATCGCCCAGGCCGGGCTTGGCATCCGCAAGGGCAAGCACTACGTGGGGCGAATCTGGCTGGCCGGCGACGGGCGCGCGGCCCCGGTTCGCGTCAGCCTGGTGTGGGGCGACCGGCCCGACCAGCGCGACACGGTCACCATCAAGACCCTTTCGGCCGACTACGCCAAGACGCCGCTGGAGTTCACCGCCGGGGCCGACTCGGACGACGCCCGGCTGGAGATCGCCTCCACCGGCCGCGTTGGCTTCTCCGTGGGCACAGTGTCGCTGATGCCGGCCGACAACGTCCACGGCCTGCGGGCCGACACGCTCGAACTGCTCAAGCAACTCGACGCCCCCGTCTATCGCTGGCCCGGCGGCAACTTCGTCAGCGGCTACGACTGGCACGACGGGCTGGGCGACCCCGACCGCCGACCGCCCCGCAAGAACCCCGCCTGGAAGGGCATCGAGCACAACGACTTCGGCATCGACGAGTTCATCACCTTCTGCCGCATTCTCAAGACCGACCCCCTGGTGGTCGTCAACACGGGCCTGGGCAGCGTGGAGATGGCCACCGCCGAGCTCGAATATGCCAACGGCGCCGCCGACACGCCGATGGGCCGTCTGCGGGCGGCGCATGGGCACGCCGAACCCTACGGCGTCAAGTTCTGGGGCATCGGCAACGAGATGTACGGCCGCTGGCAGCTTGGCCACGTGCCGCTGGAGGAATACACCAAGCGACACAACCGGTTCGTCGACGCCATGCGGGCCGTCGATCCCTCCATCCGGGTGATCGCCGTGGGCGCGGTGGGGCCCTGGAGCGAAGGCATGATGGCCCATTGCGCCGACCACATGGACCTCATCAGCGAGCACTTCTATTGCGGAGCGAAGGTCGGCGTGCTCTCCCACGTGGCCCAGATCCGCGACCAGGTCCGCCTCAAGGCCCGGGCCCACCGCCGCTATCGCCGCGAGATTCCGGCCCTGGCCGGCAAGAACATCCGCATTGCCCTGGACGAGTGGAACTACTGGTACGGCCCCGAACTGTATGGCCAGGTGGGACCCCGCTACTTCCTCAAGGACGCCCTGGGGATCGCCGCCGGGTTGAATGAGTTGGCCCGCAACAGCGACCTCTTCTACATGGCCAACTACGCCCAGACGGTCAACGTGATCGGCGCGATCAAGACGAGCAAGACGGCCGCCGGTTTTGCCACCACGGGGCTGGCGCTAAAGCTCTACCGGCACCATTTCGGCAGCGTGCCGCTGGCCACCACCTCGGGCGGCCCGCTCGACGCCCAGGCGGCGCTGAGCGAAGACGGCCGCACGCTCACCCTCGCTGTGGTCAACCCCACCGACCAGACCCTTGCCGTGCCGCTGGAAATCCGCGGCCTGCCGATCTCCGGCCGGGGCACGCTCTGGCAGATCGCCGACAACGACCCCATGGCCTACAACAACCCCGGCCAGACGCCCCACGTGGTGATCCACGAGTCGGCCGTCTCCGGCGTGAAGGACACGCTCACCCTGGCGCCGTACAGCGTTTCGTTGTTCGCGCTCAAGCGGCGCTAGGGCACTTGGCTTTTGAAAGCACCGTAGGGCCGGCTGTGCCGGCCGTTCGGCGCGGGTCTCCCGACCCCGCCGCAGTCCGGGCCGGCTGTGCTCTCGCTGCCAAGCTCCGGCTT
>CAYZWG010000077.1:10527-16453 GCA_964481605.1 uncultured Planctomycetaceae bacterium
GCTTGGGAACGCACTTCGTCGTCGCGCCGGTTGCGTTACGAAGCAGGAGCTTCGTAACGAGTAGGTATGGGAACGCACTTCGTCCTGACGCCAGTTACGGATTCACCACACCCCCGGGGGGAAAGATCAATGTGCTGGAAACACATGGGTATCGCGGTCACCGCGCTGAGCTTGGCCTGGCCGGCGGTTTCTCGCGGGGACGAACCGATCCGGATCGGGTCCCGCCTGGAACTGCTGGTGGACGACTATCTCATCGACCGGACCGAGGGCATCGAGTTTCGGCTTCACCCGCCCACCCCGCGGGAAGTGGTGATCGTGCACGACGCCCCGTGGGAGGGAAGCGGCAGCGGATACCACTCGATTTTCCAGGATGGCGATCTCTACCGGATGTATTACAAGGCTTGGCACCTGGACATCTCGGAAAGCGGTCTGAACGCGGGGACCCACCCGCTCTATTGTTGCTACGCGGAAAGCGACGACGGCATTCACTGGCGCAAGCCCAATCTCGGATTGTACGAGTTTCGCGGCTCCAAGGAGAACAACATCGTCATTGCCAGCGGCGAAATCGACGGCGCCCAGGCCGACGCCGGCCACCCTGCCGTGTTCAAGGACGAAAACCCCGACTGCCCGCCGGAATCCCGCTACAAGGCGTTCCTTCGCTCCAGCGGTCCCCGGGGGTTGCTCGCCTTCCATTCGCCGGATGGTTTGCACTGGTCGCCCATGCAAAGCCAGCCGGTGATTACCGACGGGGCCTTCGATTCGCAAAACCTGGCGTTTTGGGACCCCGTCCGCCGAGAGTACCGCGCCTATTGGCGAATCTTCACCGCGGGCGTCACCACCAAGGAAACCTGGAAGCCGAGCGGCTTTCGGGCCATCCGCACAGCCACCTCGAAAGACTTTCTCCACTGGGGGCCCGCCACCGACTTGACCTACGTCGATTCCCCCCAGGAACACCTCTACACCAACCAGATCAAGCCCTACTTCCGCGCCCCTCACCTGTTCATCGGCTTTCCCACCCGCTACGTCGAGCGGGGATGGTCGGAGTCGATGCGGGCGTTGCCCCAGCGCGAGCATCGCGAAATGCGGGCGGCCGTCTCGCTGCGCTACGGAACGGCGCTGACCGACGGATTGTTCATGACCAGCCGCGACGGAACAACCTTCCACCGCTGGGGCCAGGCGTTCATCCGTCCCGGGCTGGGCAACCGCAACAACTGGAAGTACGGCGACAACTACATCGCCTGGCAGGTGGTGGAGACGAAATCGCAAGAAGAGGGCGCCCCCGACGAACTCTCGATCTATGCCTCGGAGAGCTACTGGACCGGCAAGGGCAGCCGGCTGCGGCGCTACACGCTGCGGATGGACGGCTTCGTTTCCGCCCGGGCTCCGCTGCGCGGCGGCGAGTTCGTCACCAAGCCGCTGGTCTTCGAGGGGAACCGGCTGGAGTTGAATTTCTCCACCTCGGCCGCGGGAAGCGTTCGCGTGGAAATCCAAGACGCCGACGCAGCGCCGCTGGAAGGGTTTTCGCTGGCCGATTGTGCCGACCTGTTCGGCGATTCGCTGGCCGAGAAGATGACCTGGAAGGGCGGCGGCGACCTGGGCAAGCTGGCCGGCACACCGGTCCGCCTCCGCTTCGTGTTGAAAGACGCCGACGTCTACGCGTTTCGCTTCAACAGGGAAAGCAAGTAGGGCAAGCGGGCGGCCGGCAAACGGGTAGCCCAGGTTCTTGAACCTGGGCCGGCGCAGCCGGCAAGAGGTCGTTCGGCGTGGGTCTGCCCACGTTCGGCGCGGGTCTCCCCACGTTCGGCGCGGGTCTCCCGACCCCGCCCACGTTCGGCGTGGGTCTCCCAACGTTCGGCGCGGGTCTCCCGACGTTCGGCGCGGGTCTCCCGACCCCGCCGAGAGAGGACCGACGGTCTCCCGGTCGCCACGGCTGTCGGCACTTAGGAGACCTGCGGTCGATGCTTTCGGCGGGGTCGGGAGACCCTCGCCGAACAGATGGCCGGGCGGCGGGGTCAGGAGACCCTCGCCCAACAGAGCGGTCGATGCTTTCGGCGGGGTCGGGAGACCCTCGCCGAACAGATGGCCGGGCGGCGGGGTCAGGAGACCCGCGCCGAACGCGGGCACGCCGGCCCTCAGGTGGCGCAGATTCGCCGAACCGCCTCGACCAGCGCGGCGGCGTCCTCGCCCAGGGGCACGTCCTCTTGCGTCTTTTCGGCCAGGTTCTTCACCCGGCAGGTGTGCGAGGCAAACTCGTTCTCGCCGGCGATCAGGGCCACGCGGAACCCCCGGCGGTCGGCATACTTGAGTTGCTGGCCCAGTTTTTTCGGCTCGGGATAGACCTCCACGCCCAGGCCCGCCGCCCGAAGCACGGCCGCCAGCCGCAGGTAGTCGTGCAGCCGGTCCTTGTCGAAATAGGGGATGAAGACTTCGGCCGGCGTGCCCACCTTCTCGACCATCTTCAACTCTTCCATCGCCGCCAGCAGCCGGTCCAGCCCCAGCGAGGCCCCCACGCCGGGCAACCGCCGACTGGTGTAAAGCTCGGCCAGGTTGTCGTAGCGGCCGCCCGAGCAGACGCTGCCGATGCCCGGCAAGGCGTCCAGCAACGTCTCGTAGATCGTGCCCGTGTAATAGTCGAGCCCCCGCGCGATGGAGACATCCAGGGCGATCCGCCCCTGGGGCACGCCGGCCGCGCGGACCGCGGAGAGGACCTCGTCGAGCCGCCCCACGCCCTCCCGGCCCGTCTCGCTCGCCCCCACCAGGGGCCCAAGCCGCGCCAACACCTGGTCGTTGGTTCCGCTGATCGCGGCCAGCTTGAGCACTTCCGCCGCCTGGACCTCGGTGGTCCGGGCGGTCCGCTCCATCTCTTCGGCGACGCGCCCCGGACCGATCTTGGCCAGCTTGTCCAACGCCCGTAGAATCGGCACGGCGCGATCGGCCAGGTCGAGCCGCTCCAACAGGCCGGTGAGCACTTTGCGGTTGTTGATGCGAATCGTGAAGGCGTCGAAGCCGATGGCGTCGAACAGGTCGTGAATGACCAGGGCGGTTTCCACGTCGGCGGCCGCCGAGAGCGTGCCGATGGTGTCGAAGTCGCACTGGAGAAACTCGCGGTAGCGGCCCCGCTGGGTATTCTCGCCTCGCCACACCGGGGCGATGTGGTAGCGCTTCAGCGGAGTGCCCAACTCGCTGATGTGCTGGGCGGCAAATCGAGCCAGCGGCACGGTCAAGTCAAACCGCAGTCCCACCCAACGCCCGCCGTGGTCCTGAAACTGGTAAAGCTGTTTGTCGGTCTCTTCCCCACCCTTGCCGGCGAGAATCTCCAGGTATTCCAGGGCGGGCGTGTCGATCGGGCTGAAACCGTAGGAGCGGTAGACCCGGCGGGCCGTCTCCATCAGCCGCTCGCGGGGAATCATCGCCTCGGGCAGATAATCGCGAAAGCCCTTCAGCGTCCGCGGCGTGATGCGTTTCTTGTCACTCACGGTGTCTGTTGCCTTGTTGTCGGCCGTGGGCCGGCGACCGCCGGCGATCTACGCAAGCACCTCGAGCGGCTGGGGCTTGGGGCTGCGGGTGCACCGCCCCTTGCGGGCCGCCAGCACCGCCTCGGCGTACTCCTGCACCTGCTCCGGCGTCTCGAAGTAATGGTCGTAGACCCAATCGTCCTCGTATTCACACTTGGCGGTGGTGTAGTCGCGGCAAATCTGCGGCCGCGTCTGGTACGCCCGGCACCGGTTGTCGTCTCCCAAGTGCTTGCATCGGGTGTGGACCAGCAGATACCAGCACTCCTCTTCGATGAATACGGTGGCCCGATCGTGAAGCAGGTACCAGCGGATAAACTCGAAATCCTTCCGCGACGTGGGGGTCTCGATGGGCAGGGCAAAGTAGCGGCAACACTTGGCCGGACAAAAACTGCACAGCACCTCGTCGGGCCCGAGTTGCTCGCGGCGAGGTTTCCCACGCTCGGCCGTCTCGGACGGCTTCCGCGTCGTCTCGGTCATGCTTGCCATGGAAAAAACTCCGTTGCCCCGCGGACACCGATCATCCGCCGCCGGGAAAAAAAAGGGGAGGGCGAGGCCGGGATAACGTGCTGCTCGCGAGGAGGAATGGGAACGCTTGAGCCTAGCAAATTGCTGTCCAACATGCCAGGGGCACGCGCCCTCCCGCCCGCTCAGCCGTTGCCCTCCGGCCGCCTGCCGTGCTAAGCTTCGTTCCGCAACGAGGTGTTTCTGTTATCGCTCAAACACGGATTACCCCAGCCCATGAAACCCGTCCTCGTTCTCCAACACGTCCCTCACGAAACCCTGGGAAGCCTGGCCGGACCGTTGCGGGCGGCCGGCCTCGATTGGCAGCCGATTCGGCTGTTCGACGAGGTACCGGATCGGCTCCCGCTCTTCCAGGCCGCCGGGCTGGTGGTGCTGGGCGGCCCGATGAACGTCGACCAAACGGACGCCTATCCCTACCTCGCCCGCGAAATCGACTGGATCTGCCAAGCACTGGACGACCAACAACCCGTGCTGGGAATCTGCCTGGGAGCCCAGCTCGTGGCCAAGGCCTGCGGAGCCCGCGTCTTTCCCAACCCGGTCAAGGAGATCGGCTGGTACCCGATCGAGTTGACGCCAGAGGCCGCCGGCGATCCGCTCTTCGGCGGTTGCGCGACGCGCCAAACCGTGTTCCAATGGCACGGCGACACCTTTGAGCTGCCGCAGGGTGCCGTGCTGCTGGCCCGAAGCGAGCTGTGCGGGCACCAGGCCTTTCGAGCCGGACCTTCGGCCTGGGGGCTGCAATTTCACATCGAAATGACGACCGATTTGGTCGCCGATTGGCTTGATCATCCAGAGAACCGCAAGGAGATCGCCGGGCTGGACTACATCGACGCCGAAGCCATCCGTGCGGCGACGCCGGCCTGCCTTCCGCGAATGGCCGGCCTGGGCGACCGCGTCCTGCCGGCCTTCGCCCAGCGGTGCCGATCGCACGGACGCCCCGGCTGAACGGGCGACCGCTCCACCGCGTCAGGCAACTCGCAGGAAACAACATACCCGTGCCGGGGAGACCTGCGGTCGGCGGTTTCGGCGAGGTCGGGAGACCTGCGCCGAGCGCTGGGCACTCTATTTTCCGCGAGTTGCGTCAGTCGCCCACCCGCAGTTCGACCGGAATCCGCACCACCCCGGCTTGCCGGAAAGGCTCGACCGCCTTCGGCTGGGCCAATCTCGGCATCGGCGACACGGGGGCCGGATGCCCCGCTGCCTCGATGTCGGCCGCGGCCGGTTCCTCGATCCGCTCCACGCGAAGCACCCTGGGGCGGGGACCCTCCGGCGGCGCGTCGGCCCGCGGGTCGGGCGTGGGAAGCGAGTAGAGCGACGCGGCCCGGGAAAACAGGGGACGTCTCGGCCCGTCCAACTCGCAGATTTCCACCACCGCCGGCTGACGTCGCACGCCCAGGATTGCCAAACCTGCCAGGACCGCCAGCTTTTCCGCCTGTTCGGGCGTCACTCCCAGCGACACCCCGACGCAATCTCTCCGCGGGAAGGCATTCCCCTCGCCCTTGCAGCGGTGTACGGCAAGAACCTTCACGTCTTGCACCACGACCCGCGCTGCGTTGGCCGGCTCGCCCGGGCGGCCGCAGTTCAACAGGTCGATGTATCGGCTGGGCACGATCCGGTTGACTTCGTCCTTTTGGCCGTGAACCCACAGTGTCACGCGGCGAAACCCTTCGGGCAGGCGCAAACCCGTCGGCGGCCGTTGCGACGTCGCCTCCTGGACCGGGGCGGCCGAGCCGCTGGAGACCGAGTCGGCCGCCGCACCGGAAGTCCCCACGATGGCCGCGACCACGCCGATCCAAGCCGCCCAGGCCATGGCCGTGGCTCGGGGTTGCCCCATTCCGCCGTGGTGAACGTGGTGAAGTCGTGCGATCAAGCGTCGTACCTCGGACATT
>CAYZWG010000078.1:0-5919 GCA_964481605.1 uncultured Planctomycetaceae bacterium
GGGGAATGGAGCAAGATCGACCCGATGAATCGGGTCACTACAAGCGAGAATGAATCGGGTCACTACAAGCGAGAATGAATCGGGCCGCTGTGAGCGTGGTGGAGGGACGGGGCATGTATCAGTATCGGCGAATGACGAGCGGCCAGAGGCGGGCCGTGGTCGAAGAGCGGCGGGCCCGTGGCTTTCCGCTCCACAAGCCGCCGCATCTTCGCTCCGGGGAAGGATGGTACTTCATCAGTGCGGCGACCTATGAACATCGGCACCGTTTTACCGCGAGTGGCGAGCTCACCGCGCTGGAGCGACGCCTGCTGGAAGCGTGCGGGGAAGCCCGCATCCCTTGCGCGGGCTGGGTGGTGATGCCAAACCACTACCATCTGCTCGTGGAAGTCGAAGGGCTTGCCGCGCTGGGCACGTCCCTGGGCCGCGTGCACGGGCGCTCGGCGCGATACGTGAACCGACGCGACGGCACGGCGGGGCGTCGCGTCTGGTACAAGTACAGCGATCGCAAGGTCCGTAGTGAGCGGCATTATTGGACCTGCCTTCATTACACGATTCTCAACCCACTCAAGCACGGCTTCGCAACTGACCCGTTCGAGTGGCCCTGGTCGTGCATCCACGCACTGCTCGCCGAGCACGGTGAAACGTGGCTCGACGACCTACGGCGAGACTATCCGCTCTGCGACTTCGGCCGAGGGTGGGACGACTGACCGCTGGTAGTGACCGCATTTATGCGGTCTGAGGAACAATCCCCGACCCATGGCACGAACGGACCCGATGAATCGGGTCACTACAAGCCGCGTAGGGTGCGTGCTTGCACGCACCCTACGCGGCGTTGTCCAAGAGGTTATGCGAGGAAAAAACACATGGCCCGATTTGCTTGGCTGCTTCACGTCGTCGTGCCGGGTGCCGCGATTCTCGGTCTATTGGGCCCCGAGCCGGCCCGCGCGGCCGAACCCAAGCAGCCCGCCGACTGGGTCAATCCGCTCGTGGACACGGCCGCCCCCCGCTGCCGGTGGTTGTTCTTTGCCTCGGCCTGCCGGCCATTCGGGATGGTCAACCTCAGCCCCGACATGGAAATGAAAGGGACCTGGAGCACGGGCTATCTTTACCCCAAGGAGAAAATCCGGGCCTTCAGCCACGTCCATGCCTGGCAGTTGGGCGGGATTCCCGTGCTGCCCACCACGGGACCGCTCAAGGGACCGCAGGGGTCCGACGTGTATGGCTCCCGATATTTGCATGAGACGGAGATCGCCGAGCCGGGCTACCACCGGGTGACGTTGGAAGATTACGGCATCCGGGCGGAACTTACCTCGACCGACCGGGTCGGTTTCCACCGCTACACCTTTCCCCAGTCCGACCAGGCCCACGTCCTCTTCGACCTGGGGGCCCAATGCGGGCCGGCCCCCACGTCCGACCTGCTGATCCGAAAAGTGAGCGACACGGAGTTGGCGGGCTACGCGACCAACGGGCCGTTGCGACGCCGCCCCAAGCCCTGCACGATCTACTTCGTGGCTCGATTCGACAAGCCGTTCCAGGAGTTCGGCGGCTGGAAGGATGGCCGCCTACTGGCCGGAGAGGACCAGGTCTCCGGTCCGGGCAGCGGGGCCTTCGTCCGCTACGCCACCGGCGAGAACGAAGTGATTCAACTGAAGGTTGCCATCTCCTACGTGAGCATCGAGCAGGCCCGGCTGAATCTCGAGACCGAACTGCCCCACTGGGATTTTGACCGGGTTCGGCAAGAGTCGCGGCGGGTGTGGAACCGGTGGTTGGGGAAGATCGAGGTGGCCGGCGGCACCGGGGCCCAGCGAACCCGCTTCTACACCGACCTCTGGCACGTGCTGTTGGGCCGGCGGACCTCGAGCGACGTGGACGGAAAATACCGCGACCTGACCGGCCCCAAACCGGTGATCCGCCAGATTCCCCTCGGCCCGGACGGCAAGCCCGAATATGCCCATTTCAACGGCGACGCCTTCTGGAACACGTTCTGGAACATCAACGTGATCTGGGCGCTGGCCTATCCGGACGTGACCCGCCAGTGGATCAACTTTCTGGTCGACATGTACAAGGACGGTGGGCTGATCCCCCGCGGGCCGTCGGGCCACAACTATACGTTCGTGATGATCGCGGCCCATTCCACGCCGTTTATCGTGGGTGCGTACATGAAGGGGATCCGTGACTTCGACACGGAACTTGCTTACGCCGGTATGCGCAAGAATGCATTCCCGGGGGGCGCGATGGGACACGGGCACTACGAACACGAGAGTGCCGTCGGCGGGGGTATCGAAGATTATCTCCGCTACGGGTACATCCCCATGGACAACCGTCCCAAGGGGTGGATTGTGGAGCCGGCCTCGGGCACGTTGGAATACGCCTACGACGATTGGTGCCTGGCCCAGATGGCCAAGGCCCTGGGCAAAACGTCGGACTATGGACTATTCATGAAGCGTGCGGCCAACTACCGGAATCTATTCGATCCAGAGACCGGTTTCATGCGGCCGCGCAACGCGGACGGGAGCTGGCTGGAGCCGTTTGATCCGCTCGAGAAGAAACGGGGAACGGGGCAGCCCTGGTGCGAAGGGACTGCGTGGCAATACACCTGGTTCGTGCCGCACGACGTGGCGGGGCTGATCGAACTGATGGGCGGGCGGGAGAAGTTCAACCGCAAGCTCAACGAAGCGTTCGAGCGTGCCGCGCCCAAGGATTTCCTTTCCCCCTACGTGAACTACGGAAACCAGCCGTCGATCGAAATGGCCCACTTGTTCAACTACTCCGGCGCCCCCTGGCTGACGCAGAAATGGGTTCGCCGGGTGAAGAGCCAGGCGTTTGGCGGAGTGACCCCGCAAGAGGGCTACCGCGGCGACGAGGACCAGGGCCAGGCGGGCGGGGTCGGCGTGCTGATGGCGATGGGGTTGTTCGAGGTCCGTGGCGGGGCGGCCTTGGACCCGGTTTACGAACTGACGTCCCCCATCTTCGACAAGATCACCATCCACCTCGACGGGCGATATTATCCCGGCCGGCAATTCGTCATCCTGGCCCGCAACAACCTCCCCGAAAATCGGTACATCCAATCGGCGACCCTCAACGGCGAGCCGTTGAACAAACCCTGGATTTATCACCGGCAACTTGTCGCCGGCGGCAAACTGGAACTGGAGATGGGACCCCAACCCAACAAGGCCTGGGGCAGCCACCCGGAGGACGCACCGCCGTCGATGACGGATGAGCTCCGCTAGGCCCTGCCGGAAGAGGGAGCGTTCGGCGCGGGTCTCCCCACCCCGCCGGTGGCTGACCGGAGGTCTCTCTTGATTTGTGTAAGCGGTTGATGTGGGAGACCATCGGTCCTTTCTCGGCGGGGCCGGCAGCCCCGCGCCGAACGCTGCCAGTTGCCGTGGGGGCGGCATTCACCCTGATTTCCCGGCTCAGTCCCGGAGGCTGCGGGCTTTGATCCCCTTGCGGATCTCGACCCACTGGCCCATGCCGTCCGAGACCCGGATCGACGTGATGCCCGTGTTGGCGGCGGCGTTGCGCAGCGTTTCGCTCGAAACCTTTCGAGAGTCGGGCATCCCCAGGTATCTTCCGCCGATCAAAGCTGCCCCGCCCGGCCGCAACACACGATAGATCTCCCGCATCTTCTTCTCCCGGTTGCCCCAGATCAACACGGGCCCCACGCCGGCGACCAGGTCGAAAGAGGCATCCCCGAACGGCAAGGCGTCGAGCGCGCCCACGGTGCAAGTGATCCGGTCGCTGAGCTGGGCATCCCGGATTCGTTTCTCGGCCTCGCCGGCCACCTTCTCCGAAGGATACAGCGCCGTGATCTCAAGCTCCGTCCTCTCCACGAATCCCTGCTGCAAACCTTGCGTTCCACCCGCGTCACGGGGGCAAACCAGAAGGCACTTCCCCTCGGTGATGGCATAGTCCGCGATGAACCGGTTGGCGAGCATCTGCGGACCAGCCTGAAACCGGTGGGCCGCTTCCGGGGCTTGGGGGCCGACGATCTTGACCCACTGACCGCGATGCTCGACCACCTTGGCCCCCGGAACGCCCGACTCGCGGACGATCTTCTTGAGCTTCTCGTTCGATATCTTGTGCGTCTGCGGCGTGTAGAGGTAACGACCGCCGAGAAAAGCCACGCCGGTGGGTTTCAGCACGCGGTCGACCTCCCGCAGGCATTTGCCGATGTCGGCAATGAAGGTCAACGTGCCACGGCTGACAATCACGTCGGCATAATCGTCCGCAAAGGGCATTTCCTCTGCATCACCGGTAACGAAGCGGATGCGATCTTCCAGGCCGGCCTGGCGAACCCGCCTCTCGAAAAGCGGTTTCATGTCGGGATCGATGTCCAAACCGACAATGGTGAAGCTCGACCGCTTGGCAAGCTCGATATCGAGATTGCCCGTGCCGCAGCCAATGTCGATGCAGACGCCAGCACGGATTCCGCCCATTTCGCGGAGCATTCGCATGGCAGTTAGGGGGTAGGTGTGCTTGACCCGATGTTCAACGACCCAGTCGAACGCTTGGGCGTGCGTCTTCCCGGAGGTGATGGTGAAGCCCGCCTCCGACTCCGACCAGAGCCGATGGCCTGTCGGCCCGCCCAGGAAGTCGACCAATCCCACCGCCGAAGAGTCCTTGCTGAGCACGGCTGCCCAAACCGGCTCGCCGGTGGGGTACTTCCAGGCGACTTTCTTCGCCCCCGGAAGCTGGCTCACCGGCGTTTTGCCCTCCTTCGTGGCCGCCATGCACACCGCTACGTCGCACCTCGCCTGATTCTTCTCGACCAGTGCCTCCACCTCGGAAAACGGCAGAAACTTCAGCGAGAGGAGCGACCCGCTACGGCGACCATACTCCCCGACGATCGCTCGGATCGGCTCCTCCAGCCGCTTGTCCGCCAGAACTTCGCAGACCTTGCCCGGGGACTCGTCGCCGGCGTCGCCCGCCGGTTGTTCCTCCGCCGACCAGGCCAGCGCCGCAAAACCAAGAAAAGCCGCCAGCAGGTAGAGCGCCGAGACGGTCAGCTTCCCGCACACACCCGGCAGGATGGTGAACCGCGTCTTGGCTGGGGAACCAGTCATCGCGTCTTTCTCCCTTCGGTTGATGAGCCTATCCAGCGGAGTGTACAAACCGCTTCCGCCGAGGTCAATTCCTCGGATCAGACGCAGGACCGGGACGTTTCCGGATGGAGTCCGGGAATGTGGAGAGGACGAAACGGAGACAGGTTCGCTAATCGACCGTCAGGCGGCAACGGGTTGGCTTCCGAAAATGCCGCGTTCTGCTCGTATCAGTTCCCGGCGAGGGTGGTGTTCTCCACGTGTTCCGTCGTGGTGTGGGACGCATCACGTTGTTCCAGAAGGACACCGACGATCCAGCCTTCAAAGCCATTGAGGAGCAAAAAGCGAAGCTGTCCGACTTTCTTCGCCCTGTCTAGCGCGACGCGTTGTCGGTCTCCTCAAAAGCCTGCCGCTCGAAGGGGTTGTTGCGATAGGCGTCTTGGCCGCCCAGCCAGAGCAGCAGGCAACAGAGCAGGTAGGCCGGCCCCATCAGGGGCCCCCAGTGCTCGTACTGGCGGACGTGGACCAACTCGTGGTTGCGGGCGATGTCCAGGGCGGCGGCGGTCTGGCCGAGGACCGTGTGGCCCAACGTCAAGGCCGTGGCGCCGGGCCGAGGGGGAAGGCGACGAAGCAACGATCGGACCGCCCCGCCGTGAAACTCGATGGTGGGCAAGCGCAGCCGGGCCCGGCCGCCGGTCAACAGGCCCACGGTGCCCAGAACCAGGCCCAGCAGCGTGTAGGGCGAGGCCCAAAGCACGGCCACCACGCGGATCAAAAGGTGCCACATCACGCCACCTGGTGTTTGTCGGGGAAACCACCGCCCGGCGGGGAGTGGCTCGGTCGGGAGACCGGCCACAACATTCGGTCGGGAGACCGG
>CAYZWG010000078.1:6019-16389 GCA_964481605.1 uncultured Planctomycetaceae bacterium
ACATTCGGTCGGGAGACCGGCCACGACATGAGGCGGGCCACGGCGGGGCCGGGAGACCCTCGCCGAACGCCGCAGACCCTCGCCGAACGCGGGATGCTTCGCCACCCCGAACCTCTTTTTTGGTTACGGCCGCTTGAGGCTCCAGATCCGCACCGTGGCGTCGTAGCCGGCGGAAGCGGCGTATCGTCCGCGGGGCGAGAAGGCCACGCTCGTCACCCGGGCGGCATGGCCTCCGACGGAGTCAAGCAGGCGACCCGTCTCGGCTTCCCACAGGCAGACGTTGCCCTCCGTGTCGCCGGTCAGCGCATACCGCCGATCGCCCGAGAGGGCCAGATCGGTGATCGGCGCCTGGGCGATCGAAGTGTAACGTTGCCGGTGGGTGGCGATATCCCAGACCCCAAGCTCCTTGCCCGAGCGGACGACGATGAGGCGGCTGCCGGAGAGGAACAGGGCTCGATGGAACGGTCCCCGAAGGTGGCCCTCGATCTGGTGCACCAAGTGGCCGCCGTCGAGTTGGATTACGCGAACCTGGTTCTTGTTGGTGCCGCCGGTGATCGCCGCCAGCCGGCCGTCGGGGGAAAACGAAACGCAACGGATCAACCGGAAAGGCATCTGGAAATCCGCCACTTGGCGAGCGCCAAGGAAGTCCCACAAGAGGACTTTTCCTTCGCTGGTCCCCATCAGCGCCAGCCGGCCGTCGGGCGAGCAGGCCAGGCAAGTGGGGTATCCGGCGAAATCGGACACCTGGCGGATTTCGCGCTTTGCGTCGAGGTCCCAGAGCGAAAGCCGCTGCGAGCCGTACGACAGGCCCTCGCCGACCAGAACGCTCTTGCCGTCGGGCGCGACCGCCAGACAGTCGGTGGTGGCGAGGAGCTTTCCGTCGCCCAATTGCGCCAGCGGCTTGCCCGAGTCCACGTCCCAAACCCGCATCATGTGATCGAAACCGGTGGAGACCAGCCGGGAGCCGTCCGGCGTGAAAGCCACCGCGTAGGCATAGGGCTTCTGCTGGAAGCGATGCCGCTGGAGCAGCTCGATGGACTTCCGCGGGCGGCGAGTCTCAGCGGAGGCGCCGGCGGAAAGGCTCCAAAGGCGAATCACCCCGCTGCGCCCACCGGAGAGGGCCCGGCGGCCGTCGGGCGACAGGGCCACGGCCTGGACCATCTGGTCGTTGCCTTTCCAACTCGCCACGTGGCGGCCGTCCGGCAGGGTGGACAACGATAAACCGCCGTCCGCGCTGCCGGTGAGGACGTAGCGTCCGTCGGCCGAAACGGCCAACACGTTGAAACCGGTATGACCGGGAAACCGGCGGACCCGCTCTCCCGTGGCCAAGTTCCAAGCAACCAGCCCGTTGGAACCGAGAATCTCTCTGGCCAGAACGAGACGCCCGTCGGGGGAGAAGGCGGCGGACCAGAGCAGCGTACGTAGCGGCGGAGCAAACTCGAACCGTGTTTCGTCGGTTTTCACGTCCCACACCCGCAGCAGCGGGCCCAGCGGGGTATCGCTGTTGCTCGCGTAGCCGCCGGCACAAAGAGCCTGGCTGCCGTCGGGCGAAAACTCGATGTGCCAGACGCAATCCAGGGGAAGCTCCAAGAGGCGGCTGACCTCGGAATCGACGGCCCACAGACGAACGTTGCTGGATGGAGACCTGGTACCGCCAAGATGGTGTCCGCCGCTGAGCAGGTAGGCCCCGTCCGGCGAATAGGCCAGCGCCTGGATCCAGCCCTCTTGTCTGAGTTCCTTGAGCAACTCCCCGGTTTTCGCGTCCCAAATCCGGATTCTCCTGGCCGTACCCCCAGCGGCAACGCGGCGGCCGTCCGGCGACCAAACGGCCACGGCCGCGTCCCCCGACCGTTCGCCGAGACGCCGCACTTCCTTGCCCGTCGCCAAATCCCAAATGCGAACCGTACCGCCATCCGCCGACAAGGCCAGGCGGCCGTCCGGCGAGAAGGCCAGGCTGGTTATCGGACCCTGGTGTCTGACCAGTTGCCGGATTTCGCCCACGCCGAAACCGGCCTCGGTCGACGCGGTCTTCCGGGCAGGCGGCTGAACATTCTTCTTCGGCGTGGTGCTCCCTTGGGGAATCGCCGCTTTGGGTTTCACACCACGCCGTTTGCCGGCCGGCCGCGGCGGGGATCGCTTGGGCCGAGGCGCCGGACCGCGCCGCCGGATCTCAACCTGGGGCTTTTTCTTGCCCGCCAGGCTCACGGCGTATCCCCGAAGGCGGAGTCTCTTCGCGGCCTGAAAATCGTCCGGATCGAAAAGGGCGCCGGCCAGGTAGATGCTGAGGCCCAAGCGGCGATCGTCGATCCGCACGCCGCGCCCCTGGTTGGCCACGGAGAGGTCGATTTCGGCGTCCGCCGTGGTGATGGTCATCTCGCGGCCGGCCACTTCGAGGGTAATCCGGTCGGCGGCCCGGGATTGGCCTGCCAAGAGCGCGGAAAAGACGAGCAACCCGTTTCCCAGCACAAGAAACGCGGATCGTGGGCACCTCATGGCGCACCTACCTGGCCGTCGGACAGAAACTGCACGGAGCGGGCGTACATTGGAGTTTACCGCCATTCTACTTCTTTAGGCGTGCTGGGGACAATGCTCCGTGGTGGGGGAGAAAAACCCCGTTGCCGGCTCGGCGGTGGAGGCTCGGCTACGCGACGGGGCGACCGAGCATCCGGCCCGACAGAGGGGGCTGACCTCCCCGATGGCGAAACTGCTCTTGGCCGCGGTGGCAACTCCCGCTATTCTCCCGGCCGTCGCGTAGTCCTTACGCGCCGACAAAACCCGCATCTACTCCAGCTCGCTCTCTCTTTCCAACTTTGCCAGACCCCCGCTTATGTCCACTGTTGCCACCCGACCGCCGAAAAAAATCGGTATCTTCTTGCCCAATTGGCTGGGAGACTTGGCGATGGCAACGCCGGCCGTGCGGGCGCTGCGTCGCCATTTTGGGCACCAGAGCCGGATCGTGGGGATCATGCGGCCCTACTTGGCCGACGTGCTGGAGGGAACGAACTGGCTGGACGAACAGTGGTATTTCGATCCCCGAGCGCGCGACCCGAAGTTGGGCCACCGTAACCTCTTGCGGCGAATCCGCAGGGAGCGGTTGGAGATCATCGTGCTGATGACCAACTCGCTCCGGCCGGCGATTTTGTCGTGGTTGGGCGGCGCGGGGGAGCGGATCGGCTGGGTTCGCGGCGGCCGCGGACCGTTGCTCACCGGAAAGCTGTTTCTGCCAAAGGAGCGGGGGAAACCGTTGCCGATGCCGATGGTCGACTACTATTTGCGGCTGGCCGAGACGGCCGGATGCCCGCCCCAGTCGCCCCGGCTGGAGCTGGCCACCACGCCAGCCGATGAGCGTTCGGCGGACGGCGTTTTCGCGCGACTTGGTCTGCGGACGGACGGGCGGGTGGTGACGCTCAACTGCAGCGGGGCCTACGGCGGATCGAAACTGTGGCCGGTGGAGCATTTCGGGCAGCTTGCCCGGCGGATCGTCGACGAAACGGATCACGACGTGCTGGTGATGTGTGGTCCGAGGGAACGGGCCACGGCGGAGCGGGTGGTCGAGCTTTCGCGTTCTGGGCGGGCGTTTCCCATGGCCCGGGAGCCGCTCGACCTGGGCACGGCCAAGGCCTGCATCGGCCGCGGCCGGCTGATGGTCTCCACCGACAGCGGGCCGCGGCACGTGGCGGCGGCGCTGGGCAAGCCGGTGGTCACGCTTTACGGCCCGATGCTTCCCATTTGGGGCGAAAACCCGACGGTCGAAGCGGCCAACCTGCTTCTCGACCTGGACTGCATCGGCTGTCACCGCCGCCGATGCCCGCGGGGGCACCATCGCTGTATGCGGGAACTCTCGGTGGAGACGGTTTTTCAGGCGATGGTGGGGTTTTTGATGAAGGAGCCGGCGACGCGGGTGGCGTAAGGATCGACCGCAAAACAACTTCAGCATTTTCGTCGCGGCTGGGCGGCGGGGGGAGCAGATCGGAAGACCGGGTGGTGGTCGCCAAACCCGGTTTCCCCGGCGCGAGACCGGGGCAGGAGCAGGGGACTTGTTTTTCGGCCGGCCCCCGGGGGGAGAAACCGTTCCTCCGCGGCCGGCCGGCAAGATGCCGGGGAAAGCAGCAGCCACGCAAAAGGTAGAGCGGGCGTCAAGGGCGTGAGAATCGGGCTGGTTTTAGAGCATTTCGATCCGGCGCGAGGCGGGCTGGAACACTGGTCTGTTCAGTTCGTCGAGGAGATGGTGCGCCGGGGGCACCAGATTCACGTGGTGGCGCGGACTTTTGCGCAGCCGGTGGAGAAACTGGCCACCGCGACCCACGTGATTGAGAATGCGACTACCCGAATCGCCTTCGCCGAGGCGGCGATGAGAGCCTTGCAGGACTTATCGCTGGACGTGATCCACGATACGGGGGCCGGCTGGTACTGCGACGTGTTTCAACCGCACTTCGGCTCGCGCGACGCGGTGTTCGAGCAAAACCTGCTGTTTTTGCCGCGGGCGTTGCGTCCCTGGAAGCGGGCCGTGTCCAGATACCTGCCCCGCTATCGCGAGTTTTCCACCCTGGCATCGCGGCAATACACCGGCGACGGCCGGCTGTTTCTGGCCCTCTCGCAACGGATCGCCGAGGACTTCGTGAAGACCCACGGCGTCTCGCGGGAATCGATCCGCCTGATCTACAACGGGGTCGATTGCCGGAGGTTTTCGCCGTCCGGGCGCGACGCCCGAGGGGCCGAGATTCGCCGCCGGCTGGGCGTGAACCGGCGGACCGTGCTGGTACTGGCAATCGCTCACAACTACCGGCTCAAAGGCATTCCCACCACGCTGAGGGCGATGCGAAGATTGGCTGGGCAGCCGTTCCACCTGGCGGTGATTGGGGGCAAACGGCCCGCAAAGTACGAGCACATGGCTCGCCGCTGGGGAATCGGGCCGCAGGTCACCTTCGTGGGATCGATCGCCAATCCGGTGCCCTACTACGCGGCGGCGGACGTGCTTGTTCACCCCACCTTCTACGACACCTGCAGTTTGGTCGTGCTGGAGGCCCTGGCAAGCGGCCTGCCGGTCGTGACCAGCCGGATGAGCGGCATCGACGAGCTCCTCAGCGACGGAGAAGACGCCCTGCTGCTGGACGATCCGGGCGACGCCGAGGGGCTGGCGAGGCTGCTGGGAGACTTGTCCGATCGGCAGCGGCGCGAGCGTGTGGCGGCGGCCGCCCGGCGGTTCGCCTTGGCCCATCCCTTCCAGCAGAATTGCGATCAGATCGAAACCGTCTACCACGAGGTGGTGGAACGTCGTCGCCAAGAGCGCGTCCGCGCCGCTTGAGCACGCCGAACCGTCGAGCAGGCGGTGCCCGCCCGGGGACGAGGATCTCCCGCCAGCCCGACCCCTTCTTTTCCGCCACGGCAACCGGGATCGGCGTTCACCCGCCGGGCAGGAGAATCTCGCCCCGGCCAAGGCTGACCAGGTCGCCATGATAAAGGTCGTACACCCGGGCAGCCGTGGCGGCGGATCGCGCGTAGCCCAGCCGGGCCAATTCTCCCAGCAGCAATTCCATGAAGGCGGGCCGCAGGCGGCAGGCGTGGCGGAAGCTGGGCAGAAGCACCGGTAGTTGTTCGCCCAACAGCGCGATCGTCCCCCGCCGCATGTCGGCCCCGGGCCGAATACCACAGGGGCCAAAGACCATCACCGTTCCGGCCAGCAGGTTGAAGCCCACGGCGTCGGCGGCTCCCCCCACGGCAACCAGCCCCCGGCGCATGCCGTAGGCGATTTCATTGCCTGCGGGTCCTTCGACGAGGATCGTGCCGCCGGTCATGCCGCGCCGGCTGCCGCGATAGGCGGCCCCGACGAGGTGTCCCGCGGAGCCTCGCACATGGATCGTGCCGCCGTGCAACTCAGCGCCGGCCCAGTCGCCCACGTCGCCCGCGACGGTGATTCTTCCCGAGGTCATCTCGCTTCCCAGGTGCCGGCCGGCGCTGCCCTCGACGTGAATCTCGCCGCCGTCCATCCCCGCCCCGATCCAATGCACGCCGGAGAGGTCGCCCTCGAAGCGAATCCGGCCGTCGTCGGGCCGGCCGGAAACCCGGAAAAACTCGGCCAGCGGCCGGCGCCGGTTGCCGTGGAACAACTCGATCCGCTCGATCCGGCCCAGCGGCTTTCCGGCCAGCGCCGAGGGGACGATGCCCTCGAGCTCCACGGGGATTGGCGTTTCCGCACGATAGGCTAGCCGAAGGGCCATGATGAGTTCCGCGTCGACGGTTCGCCGGCGTTTCGCTTCAATGTATACTGATCGGAACCAAGCCACCAGCGGGGTAAGGAGCGTCGGGTGCGGGTTGACGGTTTTTCGGCAATGAGGACCGGAGGAATCGTTCTTTGCGGGGGCGGAAGCCGCCGCATGGGGCGGCCCAAGGCGTTGCTCCCCTTCGGCGGCGAACTGATGGTCCAACGGGTGGTTCGCCTGCTGGGCGAAGTCGTCGCGCCGGTGGTCGTGGTGGCCGCCCGGGGGCAGCATCTGCCCGAGTTGCCGGCCGCCACGATCCTCGCCCGCGACCGCCGTCCCCAGCGGGGGCCGCTGGAGGGGATCGCCGTGGGGCTGCGGGCCCTGGCCGGTGAGGTCGAGGCGGCGTTCGTGGCCGCCTGCGATCTGCCGCTGTTGAAACCGGAGTTCATTCGCCGGGTGATCGCGTTGGTGGGCGATTGCCAGGCGGCGGTGCCCCACCGGGAGGGCCACGACGAGCCGCTCTCGGCGGTCTATCGCACGGGCGTGCTCGACGTGGTGGAAACGCTCCTGGCCGAGGACCGCCTGCGGCCGGCGTTTCTCTTTCAGCGGGTGCCCACGCGGCGGATCGAGGCGGCCGAATTCGCGGCGATCGACCCCGAGCTGGAGAGCGTTCGCAACCTGAACACGCCCGAGGATTATCGTGCGGCGCTGGAGTTGGCCGGGTTGCCGTGGCCCAACGGTTGACGCGATCGTCGTTGCGGACCCTCCGAGCTTGCTCAGCCCTTGGGCTGCACCGGGTTGGCCAGTTTCTTGTCGACCGGCTCGTTCTCCGGCGGCCAGGGTGTGGGCCCCAGCACCCGCAGGTCGTGGATCGCCCGGCGGTCGGAGGCCAGTTCGCGGGCCTCGATCGTCCAGGCGCCGGGGGGGTCGTTGGGGGCGATGTCCAAGGTGATGTCGACCCGACCATCGACCGCCGCGTAGGAGCCGCTGAACTCGGCCCGGCGGCCCTCGGCGTCGAGAATGCTCACCTCCAGCGGCACGATCGCCTCGACCGGGCGGCCTCCGGCGTCGAGGGCCCCGATCGCCAGCGAAACCTGCTTGCCGCGTTCGATCTCCGGCGGCCCCACGATCCGCACCGCGTCGATCGCCCGCTCGGTCACCAGAAAGGCCCGGCCGTCGCACGGCCCCAGCCGCTGCCGCCACTGCAGCCGGCCGTCATTCACCTTGGCCGGCACTTGGCGGTGCTCGACCAGGTCGTAAACCACGCCGCCGTCGCGACCGACCGAAACCACCGTCTCCGAGGGCAGCCCGTTTTCCATCACCAGGCGATGATGCCCCACGTATCGGCCATATTCCCGCCGGTCGTTGACCAGGAAGACATAGTCGGCCTGGCGGTAGCGCCGCCGGTAGGGAATCACCTCGGGGCTGGACGTGTCGACATATCGCGGATAGTGCGGGTCGAGCTGCTTGCGGAGGCCGGCCGCCAGTGCTTGCAGGGCCTGCTTGTCCTGGTCGGCCCGGCCCGTTCGCTGGTAAACCGGGATCACGATGTCCGGTTTCACCGCCGGGCAGATCCGCTCGTCGCCCACGATCAGCCCTCCCCCCGCCTGAAAGGCCTTGATCCGCTGGAGCATCCGCCGGGTGATGACGTCGCAATCGGGCATCACCAGCACCCGAAAACCATCCAGCCCTCGCTCGATCACCGTCTCGTCGAAAACGACCTCCGGCTGGAGCTTGGCATACATCAGCACGTGGTAGGCGTCGCCCGCCCAGGAGCCGTTCCAGCCGTACGTGCCTCGCCGGGCGAACATCTCCGAGGCGAAGCTCTCCAGGAAGGCGACGTCGCCCTGGACGCCCGGCACCAACCGCAGCGTGGGCCCCAGCGGCTCGACCACCTGGTGGATCAGCCGGGCCAGCTCGTGCCGGGTTTCGGGGTGGGTATAGCGGTAGCCGCCCACCGGCTCGCAGGGCACCAGCGACTGCCAGCCGTGATACATGATCCCCTGAATCGGCCGGGCGATCTTCGTCCAAAAGGCCTCCCGCAGGTGCATCGGTGCGATGGTAATAAACGGCGCGTCCGGCTGTTGCACTTCCCAGCGGGCGCGGTAGTCGGGGGAGGCCGCCGGCGGCTTGGGCCGGGGGGCCGTCTGGCTGCGATACCAGATGATCTGCGTCATCTTCATCACCTGTTGCCCCGGGGGCCCGCCGGCGGCCATGGCGAACAGTTCATCCGTGGCCAGGCCGATGCGGATGGGGTCGGGATAGGAATAGGTCCATTGCGAGAGCACGTCGACCTCGCCGCCGCTGCCGTAGACGCTGGCCACCCGAACCGCCGGGTCGTGCCAGGTCCAAATCCCCGGGCGGCCCTCGGCTTTCAGCCCCCGCACCACGGCCGTATTGAGTGCGTTCCAGCCGTCGCCCTGTTTCCAATACCAGCGGTAATACTGGTAGATGGGATGATCGTCGGGGATCACGCGGTCGGCGGGAAAGTCGGGCAGCTTGTGGTAGTCGACGCCCCGCGGCGAGGCAACCTCCGGCGGAATCTCCCGGCCGCTGGCCTTCCGATAGGCCGCGAAGTCGTGGGGATGAAAACAGGGCCGGGCGGCGTCGCGGACCTCGGTGTGGATTAGTGCGGCCCCGAAAGCCGGATGGTTGCCCAACGTGCGGCCCACGCTGGCCCCCACGTTGTAGCAATACGACTTGAGTTGGGGAAACAGCCCACAGACGTCTTCCCGCGGATAGGGCTTCCCCTGGCGGTCGACGCGTTGGAACTGCTTGTCGCCGCGTTTCTGCGCTGCGGGCGAAAGGCTGGCGGCCAGGGTGATGCCCGCCGCAAGGGCCTCGTCCAGCGTTTGGATCGTCTGGCCCAGGCGATCCGGCGGCAGCGACTCGGTCGGTTGGCCCGCCTCCCAAATGCGATCATAGTCGGTGCCGATTCCCAGCCCGTAGGTGAATCCGACCTGCCGGGCCCGCTGGAGATCATCCGCGATGCCGCCCCAGATCACCACGGGGAACCGGCCCGGCAGTTGTCGCGGCACGATCCGAATGGAAAACGTCTCTTCCGCCTCGTAGGCCGCCGGCTGGGCCACCTCGACCCGGGCCGTCAGCCGGTAGGCGTCGGGCCGCAGGTTGGTGGCCAGCGGATAGTCGACCTCGACCGACGCCCCCGACGCCAAGCCCTCCAATTTCACCTGCTTGTCGGGCATGTCCTCGCAGCGGATGGTCACGGTGCCCTGCTGGAGCACGGCCCGCCGCAGGTTGGTCACGCGAAAACGCTGGGACCGATCGGCCTCGCCCCGCGCGAACACGGTGCGGGCCGAAGTGCGCTCGAACCCCGCGCTGCGAAATTCCAGCACCCCGCGGCTGATCCGCACCTGGTCGACGATGCCGGGAAACCCGTGGTAATAGCTGCCGTTGCGGTCGCCGATGGTCAAGAACCGCTTGCCCGGGGCGATCGCGCCTCGCCCGCTCTTTGACTGGCTTCCCCGGGGAACCCCGTCCACGAAAAACCGGGCGGTCCCCTCGGCGTCGTAGGTCAAGGCCAGGTGGTACCACCGCTGGGCCTCGAAGCGGATCGGATCGGAGTACCAGGTGGACGAATCGTTGCCGAATCCCAGGCACGCCCGCAGCACCCGGGCGCCGTTGCGGTCCGCGCTGCCCAGGATCAATTGATAGTCGGTGTCGTCGACGTATTTTTTGTCCACGAGAAACGACTCGGGATAGTCGGCGTCCAGCTCCGGCTGGGGGCGAATCCAGAGTTCGATGGTAAACGGGCCCCGGGGGCTGAGCGTGTCGGCGTCGGCGGCCCGCGCCCGGTGCGGCCGGTCCTCGACCGGCCAGCCGCGATGCGACTGGAGGCCGGCCCCGAACCGACCCTGCGGATTGACTTCCGCGCCCTCCAGCACGAGGTCGTGCCCTCCGCCCGAGGCGTCCTCGAGGGGATGCTCGCCGTCGAAATTCCAGAGCGCGATGACCTGCTCCCCGTTGGCGTCGCCGCCCGAGTAGGCCGCCTGCCAGGGCTCGCACAGACGTACCTCCGGCTCGGCGGCGAGCGTCTGGCAACAGACGGCCAGCCCCAGGACGATCGCAATGCTCCAACTTTTCATGGCAGGTCTCCGCGGCGATGTTGTGGTTGGGCAAGTCCCCGGAAATAGAATACCCGACGGTTCG
>CAYZWG010000079.1:0-13045 GCA_964481605.1 uncultured Planctomycetaceae bacterium
GCAAGAGGTCAGGGGAGCGGGCGGCGAGGCTCAGGCGGTGTTCCTATTCCGTGGGCGGAGTAATTTGCCCTGACCTCTTGTGGCTCCAGCCACACCGGTTCAAGAACCGGTGCTACACACGAACACCGACCCGCGCCGAACACCAGGGCTGGGGCCAAGCGGCTTGTCAGCCTGGGGGATTGGCCGTAAGCTGGGAGTTTCCATCAACTTGTGGAAACGGGACCGAGTGATGAAAGACCGACACCTTGGACGGCGTGATCGGCTGCGGCGGGCGGCCAGAAAGTCGGGGGCCGAGGCGCTGCTGGTAACCAATTTTACCAATGTCACCTATTTAACTGGGTTTACCGGGGACGATAGCTACTTGCTGGTCCGCCAGGACGGGGACGTGATCGTCAGCGATCCCCGCTACGCGACGCAGTTGGGTGAGGAGTGTGCGGGGTTGGAGGCGCGGATCCGCCCGCCCAGCGTCGACATGCTGGAGGCGGTGTGCAAGGCGGTCAAGGCGGCCAAGACGCGACGCCTGGGGATCGAAGGCGACTCGATGAGCGTCTCGCTGCGGGACCAGATTGCCGAGAAATTGCCGCGAATCGAGATCGTGGCCACGGGCGGGCTGGTGGAGCAACTGCGGCAGATCAAGGACAAGGGCGAAGTGGGGGAGATTCGGCGAGCGGTCCGCTGTGCGGAGAAGGCGTTTGGAGTGCTTCGGGCGACGCTACGGCCGGAAAAGACCGAGCGGCAGATCCGCGACGAGTTGGAATACCAGATGCGGGTTTTTGGGGCGGCGGACCGGGGATTTCCGTCGATCGTGGCCGCGGGGCCGCGGGCGGCGCTGCCGCACGCGGTGGTGACCGACGGAGAAATCGGCTCCAGCGACTTTCTCTTGGTCGATTGGGGGGCCCAGGGGGGGCTCTACCGAAGCGACTTGACCCGGGTTCTGGTGACCGGTAGAATCTCGCCCAAACTTGAACGTATATATAGAGTTGTGTTGACGGCTCAGCTTCGGGCGATGGAGGCGATTCGCCCGGGGGCCACCGGCCGGCAGATCGACGCGATTGCCCGCAAGGTGATCGGCGAAGCCGGTTTCGACCGATACTTTGGACATGGGCTGGGGCACGGGATCGGGTTGGACATCCACGAGGCGCCCCGCTTGGCCAGCAGCAGCACGACCGAGCTGAAAGCCGGGATGGTGGTGACCGTGGAGCCGGGCATTTACCTGCCGGGTTGGGGCGGGGTGCGGATCGAGGATGACGTGCTGGTCACACGCAACGGCCACGAAGTGCTGACCGGTCTGCCCAAGCAACTGGAGGAGGCGGTCGTTTCGTAGGCCCGCCGGGGCGAGGACGGGGAAACAACACGGGCGTGTTTAGTGTGCGGGGAGAGCAAAGGGATGGCCGCTTCTTCATCCAACCCGGATGTGTTCGACGTGCGGAAGATCCGCCGCTTGATCGAGTTGATGAACGAGCACGATCTGACGGAGATGAACCTGCGTCAAGGCGATATGCGGATTCAGCTTCGCCGGGGGGGCGATGCGGGTGTGTCGGCGGCGGTCGCCTTGCCGAGTCCGGTTGCGGCGGCGCCGAGTCCCGCGCCGGCGGCGGCTTCGGAGGCATCGGCGAAAGCGGGGGGCACTGGCGGCGACTCCGCCGCGATCGTGGAGATCACCAGTCCGATGGTGGGCACGTTCTACTCGTCTCCCGACCCCGACTCCGCGCCCTACGTGAAGGTGGGTGACCACGTCGGCCAGGACACCACGGTGTGCATCGTGGAAGCGATGAAGGTGTTCAACGAGATTCAGGCGGAGGTCTCCGGCACGATTGCGGCGGTGTTGGTCGAAAGCGGCGAACCGGTCGAGTTTGGTCAGCCGCTGTTCAAGGTCGACACCGGGCAATGATTGCCGCGTAGCAGAGCAACCCGTTTCTGTTGCGGAAAGCCGGGAGCCTCGTCCTCCCGGCTGCGCACGGATGTTCCCTTTTCGCAACAGAAACCAACCCGGTTTTCCTCCGGATCGGAAGCGATGTTCAAGCGAATTCTGGTTGCCAATCGCGGTGAAATTGCCCTGCGGATCATTCGCGCGTGCCGCGAAATGAACGTGGAGACGGTGGCCGTGTTTAGCGAGGCGGACCGCGGGGCCGCCTATTTGGACCTGGCCGACGAGGCCTACTGCATCGGTCCGGCCCGCGCCACCGACAGCTACCTGAAGATTGATCGGGTGATCAGCGCCGCGGAAGTCGGCAACGTGCAGGCGATTCACCCGGGCTACGGATTCCTGGCCGAGAACGCTCATTTTGCGGACGTCTGTCGAAGCTGCCGGATCGAGTTTATCGGACCGACGCACGAGGCGATGGCGCTGGTGGGGGACAAGAACGCGGCCCGCGGCCTGGCCCGGCAGGTGGACGTACCGACGGTACCGGGCAGCGAGGGATTGGTGCGCGACAAGCGGCAGGCGTTGGAGATTGCGGGGGAGATCGGTTTTCCGGTGCTGATCAAGGCCTCGGCCGGCGGGGGGGGCCGGGGGATGCGGGTGGCGTTGACGGAGAAGGCCTTGGAGAGTTCCCTGGAGCAGGCCCAGGCGGAGGCCGGCGCGGCCTTCGGCAATAGCGAGATTTACCTGGAGAAGTACGTGGAGCATCCCCGCCACGTGGAGGTCCAGGTGCTGGCCGACAAGCAGGGGAGCGTGCTTCATCTCTGGGAACGCGACTGCACGATGCAGCGGCGGCATCAGAAGCTGATCGAGGAGAGTCCTGCCCCGCAGTTGGAGGATTCGACCCGGCAAGCGATGTGCGAGGCGGCCGTACGCCTGGTCAAGGCGGCCAACTATACCAACGCGGGAACGGTGGAGTTCATCGTGGACCGCCACGGGCGTTTTTTCTTTATCGAGCTCAACGCCCGTATCCAGGTGGAGCATCCGGTGACGGAATTGGTGACGGGCATCGACCTGATCAAGGCGCAGATTCGCGTGGCGGCGGGGGAGCCGCTGGGTTGGGAGCAGGAAGAGATACCGCACCGCGGCGCGGCGATCGAGTGTCGTATCAACGCGGAGGACCCGGAAAGGAATTTTCAGCCCTGTCCGGGGCGGATCCAGCGGCTGATCGTTCCGGGCGGGTTTGGGGTGCGGTTTGACTCTCACGTTCACGCCGGCTACACGGTCTCGCCCCACTACGACTCGATGATCGGCAAGCTGCTGGTGCATCAGCCTACGCGGGCCGAAGCGATCGCCTCGATGCAGCGGGCGCTGACCGAGTTGAAGATCGAGGGGCTGAAGACGACGATCCCGATCTTGCGGCAGTTGCTGGGGCACTCGGCCTTTACGGACGGCCGGGTAGACACGACGTTCATCGAGCGGACGTATCCGGGCTGAGCGGCAACACCGCAGGATGAGGCCCCCAGGCGCGGTCGGGCGGCGTTTTCGGCGGGGTCAGGAGACCACGGCGTTCGGCGCGGGTCTCGGCGTTCGGCGCGGGTCTCCCGACCCCGCCGCGAGAGGACCGAAGGTCTCCCGAAATGTGCGCAAACGCTTGATGCGGGAGACCATCGGTCGAATTCAGTGCGGGGTTGGCAGACCCGCGCACAACGTGGAAATCAGAACTACCGGCAGAGCCGATGGTAGGAGGAAGGCCCATGAAAGCGGCCGTCAAGCCAGACGCTTTGCCTTTGCGGATTGCATATCATGGTGAAACCACGGATGACACGGATAACACGGATAGGACACCACGGCATCGCCAATCACTTTCGTGGTTGAGTCTATCCGAGATATCCGTGCCATCCGTGGTGAAGAATATTGAAGATTCTCGCAGGAAACGGCTCTGCCGGTGGATTGCCTCGGAGTGAGGAGACCTGCACCTTGGCGTTTTCGGCGGGGTCGGGAGACCCGCGCCCAACGGTGATGGCGGGGTCGGGAGACCCGCGCCCAACGCCGGCATTTCCCCACAGTGGAGTGTTGCCTGCGGGCAACTGTGGCGGTCTCGTGTTGCAACCCCCATCGAGGGCCGCACTTTTCCTTAGCCCCGGGGGGGAATACAATGGGCCGTTCCATCCACCTGGAGCAAGGTCTGCAATTGCGGTCCGCATGGACCGATCATTCCGCGGACAACCATCCATCAAACCGTTTGAAATGGCCCGGAGAATCGCTTTCCCATTTTTCCGCGGTTACTCGCCGGGGGAAAGTGTGGAAGTTGTTGTTCGGCCGGTTCTCGGGAGCAACCGATGACAACCCCGCTTTCCAGTCCGACCCCATCCGAGACCGATCTTCGCCGCGTGGCCATACTTTTTTCCGGCGGGCCGGCGCCCTCGGCCAACGCGGTGATCGCCAGCGCGGCGATGTGCTTCTCCCGGGCGGGGATCGAAGTGCTGGGGATGAGGAACGGCTATACGCACCTTGCCGACTACGACGGCACGCCGCTGGAAGAGGGCGTGGCCTATGATCTTTTGAACCACGAGGATATGGAAGGCCTGCGGACGGCGAGGGGAATCATGATCGGCACGGCCCGGGTCAACCCGGGCAAGAGACTCCAAGCCCCGGGTGACCTGCACGACGCGGAGAAGACGAAGCCGCTGGGGAGGGTCTACCAGGCCCTGCGAAGCGTGAAGGTTGGGGCGTTGGTGTCGATCGGGGGTGACGACACGCTGAGCACGGCGGCCAAGTTCAAGCTTTTCCAGGACACGCTGGGCAAGGATCAGCCGCGGATTCGCGTGGTGCATCTACCGAAGACGATCGACAACGACTACCGGGGGATCGATTTCACCTTTGGCTACTTCACGGCGGTGGAACTGCTGGCCACCCAGGCGCGCAACGTTCTCTCCGACTCGATGGCGGCCCGGGCGTGGTTTGTGTGCCAGACGATGGGCCGCGCGGCGGCCTGGCTGACCTACGGGGCGGCGATTGCCGGTGAAGCCAGCCTGGCGATTGGGTTGGAAGACATCAGCGAGGACTGGTGGGGCGAAGAGCCCACGGTCGATCCGAGCACGGGCGAACAAGTGACCGACGGCCGCGGGCGGCCGGTGATGAGAAAGATTTTCGACGTGAAAAAGGTGGTGGACCGGATCACGGACACGGTGATTGCCCGGACGACCGAGGGCAAGGAGTACGGCGTGGTGCTGATGGCCGAGGGATTGGCCGAGTTCTTGCCGCTGGAGGAGATCCATAGCTGTTTGCCGGAGATCGAGTACCGGCAACTGAAAGCCGACGAGTTTGGTCACTTCCCGGTTTCGCAATTGAAGTTTTCCGGCCGGATCGGGCGGCTGGTGGCGGAGGAATACCAGAGGCGAACCGGCCAGAGGAAGAAGGTGAACGGGCTGCAGTTTGGCTACGAGGTCCGTTGCCACCAGCCGACCGCGTTCGACGTGATCCTGGGCAGCCAACTGGGGGTGGGGGCCTATCGGGCGCTGGCCGAGGAGGGCAAGGATGGGGTGATGGTCTCCGTGGCCGGCCAACTGGGGCTGATCTACGAGCCCTTCGAGAACCTGATCAACTACGAGAAGTTGCGAGCCCATCCCCGGCCACTCAATCCGGAGGAGGACTTCCACCACCTGGCCCGATACCTGGAGAGTTGGGTATAGGTTAAGCCGCCGCCGGCTCCATTCTCAGGGCAAGCTTGACATTCTCCGGGGACCGGTAGAATGGGTTGACCCCGGCGTGAGGGATATGCGCCCCCGCGCGGATCTTTTTTGTCCTCGGAGCCCGGACGAAATGTCCTTTCTCGGCGCGATCGCCAAGCGGAATCGCAGGGTAGAGATGATGGATGATCCGCTCTTGGCGAACGAGCAGCACATTCGCGCGCTGGGCGGACTGGCACGGCTGAACGCGGTCAGTTTGAGCACTCGAAACTTTTGGGGTCCGATTGCCGAACTGGGCCGCCGCAACGGAACTCGGAGGCTCCGCGTGTTGGACGTTGCCACGGGGGCGGGCGACGTGCCGCTGGGATTACTGCGGAAGGCGCGTGGCACGCGCTTGGAACTCGAGGCCCATGGGATCGACGTGAGCGGGCGGGCGGTGCGATTCGCCCAACAACGGGCGGCCGCCAGCCGGATGCGGATGGATTTCAGCACTCGGGACGCACTCCACGGCGACTTGCCGAGCGGTTTCGACGTGGTGATGAGTTCTCTCTTTTTGCATCATCTGGCGGAAGAGCAGGCCGTGCTGCTGCTGGAGAAGATGGCCAAGGCGGCGCGGCACCTGGTGCTGGTGAGCGACTTGGCGCGAAACCTGCGGGGCCTGATGCTGGCGGGCGTGGTTTCTCGCTTGGCGACCACCTCGCGGGTGGTGCACGTGGACGCGATTCGCTCGGTGCGAGCGGCGTTCACATTGCCTGAAGCTCGCCGGTTGGCGGAGGCCGCCGGGTTGGAGCGGGCGACCGTGGCGGCTCGTTGGCCCTGCCGCTTCCTGCTTTCCTGGAGCCGGCCATGACGGGTCGAAACACGGCGAAGCCGGCGCACGGCGAGCACCCCGCCCGCCGGCCGGCTCGCCTTGGTTGGCCCAGCGATGGGTCCGCGAAATGAACTCCCCGTGGCTCGCTACGGCGCCATGGAACCCTCGACAGAACGGCGGCCAATGATGAGCTTGACTGTCCTCGGACTGGGAACGGCAACACCGGAGCAATCGATCGATCAGGCCGATGCCGCCGCGGTCGCCAAGACCTTTATTTACGGAAACGGCCGGCAGACGCAGGCCCTGCCCGCGCTGTTTCGCCGCACGCGGGTTCGCCGCCGCGGCAGCGTTCTGCTGATACCGGGAAGCGGGCCGGAACCGCGGCAGACGTTTTATCCCCGCGCCACCACGGCGGAAGAGCGGGGGCCGACGACCGAAGAGCGAATGGATCGGTTCGCCCGGGCGGCGCCGCCGCTGGCGCTGGCGGCCGCCCGGCGCGCCTTGCAGACATCGGCGGTCCCGGCGAGAGAGATCACCCACTTGATTACCGTGTCCTGCACCGGCTTTACCGCTCCAGGCGTGGAGTTCCATCTGATAGAGCAACTCGACCTGCCGGCGACCGTGGGCAGAGTGAACGTGGGTTTCATGGGATGCCACGGGGCGCTGAACGGTCTCCGCGTGGCGATGGCGTTCGGCAAGGTCGATCCGGCGGCGCGGATTCTGATGTGTGCCGTGGAGTTGTGCAGTCTGCACTACCAGTACGGCTGGAATCCCCAGCAGTTGGTAGCCAACGCGTTGTTTGCCGACGGGTCCGCGGCCCTGGTGGCCGCACCGGGCGGCGGGGATGCCGATGCGGGCTGGAGCCTGGCGGCGGTGGGGTCCTACCTGATACCCGACGCGAGCAAGGAAATGACCTGGCGGATCGGGGACCACGGCTTTGAAATGACGCTTTCGCCGCGTCTTCCGCACCTGCTGGCCGAACATTTGCGGCCCTGGCTGGCGGGCTGGCTGCAAAGCCACGGCCTGACCGTGGAGCAGGTGGGATCGTGGGCCGTGCATCCCGGCGGACCAAGGATTCTCGCCAGCGTGGCCTCCGCGTTGGGCCTTCCCCCGGGAGCAACGGACGTCTCGACCGAGGTTCTCCAAGAGCACGGCAACATGTCGTCGGCGACCATTCTGTTCGTGCTCGATCGACTGCGACGGCGGTCGGCGCCGGTTCCCTGGGTGGCCCTGGGGTTTGGGCCGGGGCTGGTGGTCGAGGCCGCCCTGTTCGTGTAGTCGGACTCTCCAGAGCGAAGAATCCCCTTGGGTTCGATCCCCTTTTTCACCCTGAGGAGACCCGCACCTGGGCGTTTTCGGCGGGGCCAGACGACCCGCGTCTTGGCACTTTCGGCGGGGTCAGGAGACCCGCGCCGAACGCGAGCGGGCAAACGCCGGCCCCCGGCGAGCCTTGCCCGGGTCGGCCGGCTCACCAGTGCACGGTCATCGAGGCCATCGTCACCCCCGCCCCTACCGAGCAGAGGATCAGCTTGTCGCCGCTGGCCAGCGACTGCTCGATTTCCACCAAGGCCAGGGGGATGCTGGCGCTGGAGGTATTGCCGACGCGGTCGACGTTGAGATAGAACCGCTCGAAGGGCAGCCTGCAACGTTTGGCGGCGGCCTTGAGAATGCGGGCGTTGGCCTGGTGCGGAACGACGTAGCGGATTTCGTCGAGTTGCCAGCCGGCGGCCGCGGCGGCCCGCTCGATCACGGTGGCGAAGCCGTCGGTGGCCATGCGAAAGATGGCCGGGCCGTCCATGCGAATCCAGGGGTCCACCTTGGCCGAGCCGTTGGCGACGATGTAGCCGGGCTCATCGCGGCGGGCGAATCGCAGGCCGTGGGAATCGGCGGCGAGAATGGCGGGGGCGATCTTGTGGCCGGAGGAATCGGCCGAGATGATCGCGGCCCCGGCCCCGTCGCCAAACAGAAAACACGTGCTGTGGTCCTTGCGGTCCAAGAGCCGCGATTGCACGTCCACGCCCACGGCGAGGACGTTTCGGGCGATACCCTGGCCGATCATTCCCCTGGCCATGGACACCGCATACAACCAGCCGGAGCAAGCGGCGTTGAGATCGAAGGCGGCCCCGGGACGCAGCCCCAGACGCTGTTGCAAGATGCACGCCGTGGAGGGCATGGCCACGTCGGGGGTGGTGGTGGCGAGCACGATCGCGTCGATCTGGCCGAGCGAAATTCCCGCGTCGGCGATTGCCGCGCGAGAGGCGGCCAGGGCCATGTCGGAGGGTTTCTCCTCCTCCGCCGCCCAGTGGCGTTTGCGGACCCCGGTCACCTGATACACGTACTCGGCCGTGAAGTCGGGAAAGGACTCGACCAACTCCTCGTTGGTGACGATCCGCTCGGGCAGGTAGGCCCCCAGGCCGAGCAGGCTGGCCGAGGCGGCCTCCGGCCGGCGGGGAAGGTCGGCCAGCGGCAGCGGCTCGCGGATTTTCGGGTCGGGCGCGGAGGCCGCCGGCGGAATCCACTCCCGCATCGCCGGATCGGCCGTTTCGATCTCGATCACCGGCTCTTCGTAGGAGACGGCGTCTCCTTGCGAGGCCAGCAACCGAATCACTCGGCCGTCGCAGGGTGCCTGGAAGTCGAACACCGACTTGGCACTGTCGATCTCGGCCAGTTTTTGCTCGCGGCGGAAGGTATCGCCTTCGGCGACGCACCAGGCGACAATGGTGGCCTCGGTCTCGGCGGAGCCTTGGGCGGGCAGGTACAGGGATATCTGAAAGATTTCTTCAGCCATGGAACGCTCTGAGGTGCCCCGAGATTCTCCCTGCGGCCGGCCGGTCCGGCGCTATTGGCGGGGCGAATCCCCACAGACTAAACCAACCCGCCCGAAAAGGGAATAGGGCCGCGGGGGGTTTCCCGGGGTGGGGCGCCGCTGGGCCGATCGCTGCCGAGGCCCTCTGGTAGTGGACGAGTCTATCCGCACATCTGCTCGATGGCCGCCAGAATCTTGCCGCGGTCGGGGCGGGCATGGAACTCCAACTCGGGGGCAAAGGGCACCGGGCCGTCGGGCGAGGCGATCAGCCGGGGCGGGCACTGGATCGCGCCCAGGCAGGCCTGGGCCACCAGGGAGATGATCCGGTCGCCCAACCCATGGGTGGAGCCCGACTCCTGAACCACCAGCAGCCGGCCCGTCTTGCGGACCGACTCGACGATCGGCTCGATCTCCAGCGGCTGGAGCACGAAGGGGTTGATGACCTCAATCGAGTGTTTGGTGCGGCCGGCCGCGTCGAGGGCCTCGTGCACCATGGCCCCCATGGCGACCAGCGTGAGGTCGGTCCCTTCGGTGTACTTTCGGGCGCGCCAGACGGCGTTCAGATCGCCGTCGAAATCGATTTCGCCGGTCTTGCTCCAATAGAGCAGCTTGTGCTCGAAGACCAGGCAGGGATTGGGGTCGTAGAACCCGGCCACCAGCGCCTCGAAGGTCTCGCCGGCGGTTGCCGGGTAGAGGAGTTTGACACCCGGAAAGCGTGACCAGAGTCCTTCGAATTCACCGGAGTGGAAGGCGCCCAGGGTCAGCCCGCCGCCGCAGGGGAGACGGACCAAAAGGGGCGCTTCGCAGCCGGAGCGGAAGAACCAGGTGCCCGCGTTGAGACCGAGCTGGGTGCAGGCTTCGGTGGAAAAGTCGGCAAACTGGAACTCGAAGATCGGCCGGGCGCCGGTCTGGGAAGCGCCCAGCGCGAAACCGACCGCGCCCGATTCGCACAGGGGCATGTCGATCACGCGCTCCGGACCGAAGCGGTCGATCAGCCCCTTGCAAGTTTTGAAGGCGGAGCCGTAGGTTCCCACGTCCAGCCCGGCGAGGAAGGCGCGGGGTTCGCGGTCCAGCACGTAGACCAGGGCGCGATTGACCGCCTCGCCGTTTTTCAGCTTGGGGGCGCGGAACGGCTCGACCCGGCTCGGTCCGCCGCGGGCGAACACGGGCAGACCACGGACGGGCTTGGGGGGGCGGGCCGCTTTCAAGGCCGCGTTCATGGCCCGGTGAATTTCCTCGTCGATCTGCTGCTCCATGCGGCTGATCTCGGCCTCGCTCGAGAGGCCGTTTTCCAACAGCACCCGGCGTGTTTTGGGGAGCGGGTCGCGGCGTTGCCAGGACTCCATCTGTCGGCGGCTGACGTAGGCCGCCTTGTCGTAGGCGACGTGGCCGCGCAGCCGCAGCGTGTCGCATTCGAGCAGCCGGGGGGCGGGCTCGGCGGCCATCGCCTCCAGGGCGTCGCAGACGGTGCAATAAACCTGCCAAACGTCGGTGCCGTCGAGCGTCAGCCCTTGAATCCCGTAGCCTTCGGCGCGATCGGAAAGCTGCCGGCAGTGGTATTGGGCGCTGGTCGGGGTGGAAAAGGCGTAGTGGTTGTTTTCGATCACAAACAGCACGGGCACGTGGAACACCGAAGCGATGTTCAACGCTTCGTGGAACTCGCCCGTGCTGGTGCCCCCGTCGCCGATCACCGCCAATCCGAACACGGGCTCACCCGCCTGGCGAGCCGCCCAGGTTCCGCCCACGGCCAGGCTGAGCATCTTGCCCAAATGGCTCATCATGGGAAAGCGGCGGCCCCGGGCGTCGCCGTGGTGGACGTTGCCTTCGCGAGCGTGGGTGGGGCTGTCTTCGTTGGCCAGGTACTGGCAAAAAAGATCATAGAGGGGGGAGCCGAAGAGCAGGTGGACGGCGAAATCCCGGTGCATCACCGACACCACGTCCCGCCCCGGACGCAGCGGCAGGGCCATGCCCACGGCCACCGCCTCGTTGCCGATTCCCACCGCCACCGTGCCCTTGGCGTAGCCCTTCTGGAAAAGCTCGAACAGGCGCTCCTCCATCCGCCGGGAGGTGAACATCTGGCGGTAGGCCTGGGGGTAGAACTGTTCGGGTCCGAGCCGGCGGGGAAAGGGCTCGACCTCGGCCGCGGGCTGGGCCAGTGGGGAGTGTGGCGCCGGGGGGACCACGCCGGAGGCCGCGACGGGGCGAATCAATGCCGGTTTCTCTCCGGCCGTGACGGCTGACTGCCCGACCCCACCCGCCGCATTGCGAAGATGCCGATTCGAAGCCACACCGACCGCCTTCCTGGTAACATGCTTCCCAGCGTTGCAAGAAACCTGGCGAGGTTGTTGCCCCAGACCGTGCAGATGAATCCCAAGAGACTTGAGTCCTCTGTCGCGGCTTCGGGGCGTACCAAGAAATCTAGGCAACAAGAAGCAAGGTTTGATCCCCTGGCCGGGGGTCAATCGTCAATCCATTGACTCTCCACACATTCTTTCCTGCCGAAACCCTGCCCGCCAGCGCACCGAACGGATGACCTTGGAACGACCGGCGGCCTTCGGCGACAGGGCTTCAAGGCAGATTGTACTCACCTGAAGCGACGCTGTCACGGGCACTCTCCCTGTGGGGTGCGGGTGGTTTGGGGCGGGTAGACAGGACGGACGGCGCCACTCTACTCGCTTTGCCGGTTCGCGGCGATGCCAATCTGGCCCCCTGAAGTCCATGCGTACCCCCCGTGTGGGCTATGGTCGGCGTTCAACGTTCGGCGCGGGTCTCCCGACCCCGCCGAGATCAACGTTCGGCGCGGGTCTCCCGACCCCGCCGAGAGAGGACCAATGGTCTCCCAATCGCCACGGCTGTCACCACTGAGCAGACCTGCACCTCGGTGCTTTCGGCGGGGTCAGGAGACCCGCGCCGAACACAGGGGTCGGGAGACCCGCACCGGACGCTACGGCTCGGCGGGAGCCTCGCCCTCCCGTTTGCTACGCTAGCTTCATTCAACGGTATTGGCACTAACGCCGAATCACCACGCGGGACCCCACCGAGAGGATATCATACACGTCTTCGGCGTCCTGTCGGCTGAGGCAGATCGTGCCCCGGCCGCCGGTTCGGCCCACCTTGGCCGGGTCGTTCGTGCCGTGGATGGCGACTTGCTTTCCCAGACCCAACTTCCGCTGGCCCAGGGGATTGGCCGGGTCGTCGGGCTCGATCATGTGGCCGGCCGGATCGTAGTAGGCCGGGTTGATCTGCTTTTCCAGCACGGAATAGGTTCCTTCCAGATGCGGCTGATCGAGGCCCACGCCGATGGGGAACCGTCCGGCGTATCGGTCCTGCAGCATCAGCGTCAGTTCATGGCGGTCCAGGTGCACGACGGCGTCGAACGGTCCATCCAGCACTTTGAGCTTCTGGCCCGGCCGCAGCGGCTGGGCCGGGTCGATGCCGTTGATCTTCGCCAGCAGCCCCCGCGGCACCCGATGGTGTTCGGCGATCGACTCCAGCGTATCGCCCGGCTTGACCTCGTAGGCCGGTTCGAGCCAATTCCCGGTGGAGTAAATCACGGTGCCGGCCACCTGGTCGAGAAGCTCGACCAACTGGCGTGATTCTTCCTCGCTGAGGCTCGTATCGCCGTAGAAGGCGCTAAGCTTGGCCAGCGTCTCGGTGAGCTTGCCGTCGTCCAGGTCGCTGCGGGCCGAGCGGAGAAACTCGGCAAACGGAGAGGAAGCCTGGCCCGCCGCGGGCGAGGTCGGTCGCGAGGGGGCCGGCGCGGCCCGCTGGGGCGAAGTGGCTGCCAGACCGGGCGCCAGGCCGATCGGGCCGGAGGGCACGGCCCGCTGGGGCGAAGTGGCTGCCAGACCGGGCGCCAGGCCGATCGGGCCGGA
>CAYZWG010000079.1:13145-16360 GCA_964481605.1 uncultured Planctomycetaceae bacterium
GGTGGGCGGCTGGGTGGCGGAAATTGCCGGCGGCATGGGCGGGGTGGTTGCCGCGCCGGACGAGGCCGGGGGCGGGACCGTACTGCCGACTCCGGGCGGAAGCGGGGCGGAGGGGGCAAACGGCGGCGCCATCGAGGCGTCGCTGCCGGCCAACGCGGAGGGGGCAAACGGTGGGGCCTGGCCGGCGGCGGTCGTGCCGGCCCCGGCAGAGCCAACCGAAAAACCAGGCGCCGCGCCCGGCTGCGGAAGCGAGATGCTCGGCGGCCCGGCGGCCCACTCATCCGAGGCGCCCGGCGGCGGCGGACCCGGCGCCGGATTGTTGTTGATCGTGGTATAAACCCCGTAGGCCACGGCCGCCAGAACGGCCACTACAAACATCGTTTTCAACGAATTCATTTTCGTCCTCCTTGACGACACCCCGAGGCGTGGGTTCTTATCCGCTTGGGCGGGGCAAAGCGTTGAAGTTGTTTCTCGGTCCATCCTGGGTTTGGACAACGGTACGATGACCAACGACGATTTGCGATTCGAGCAGCCGGGCGACGAACTGGGCGACGATGAATATCCGGAGGAAGATTTTGACGAGGACGAGTTCTCTTCGACGGTACCGTGTCCCCACTGCGGGGCCGAAATCTACGAGGACGCCGTGCGTTGCCCGATCTGCGAAAACTACCTCGAAAGCAGGGGCTCCGCCGCCTTCTGGTCTGGCCGGCCCTGGTGGTGGATCGTGCTCGGGCTGCTGGGGGCGGTGGCGGTGACGATCGTGCTCGCGGGGCTGACTCGGTAGCCCGCCCCCCGCCACGGCGCAGCACCCACCGGCGGGGCCAGCCATTCGGCGGCGGGAATGATACGCAAACCGGCGAAACGTTGCTACACCAATGTTTTTGCGTTTTGCCGCGGTGCCACCCCGGAGAGGGGGGTGGAGCGGGTGGCCAACCCGCTCAGCTTTCTTCCTCACGTCCCCCGCGGGCCGAGCGGAGCCGCTGGCGGATTTTTTCCAAGCGTTTGACCAACTGCTGCTCGAACCCGCGGTCCACCGGGCGGTAATATTCCCGCTCCACGCCCAGGTAGTCCTGTGCGGCGACCCCGTTCTCGTGGTCGTGGGCATATTGGTAGTCTTGGCCGTGGCCCAGCCGCTTGGCCCCGGGGTAGTGGCTGTCGCGCAGGTGGACCGGCACCGGCAGCAGGCGGCCCTGGCGAATGTCGCGGCGGGCCTCCATGATGCCCACCGTGGCGGCGTTCGATTTGGGCGCGCAGGCCAGATAGGTAACGGCCTGGGCCAGGTTCAACTGGCATTCGGGCAGTCCCACCAACTCGCAGGCCTGGGCCGTTGCCGCGGCCAGCCCCAGCGCAAAGGGGTCGGCGTTGCCCACGTCCTCGCTGGCCAGGATGACCAGCCGCCGGGCGAGGAAGCGGACGTCCTCGCCTCCTTCGAGCATTCGCGCCAACCAGTAGAGGGCGGCGTCGGGGTCGCTGCCGCGGATGCTCTTAATCAGCGCGCTGATCGAGTCGTAGTGGGTGTCGCCTTGGCGGTCGTAGGTGATCGCCTTCCGCTGGACCGATTCCTGGGCGAGTTGCAGGGTGAACTCGACCGGCGACTGGTGGGCCGAGAGCACGCCGATCTCCAGCGCGGAGAGTGCCCGGCGGGCGTCGCCGTCGCTGGTGGCGGCAAGAAAATCGAGCGCCGCGGGGTCCATCCGCACCTGGATCGCTCCCAGCCCGCGCCGCCGGTCCTCCAGGGCCCGGCGAACCAGGGTCTTGATTTGCGTTTCCGCCAGCGGCTCGAACTGGAAGACCCGGCTGCGGCTGACCAGCGCGCTGTTGATGGTGAAGAAGGGATTCTCCGTGGTGGCTCCCACCAGCACCACGACGCCGTTTTCCACCTCGGGCAGGAGGACGTCCTGCTGGGCCTTGTTGAAGCGGTGGATTTCGTCGATGAACAGCAGCGTCCGGCGACCGGAAGCGGCCAGCCGGTCGTCGGCCTCGTTGAGCAACTGGCGGAGTTCCTTCACGCCGCTGGCGACGGCGCTGAGTTGGCGAAAGGTGCTGGCGGTCTCGGTGGCCAGCAGCCGGGCGAGGGTGGTCTTGCCCGTGCCGGGGGGTCCGTAAAAGACCACCGAGCCCAGCCGGTCGGCTTCCAGCAGCCGCCGCAGGAGCTTCCCCTCGCCAAGGAAATGTTCCTGCCCGACGAACTCGGCCAACGACTGGGGCCGCATTCTCGCGGCCAGCGGCCGGGCGGCCAGCCGGTGGGCTTCCTCGCCGGCATCGAACAACGACATGGGGTCTCCCTCGGCGGAATGGATTCAAGCGGCCGGGCGGTCAAGCCGCCAGCGGCATCAGGTTTCCGGCTGGTGGGGGCCGCCCTGGGGCAGCATTTCTTCCAATGGGCAGCCCTCGCACCGCGGCCTGCGGCGGCAGTGCAGGTGGCCCACCCGTACCAGCAGGGCGTGAAACTCGTTGTAAAGCGTTACGTCGTCGGGCAAGCGGCTTTGGAAATGGTCCTGGATTTCGTAATAGCCGGCATCGAAGCCGATCCAGCCGTGCCGTGCGAGCACCCGATGGGTGTAGGTGTCGACCACGAACGACGGCATCCCGCCGGCGTAGAGGAGGATGGAATCGGCCGTTTCGGGGCCGATCCCGCTGATCCCCAGCAGTTCTTCCCGCAGGGTGCCGGGCGAGGTGGCGAACATGTCCTCCAGGGAACCGTCGTAACGCCGGACGACGAACCGGAGCAGGTTGCCCAGCCGCCGCGACTTGAGCCGATAGTAGCCGGCGGGGCGGATCAACTCCTGGAGTTCCTCGGGGGGAACTTCGGCCAGTGTGTGGGGCTCGAGCAGGTCGCGATCGGCCAGATTTCGGATCGCCTTTTCCACGTTCTTCCAGGCGGTGTTTTGGACCAGGATCGCCCCCACCATGATTTCAAAGGGGGTTTCTCCCGGCCACCAGTCTTGGGGGCCGTAGGCCGAAAACAGGCGGTCGTAGATTTCCATCAGCGTCGAGTTCATCGCCGGCGGTGGTCTTTCTGGTTGGGCCAAGGTTCACCATGCACTCGGGTTTCGGGTGTTGCGCGACAGAAACCAGCGTTCGGCGCGGGTCTCCCGACCCCGCCGAAAACGTCGAGCCGTAGGGCCGGCAAATCGGCAAGTTGATTATCGGTTGGTTCTAACTGGACTTTTGCAGAATGGCGACACGAGGTCCCCTCTCCCTCCGGGAGAGGG
>CAYZWG010000080.1:0-14845 GCA_964481605.1 uncultured Planctomycetaceae bacterium
GGCGAGGGTCTCCCGTGAAGTGTTCGGCGAGGGTCTCCCGACCCCGCCGATGGCCAGTGTTCGGCGAGGGTCTCCCGACCCCGCCGATGGCCTGACCGAAGGTCTCCCTGAATTTGCGTAAACGGTTGACGTGGAAGACGATCGGTCGCGTTCAGTGCGGGGTCGGGAGACCCGCGCACAACGTGCGTCGAATTCAGTGCGGGGTCGGGAGACCCGCGCACAACGTGGCTTCGGTGTGCGGTC
The DNA here is from genome assembly GCA_964481605.1 of uncultured Planctomycetaceae bacterium. Taxonomy (GTDB): domain Bacteria; phylum Planctomycetota; class Planctomycetia; order Pirellulales; family Thermoguttaceae; genus CAYZWG01. Next base: position 244 of record CAYZWG010000080.1, read on the forward strand.
CCAAGCTGGAGCTTGGGACCGAGCGGCCTCGCGGCCACCCGCGCACAGGGTGGTCGCCACCACGGCCTCACGGAGGATTGCCCTTGAAAGCGGCCCATGTTTTTCCCTCGCGGGGGCAGGCGGCGGACGTGCTGGTGCTGGCCACCACGGCCTGCCTGGCACTGGCCCTCGGCTGCCAGCGCCGCCCACCGGCAGACCCCGCGCCCCCGGCGCCGCCCCAGCCCGTCGACGGTATGGTCTACCTGCCGGGCGGGACATTTCGGATGGGCAACGACCTCTCGTCCTACCCGGACCAGCGGCCGGCCCACGACGTGACCCTCCGTCCCTTCTGGATGGATGTTCACACGGTGACCAATCGCCGGTTCGCCCGGTTCGTGGAGGCCACCGGCTACGTCACCACGGCCGAGCGTCAGGGCTGGTCCCGGGTGTTCGACCGGCCGTCGGGGCAGTGGGTTCGCCTGGAGGAGGCCGACTGGCGGCACCCGGTGGGTCCGGCGGGTCCGCTGGCCGGCGACGAGGACGACAAGCCCGTGGTGCACGTCTCTTGGCACGACGCCGCCGCCTATGCGTCGTGGGCCGGCAAGCGGCTGCCCACCGAGGCCCAGTGGGAGTATGCCGCCAGGGCGGGACTCCGCGACGCCGACTACCCCTGGGGCCGATCCGAGTTGGTCGAGCAGCGCTACCAGGCCAATTATTGGCAGGGCTGGTTTCCCCGCGAGGACCTGGCGGCCGACGGATATTCCGGCGTGGCCCCGGTGGGCTCGTTTCCGCCCAACCGGTTCGGGCTTTACGACATGTCGGGCAACGTCTGGCAATGGTGTGCCGACTGGTATGGCGAGGAGGCCTACCGGTTGGGGCCGGCCGTCGACCCGAGCGGTCCCGGCGAGGGGACGTTTCGGGTGCTGCGGGGTGGCTCGTGGCTGTCGGCGGAGAACAACGGGGGGGCCTATCGGGTTTGGGTCCGCTCGAAGCGTCCGCCGGACGTATGCTATCAAGATGTGGGGTTCCGTTGTGTCCGGTAAGAGGCGGTCTGGCGGCGCTGGGCGTTTTCGACGGGGTCAGGAGACCCGCGCCGAGCGTTGGGCGCGGGTCTTTTGACCCCGCTCCCCACGCGGGCGGCTGTCCGGCACGCCGCAATCCTCGCCTCTTGTGCCTAACGGCACCCCGATAGCAGAGCTATCGGGGCCACCCTCGCCTTCCCCGCATTGGTCGCCGCTTCACCGGCTCCCCGCGGACCGGCGTTGACGTGCCGGAACTCGTTGTATAGTATGCGGTTGCGCAAGTCAGGCAATCGACATCGATGTTGCCTGAAGGAAACGTCCAAGCGAGCTATCGGAGTCGCCATGCTTTCACACCACCGAGTCATTCTGCCTTGGATTGCGTTAGCCGCGGTGGCGATGGCCGGCTGTCCGGCCCCTCCGGGCACGTCGACCGGCGATGGTTCCGGCGGCGGCCAGGGCGAATCGGCCAAGGCGTTCGTGCTGGGCGACCTGCTGGAGCCGTTCGACCCGCCGGAATTGGCGGAGTTGGACGCCACGGCCGACTGGACCGCCCGGCCGGTGCTCGACTCGATGGAACTGTTGCGGAAGCGGCAGGAGGAAGAAGGGGCTCCGCCGCTGGGGGTTGAGGCGGCCCTGGCGCTGAGGAACACCTCGCCGGAAGCCAACGAGAAGATTTGCGCGGCATTGGGTCGCCTGCCCCGGACCGACGGCGACGTGAATTGGGACGCGACGATCACCCGCTGGGAGCCCGCCGACCTGAAAAGCACCAACCCGATCATGGTCAGTTCGGTGACCGAGTTTGACGTGGGCGGACTGACCGGCTTTGGGCTGTTCGGCTTCGACTGGAACTTTACTCCCTTTGCCTCCAAGGAGACGGTTGTTTCCTGGCAGACGAGCAAGGACCGGCTGATGGACAAGGTGGTGTTGCGCGACGACCTCACCTGGTCGGACGGCGAGCCGATCACCGCCCACGACGTGGCCTTCTCGTTCCGGGTGATCATGTCCAGCGCCGTGCCCGTGCCGGCCGTCCGCAGCGGCACCGACGAGATTCGCTGGGTCGAGGCCTACGACGATCACACACTGGTGTTTTTTCACAAGCAGGCGCTGGCCACGAACGTCTGGAACCTGAATTTCCCGGTGATTCCGAAACACATTTACGAGAAGTCGATTGGGGAAGACCCCACCCTGCAAGACAGCAAGTACCACGTGAAGTACGAGAACCAGCCGGTGACGGGTGGGCCCTACGAGATCACCAAGCGGGTGCGCGATCAGGAAATCGTGCTCAAGCGGCGTCAGAGCTGGTTCCTCCAGGACGGCAAGCAGGTGCGCGACAAGCCGTATTTCAAGGAGATTCGCTTTTCCATCATCAAGGACCCCAGCGTGTCGCTGTTGGCACTGAAGGGGGGCGACATCGAGGAATCGCAACTCAGCGCGGAGCAATGGAAGACGCAGACCGGCGACGAGGATTTCTACAAGCGCAATACGAAGGCCTACGGTGTGGAGTGGACCACGTTCTGGTTCGGCTGGAACTGCAAGACGGTTTTCTTCTCCGACGTTCGGGTCCGCCGGGCGATGTCCTATGCCTTCGACTACGACGAACTGCTGAACCATTTGCTTTACGGCCTCTACCAGCCGTGCAGCGGCACGTTTCATCCTGCCTCGCGGTGGTCGCCGCGGCCGGCCCCCAAGCCCTACCGGCAAGACCTCGACGAGGCGGAAAAACTGCTCGACGAGGCGGGCTGGACCGACCACGACGGCGACGGCATTCGCGACAAGACGATCCAGGGGCACCTGGTGAAATTCGAGTTCAGCATCCTCACCTCGACCCGGCCCGTCTCGATTGCCATCTGCAATCTGCTCAAATCGAACCTCGACCAGATCGGGGTCCTCTGCAACGTGAAGCCGCTGGAATTCACGGTATTGCAGGAGAACAATCTGAATCACAAGTTCCAGGCGACGTTCGGCGGCTGGGGCACGGGGGCCGATCCGGACACTTCGGAGAACATCTGGGGCACGGGCAAGGGCCGCAACTACGTGCAATATTCCAACCCCGAGGTGGACAAGCTCTTCGAGCAGGGCCGCAAGGAGTTCGATCCCGCCAAGCGGGCCGAGGCCTACCGGCGAATCCACGAAATCCTCTGGCAGGATCAGCCCTACACCTGGCTTTACTACCGCAACGCCTTTTATGGTTTCAGCAAGGAACTGCGGGGCTACAATTTCAGTCCGCGGGGGCCCTACAACTACGGCCCCGGCTTCAGCGCGATCTGGAAGCCGGCGGTGCCCTAGCGCCTCATCTGCCCGATCCCCGTGCACCCGCCGGGTGAACCTACCCACCGGCCGACCACGCGCTCCCCCCCAGAGAACCCCGCTTTCCCATAGCAATTCCGCATGGCCAACTACCTCGTCCGCCGCCTGCTGTTGGGCCTGTTGACGCTCGTGTTGATCACCTTCGTGGTCTACGGGCTGATCCGCAACATGCCGGGCACACCGCTGACGTTCATGCAGGGGGCTGCCGATCCCAGCCGCGAAATCCGCCAGGAAGATCTCGACCGGATGAAGAAGGCCTACGGGCTGGACAAGCCGTGGCCGATCGCCTACGGGCTGTGGATGCGGAACCTGGCACGGTTGGACATGGGCCGGTCCTTTTACGAAAAGCAGCCCGTGTTGAACGTGATCGGAATTCGCATCGGCCCCACCCTGCTGATCTCCGGCACGTCGCTGATCTTGGTCTACCTGCTCTCGGTTCCGCTGGGGCTGTATGCCACCGCCCGGGGTGGCAAGCCGGACGAGCGGATTCTCAGCACCTTGCTCTACATGCTCTATGCGCTGCCGTCGTTCGTGGCCGCCTTGCTGCTGTTGGTGCTGTTTTACAACAAGCTGGACGGCACACCGCTGGCGCTTCCGCTGAAGGGAATGTATAGCGACAACTACGCCCAACTCTCCTCGCTGGGAAGACTGCTGGACGTGCTCAAGCACATGATCCTGCCCGTGCTCTGCATGACCTACGGGAGCCTGGCCTACTACAGCCGCTTCGTGCAGAGCAACATGCAGGAGGTGATTCGGCAAGACTACATTCGCACCGCCCGGGCCAAGGGGGTGGGGCCGCTGCGGGTGCTCATACACCATGCCTTTCGCAATACCCTGATTCCTTTTGTCACGCTGGTGGGGTTGACCCTGCCGGCGCTGTTGAGCGGGTCGGTGATCCTGGAGATGATTTTCAGTTGGCCGGGGATGGGCCAGCTTTTCTTCGAGTCGATCACCCGCCGCGATTATCCGGTGATTATGGGACTGACGCTGATGTTTTCCGTGTTGACGCTGGCGGGTCAACTGCTGGCCGACGTGCTCTACGCGGTGGTCGATCCGCGGGTGACGTATTCGTAAAGAGTTTCTGCTGCGGAAAGTCGCGATGGATTCGGTTTCTCAGCATGACGTTTCGCCGGCCGCCGAGGCGGTGCCGGCCGTTGCCCACGGCTTTTGGGCCGAGACCTGGCTGCGCTTTCGGCGGCGCAAGCTGGCCATGGGGGCATTGGTTTTCGTGGGACTCTTGGCGCTGGTGGCGTTGTTCTCGCCGGCCATCGCCGGCACCAAGCCGATCGTCTGCAAGTACAAGGGCCGGCTCTACTTCCCCGCCATGGCCTACTTCAATCCCCGCTGGGAAAACCCCGTCTTCTATCGCGATAAGTTCCGCAAGCGCTATCCCCAAAACCTGAAGCGGAAAGACCCCCACAGTTGGGCCGTCTGGCCGCTGGTCTTCCAGGATCCGTATCGCAGGGTGGGCGAGGGCGAATGGGAAGGCCAGCCGGGCAACCCCACCGGCGCCGACGGCAGCCCCAACCGCTACAACCTGATGGGAACCGACCAGGGCGGCCAGGACGTCTTCGCCAAGATGGTCCACGGCTCGCGGATCGCACTCTTGGTGGGTTTCGTCTCCACGGGAATCGCGGCGCTGATCGGCATCACCCTGGGGGCGATCGCCGGCTACCTGGGCGGGTGGGTCGACATCCTCATCAGCCGGCTGATCGAGCTGGTGATGTGCATTCCGGCGCTGGTGCTGATCCTCGCCCTGATCGCCATCGTGGAGAAACCCACCATCTGGCACCTAATGGCCGTGCTGGGGATCACCGGCTGGACCGGGATCGCGCGGCTGACCCGGGCGGAGTTCTTGAAGCTCAAGGAGACCGAGTTCGTCACCGCGGCGCGAGCCCTGGGAACCGGCTGGGTACGGATCGTCTTCCGGCACATTCTGCCCAACGCCCTGGCGCCCGTGCTGGTGCCGGTGACCTTCGGGATCGCCTCGGCGATTCTCACCGAGAGCGCGCTCAGCTTTCTGGGGTTCGGGGCCCCGCCGCCCACGCCCAGTTGGGGCACGGTGCTCAACGCCGGACGCTCGAACCTGCAAATGTGGTGGCTGATTCTCTTTCCCGGGGCGGCCATCTTTCTCACCGTGCTGGCCTACAACCTGGTGGGCGAAGGCATCCAAGAGGCCACGGACCCCCGACTCCGCGAGGCCGGCAAGTGACCGCGCGGCGGGCAAGGAATATGGACCAACCGCTGATTGAAATCGAGAATCTGAAGACGCACTTCTTCACCGAAGAGGGCGTGGTGAAGGCCGTCGACGGGGTTTCCCTGGCGATTCCCCGCGGCAAGACCCTGGGCCTGGTGGGCGAAAGCGGCTGCGGCAAGTCGGTCACCGCGCTGTCGCTGATTCGCCTTATCTCGCCGCCGGGAAGAATCGTCCAGGGCAGGATCACCCTCCACGACGGGGACCGCGCCACCGAACTGACCGCGCTGCCGGAGGCCGAGATGCGAAAGATGCGAGGCAGCAGCATCTCGATGATCTTCCAGGAGCCGATGACCTCGCTCAACCCCGTGTTCACCATCGGTGCGCAGATCATGGAGGCGATCCGCATCCACCACAAGGTGAGCAGGGCCGAGGCCAGGGACCGGGCCGTCGAGATGCTCCGCAAGGTGAAGATTTCCGCGCCCGGGCGCCGCGTCCGCGAGTATCCCCACCAGTTTTCCGGGGGGATGCGGCAGCGGGTGATGATCGCCATGGCCCTGGCCTGCAACCCCCGGCTGCTGATCGCCGACGAGCCGACCACGGCGCTGGACGTGACGATCCAGGCCCAGATTCTCGAGCTGCTCGATGGGCTGCGGGCCGACGCGGGAACGTCGATCCTGATGATTACCCATGATTTGGGAATCATCGCCGAGGTGGCCGACCACGTGGCCGTGATGTACGCCTCCAAGGTCGTCGAGGAAGCCCCCGTGGAGCTGTTGTTCGCAAAACCGTTGCACCCCTACACCCACGGGCTGTTCCGCTCGCGGCCCCAGCCGGGCAAGTCGAGGCGCCAGCCGCTGCTGACGATTCCCGGCACGGTTCCCAGCCCGCTGCAATTTCCCCCCGGCTGCAAGTTCCATCCCCGTTGTCCCTATCGCCAGAAGCAGTGCGAGGATTGCGAGCCGGAGTTGAGGCAAATGGCTCCGGGGCACCTTGTGCGTTGCCATTTCGCGGGCGAGTTGAAGTATGAATGACGTGCTCTTGAAGGTTCGCCGCCTGAAAAAACACTTTCCCATCCACCGCGGGGTGTTCTCGCGCACGGTGGGACAGGTCCAGGCGGTGGACGGCGTCAGCTTTTCGATTCGCAAGGGGGAAACGCTGGGGCTAGTGGGCGAGTCGGGCTGCGGCAAGACGACCGCCGGCCGCACCCTGCTGCGGCTGCTGCAACCGACCGGCGGACAGGTGCTGTTCGACGGCCGCGACCTGGCACTGGCTCACGGCCACCAGCAAAAACTGCTCCGCCGCGACATGCAGATCGTGTTTCAAGACCCCTTCGGGTCCCTCAATCCCCGCATGACGATCCGCTCGATCATCGAGGAAGGCCTGATCGTTCACGGGCTGGGCAACCGGCAACAGCGGCTTGCCCGGGTGGAGGAGACGCTCCTGCGGGTGGGGCTTACCACCGACTGCCTGCACCACTATCCGCATGAATTCTCCGGCGGCCAGCGGCAGCGGGTGAGCATTGCCCGGGCGCTGGTGCTGCGGCCCCGTTTCCTTGTGCTGGACGAGCCCATCTCCGCCTTGGACGTCTCCATTCAGTCGCAGATCATCAACCTGCTGGTCGAGCTGCGCGAGGCCTTCGACCTGACTTACCTGTTCATTTCGCACGATTTGTCGGTGGTCCAATACATCGCGGACCGGGTGGCGGTGATGTACTTGGGCAAGCTCGTGGAGACGGCCACCAGCGAAGGGCTGTATTCCAACCCCTTGCATCCCTACACCCAGGCGTTGTTGTCGGCGATCCCCACCACCGATCCCCGCAAGCGGCGGAAACGGATCGTGCTTCCGGGCGACGTGCCCAGCCCGATCAATCCACCCAGCGGCTGCCGTTTTCATCCCCGCTGCCCGGTGGCCATGGAAATCTGCCGCCACGAAGCGCCTCGCTGGCTGAATCTCCAGGGCCACCGGGTCCGCTGCCACGCGGTCGAGCAGGAGACCGGCCGGTCGCCCTAGGCTTCGGGGGCGGGCTGAGGCCGGGAATCCCCACCGGGCTTGCCCCGCGGGTGGCCCCGATAGCTCGCGGGTGGCCCCGATAGCTCGCCTATCGGGGCGGCGCAGCCGCAAGAGGCACCTGTTCGGCGCGGGTCTCCCCACTCCGCCGTGGGTAGCACCGGTTCTTGAACCGGTGTGGCTCTGCCACAAGAGGTCAGCGCGAATCACTCCACCGATTGAAGGCGGGGTCGGGAGACCCGCGCCGAACCGCAGCCTGGGCGTTGCCACCCGCTCTCCTAACCTCTTGCCGGCTGCCGCCGGGTGCAGGTTCAAGAACCTGGGCCACCCGTGGGCACGCCACCTCTTGTGCCTGACGGCACCCCGATAGCAAAGCTATCGGGGCCACCCGCGTGGGGTTGTGACGGTTGTAGGATTGCCGCGGAAAACCGCCGGGGAGGAATTTGATCGGTCGCCATTGTGGACCTACGTTTGTAGCGAGAGGGTCTTCCACCCAAAGTGACTGGCCTGCCTGCCTGGTGGGACGTGGGCAGAAGGATTTCCACCGGGAAGACAGCTCGCCGGCGAGAGCGGCGGTAGCGGGAACCGGCGACGGAGAGACGATTCGTGCCGTGATTGATGGTTGCATGGCCAATGCGCGACGGTTCGAGGCCGTCGTGGGGAAACCCGGACTCTTGTGGGAAGTCCTGGGCGGATCGGCCGTGCAAGCGTCAAGAAGGCAAAACCGTCCGTCTCCATCTTGTACTCGAGGATAGCGGAAGCAGATGACCCAAACCTACGCAACGGTGGCTTCGCCGCAGCAATCGCTGGATGAAGTGGTTGAATGGATTTCCGAGGTCTCCACGCTGCCGCGGGTTGTGCCCCGGGTGATGGAGATTGCCGGCGATCCGAAGTCGGCAGCGCGCGATCTGGGGAAAGTGCTCGGGGGCGACACGGCCTTGAGCGCGCGGGTGCTGCGGTGCGTCAACTTGTCGGCATACGCAGCCCGTACGGAGATCACCAACCTGCAGCAGGCGATCGCCTGCCTGGGCACGTCGCAAATTCGCAACCTGGCCCTGACTGCCGGCGTGAGCGGCCTGTTTGCCCAAGGCGGAACCATCGGCAGGTACAATCGCATCGCGCTCTGGCGCCACCTGGTCGCCGTGGGTGTCTGCGCCCGCATGATTGCAATGCGGTTTTCCGTGCCCAACTTCGAGGATGTCTTTTTGGCCGGGCTGCTGCACGACGTGGGCATCATCCTGGAGGACCAGCACCTGCACGACGATTTTGCCGGAGTGATCCGCTCGCTGGACGGCAGCTCGTCGCTGGTGGAGAGGGAACGCGAGTGCTGGGGGTTTGACCACACGATGTTGGCGGAGGCCGTCCTCAAAAGATGGGACCTTTCGCAGGTGCTGATCGTGACGGCACGCCACCATCACGACTCGACCAGGTACCGTGGTGAACACCAGAAACCGGTGTGGTGCGTGGAGGTGGCCAATCTGATCTGTTCGCTGCAGGGCTTCTGTTCGGTGGACGCCAACCCGGTCAAGCTATCGCTCGGTGCGATTTCCGGCCTGGCCTTGAGCAAGGAAGACGTGGTGGTGCTGGCCGGGGACCTGGAGCGTGAACTGCTGGACAACCGCTACCTGTTTCAGTGTTAGGGCAAGCGGATGAACAACGCCCGAGCGAGCATCGACGATCTGTTCCAAGCGAGGCAGGTGCCCCGCGACCCGACCGGTGCCCTCGCCGTGCTGGCCCAACTGTTCGAGCAAGCTCCCCCGGCGCTGCTCTACGTGGCCGACCGTGAAGGGGAGGTGATCGCCGCAGAGGCTTTTTCCAGCGGGCAGAAGCCGGAGCGGTCGGCCCGGTTGGCCGCCCTAGCGGCGCGGCGGCTCGCCTGCGTCCAGCGGTTCGGCCCGCGGCAGGAGGCGGCTGGCGGCTGCCATTTTGGATTGCGAATCGGAGGCGAGGCGGGCGGGGGAATCCTGGGGGGTTTGCTGGAGGAGGGGTCGGCGGACCCGTGGGAAGGGGACGCCATTTGGCGAGCGTTGACCGCGGGCGGCCAACTGGCGCTGGAAGCGGTGCGGGGCGAGGCAGCGATGCGAGTCTCGCGGACGAGGATTCGCCATTTGCAAGCCGAGAAAGAGACTCTCACGGGGGCCCACACAGAGGCCATTGCCAAGGCCATGGTGGAGGAGGAGCGACGAATTCGCGAGGAACAAGAGCGCCGGGCGATGGAGGAAATCTGCGCCGCCACGGAAGCGGCCAACCGCGCCAAGACGGAATTTCTGGCCAACATGAGCCATGAGATTCGCACTCCCTTGAATGCGATCCTTGGTTTCGCCGAATTCTTGTTGAGAGGGGAGAGCGAGATTGGGAAAGAGGAACGGCACGACTATCTTGAAACCATTTACCAGAGCGGCCGCCACCTGCTCGAACTGATTAACGATATCCTCGATTTGTCCAAGATCGAGGCCGGACGAATGGCCTTCGAGCGGGAGGAGTGCTCACCCGCCGAGATCGTTGCCGAGGTTCTTTCCGTGCTGCGGATGCGTGCCGAGGAAAAGGGCCTGGAACTTCTCGGCCGGTGGCCCGACGGAATCCCCTCGACCATCCGCACCGATCCGTTTCGGCTGAAACAATTGCTGGTCAACCTGGTGGGAAACGCGGTCAAATTCACGCCTTCGGGAAGCGTCACCGTGGTTGCCCGATTGGTGGAAGAAGAGGGCCGAGAGTGGATGGCGTTCGACGTCGTCGACACGGGCATGGGGATTGCTCCGGAGAAGCTGGAAACGATCTTCGACATGTTCGCCCAGGCCGATGCCTCGGTGACTCGTGAGTTCGGCGGTACGGGGCTGGGGCTGGCCATCAGCCGCCGCATCGCCCGGGCGCTGGGAGGAAACCTTTCCGTGCGGAGCAAGCCCGGCCGGGGGAGCACGTTCACCGCGGTGATCGACGCGGGGCTTGCCGGGGATCGGGAGAAACCATCCCGGCGGCCGGCCCGGTCGGCGAACCACGTGCCGGTCAGAACGGACGAGAAGATACCGGCCCTCCCGCCGGCCAAGATTCTGCTGGTCGAAGACGGGGCCACCAACCGCAAGTTGACCCGCCTGGTGTTGGGTCGCGCCGGTGCCCGGGTAGCCGAGGCCGAGAACGGCCGGGTGGGGGTCGCGCGAGCGTTGGCCGAACCGTTCGACCTGATTTTGATGGACATGCAAATGCCGGTGCTGGACGGGTATTCGGCCACCAGCGAACTCCGCCGGGCCGGCCTGGACGTTCCGATCATCGCCTTGACCGCGGATGCCATGGCTGACGCCGCGCGAAGATGTCTCGACGCCGGTTGTTCGGCCTGCCTCACCAAGCCGGTGGAAATCGATCGGTTGCTGTCCGTCGTGGCCGAACATTTGGCCGGCCGGCAAAGCGCCGGTCGAGACCCATCGAGGGCCGAACCTTCCCCGGCCGCGCCGAACGGTCCGGCGGCGGGCCGGTCGGCCGATGAAGCGGCACGCTATGGCCACGGGCCGATCGTGTCGAGCCTGCCGGGCGATGATCCGGAGTTTCGGGAGATTGCCGAAGAATTTGCCCGGCGGGCGGAGGAGGTGCTCGATGAATTGAAGGCGGCCTGGACCAGCCGCGATTTCGAGGCGCTGGCCCGCGGCGCTCACTGGCTGAAAGGGTCCGGCGGTACGGCCGGGTTCGACGCGTTCACGGAGCCGGCCTGCCGATTGGAACGATCGAGCAAGGCGGGGGAAGCCGAGGAGGTTCGCGTGTTGCTGGAAGGGATCGAGTCGCTGGTAAGGCGGATCGTGGTCCCCAATTCGGTCGGATAGCCACCTTTTTTCAAGGGATGCTCACCCCCTGGGCAATCGGCCTCTGGGACGACATCCAAAACCAAGACAGGACATCCTCACCAAAACAAGACAGGCAAGGGAAGGCGGACCGCGAATCGGCGATGCCGAGAATGGGTTTTGCCCCAGAGGCTTTTTCCCCGGCGGAGCCTTCCTTCACCGACAAGGGCAGGTAAAATGAACCACAGGGGCTGCGATTTCGAGGGGGAATACGGCGCCGACGCCACGCGCCGCCGGGTGGCTTCGATTCGGTCCATTTTGGGCGAACCGCACGTCGCGGGCGACCCAGCATCGGCCGGATGGACGGACGATGAAGTCGTTTCCAATCCGCGCATCGCCATTGTCGACGACGAGCCGATCAACATCAGAGTGGTCCGCAAGTACCTGGAGTTGGCCGGCTACAGGCAGTTCTTCACCACCACCGACGCCCGCCGGGCGGTGGACCTGGTTCGTGCCAGCCGGCCCGACGTGGTGTTGCTGGACATCATGATGCCGCACCTGAGCGGGTTGGAGATTCTCGCCCAGTTGCGTGGCCAGGCGGAACACGCCGACCTGCCGGTGATCGTGCTCACGGCCGCCACCGACCGCCCCACCCGGCTGGAAGCGATCCGGCTGGGGGCCAACGAGTTTCTGGGCAAGCCGGTCGATTCGGTGGAACTGGAGGCCAGGCTCCGCAACGTGTTGCAGGCCAAGGCCCAACAGGACCAGATCAAGAATTACGCCGGGCAACTTGAGCTGGAGGTCGCGGCCCGCTCCGCCGGGCTGACCCATGCCTACGAGGAAGTGATCCAATGCCTGGCCAAGGTGGGTGAATATCGCGACACGGAAACCGGCCGCCACGTGGTCCGAGTGGGTCGCTACGCGGAAATCATCGCCCGGCAACTGGGAATGGGTGAGGAGTTTGCCGGCCGCATCCGCCGTGCCGCTCCCTTGCACGATATCGGAAAGGTAGGCATCCCGGACTATATCTTGTTGAAGCCGGGCAAGCTTGACGAAGCGGAGCGGCGGCTGATGCAAAGACACTGTGTTTACGGAAAGGAGATTTGCTCGGTGGGTTTGAGCGGGTCGCTGCAGAAAGATGACCAGGGCCCGCCAGCGGAGGGACCAGAGCAGCGCGGGAACGTCTCTCCCATCCTGCAAATGGCCGCCACCATTGCCTACACGCATCACGAAAAATGGGACGGTAGCGGGTATCCCCATGGGCTGGCCGGCGAGGCGATTCCTCTGGAAGGACGAATCACCGCCGTCGCCGACGTGTTCGACGCGCTCACCACCAAGCGGCCCTACAAGGAAGCGTTCGGCGTCGACGAGTCGCTCGAGATGATGTGGAAGATGCGGGCGACGCATTTCGATCCCGAGGTGTTTGACGCCTTTCTGGCCGCGGCCGACGACGCCATGCGGGTGCATCACGAATTGGCCGATACGCCGGTGGAAACCGCCGGCGCCGGCGTGGAACCGGCAGGGATTTCCTGATCGCGCGGGAACCGGGGATTCCCTTTCCTCCTCCGGTGGCCGATAATGGGGAGGGTCGGTGACCAGGGAGAATCGCAGGGTGGACCTGATAGCTCGCCTATCAGGGCGGCGCAGCCGCAAGAGGCACCTGTTCGGCGCGGGGCTGCCGACCCCGCCGACGTAACCCGGCAGTTCGGCACGCCGCAATCCTCACCTCCTGTGCCTGCGGCACCCCGATAGCAGAGCTATCGGGGACACCCACGAAACAAAAATCGCAATCTCCGAAGAGACCAATTCTCCACGAATCGCTACACTTTCGTCAGCCTGGCCTCGCTCTGCCGCCTGCGCACGAACATCCCCTTTCCGCAACAGAAACCGAACTTCATCGGGAGGCAACAAGATGGCAGCGTGGTCCATTGATCGACCCGCCGGACGGCGGCCCAGCCACGCCTGGGTACCCGTGGTTTGGGGGTTTGCGGCGGTGTTGTTGGCGGCCCCGGCCATGGCCCAGCCGGCGGCACGGCCGGCCGTGGGGCAAAACCTCGCCTTAGGCGCCGCCTACCGGCTCTTTCCCCCGCCCAACTACAGCTATTGCACGGATCCCGGCGACAAGGTCCAACTGACCGATGGTCAATCGACGACGAACTACTTTTGGACGCAGACGGGCACCGTCGGTTGGAGCGGCGCGGCCTATGCCACGGTGACCGTCGACCTGGGCCGAATCGAGCCGATTGGCGGGGTGGCGCTGACCACCGCGGCGGGCGCAGCGGGGGTCACCTGGCCGATGGCGGTCCAGGTACTCACCAGCGACGACGGAAAGACCTACCACGACGCCGGCGACCTGGTGGCACTGGACCACAAGGTCCACGGCCGCTGGCCCGACGGCTACGCCATTCGCCGCCTGGTGACCAAGGAAATTCGCAGCCGCGGCCGGTTCGTGCAGTTTGTGATCGTGCCCTTGCCCGGCGGGCCCTACCTGTTCGTGGACGAGGTCGAGGTGTTTCGCGGTCCCCCGGCGCTGCGCCAAAAGGAGCCGGCCGGGGAGATCGTGGCTGGGGCCAAGGAGATTTTCGAGCACGGCCGGCTACGCCGCAGCCTGCGACAGCGGCTGGCCGACGACGTCGAATCGTTGGACCGGGCGATTGCCCAAGCGCCGCTAGCGAGCGAGGCCGAGAGAAAGCGACTGCGGAAGCAGTTGGACGGGATTGCCCGCCAAGTCGAGTTGCCGGCGGCGCAGCCGGAGGGCGAGTTTCGGGCCGTGCTGCCGATGGGCGACGAGCACGCACGGCTGTTTGGCGTCCAGGGCGAGCTCTGGCGGGCGCTGGGCAATCCGCCCCTTTCCGCCTGGAAGGCGTGCCGCTGGGACCCGCTCGATCCGTTTGCCCTGCCGGCGCCGTCGAACGCGCCGTTGCGGGTCAACACGATGCGGGGTGAATATCGGGCGGCCGCTTTCAACCTGGCCAATGCAACCGATCGGACGATGGAGGTGCGAATTCGCGTGGTGGGTTTGCCCGGAGGCGCGGCCCCCGAGTACCTCACGGTCCACCAGGTCGAATGGACCGACACCTCGCGGTTGAAGCCGATCGCCGCGGCCCTGCCCGAGGCCCGAAGCGACGCGAACGGCTGGTTGGTGGACGTGAGGCCGGGCCTGGTGCGGCAGGTGTGGCTGAGCTTCCACACCGGCGATTTGCCGGCCGGCGACTACGGCGGGGCGATTCGCCTGGAAACGCAAGGGACCGGCCCGGTCGAGATTCCTCTCGTGCTCAAGGTTTGGCCGCTGAAGTTCCCCCGGCAAACCACCTTGCTGTTGG
>CAYZWG010000080.1:14945-16109 GCA_964481605.1 uncultured Planctomycetaceae bacterium
CTCGTGCTCAAGGTTTGGCCGCTGAAGTTCCCCCGGCAAACCACCTTGCTGTTGGGCGGATGGAGCTACACCGACGGCGACAGCTACGGGATCACGCCGGAGAATCGCCGGCCGCTGTTGCGGCACCTGAAGGAGCATTTTGTCAACGCCCCCTGGGCCTCCTCGGGCGTGATGCGGCAGTTCGAGTTCGACGCCCACGATGCGAGCAAGATTCACCTCGACACGGAGCGGTTCGACCGCTGGATCACCGACTGGCCCCAGGCCCGCCAATACATGGTCTTCCTCTCCGTGGCCCACTATTCGGGCGCGTTGAAGACGACGTTTGGCGGGGCGGAGATTGGCTCCCAGGAGTTTGCCCGCAGGGTGGGTACGTGGATTTCGGCCTGGGTGGAACACCTCCACGGCAAGGGGATCGAGCCCCAGCGGCTGGGGCTGTTGATCCACGACGAGCCGCACGAGGGCTCCCGGATCGAGCCGTTCCTGGCGTGGGCCAGGGCGATTCGGGCGGCCCAACCGGAGGTCGTGATTTGGGAAGACCCCACCTATCGCGATCCGGCCAAGGCTCCGCCCGAGTTGTTCCAGGCGTGCGACGTACTCTGCCCCAACCGGCCCATGTGGCTTGCCCGGGGCGAGCCCTTCGAGCAGTTCTATCGCGGGCAGGGACGCCAAGGGCGAACCCTTCAGTTTTACTCCTGCTCGGGCCCGGCCAAGCTGTTGGACCCTTATTCCTACTATCGCCTTCAGGCATGGCAGGCCTGGGACATCGGCGGCACGGGGTCGTTCTTCTGGGCCTTTGGCGACAACAGCGGGGCCTCCTCCTGGAACGAGTATTTCACCAGCCGGGGCCCTTACACGCCGCTGTTTCTGGACGACCGGAGCGTCACCGCCGGCAAGCACATGGAGGCCATCCGGGAAAGCGTCGAGGACTACGAGTATTTCGTCATGCTCCGCGAGGCGGTCCGCCGGGCCAAGGCCGGGGGCGTGGGTGACGCGGCCCTGCGGCGGGCGGAGCAACTGCTTCGCGGTGCGGCCGGCGAAGTCCTCGCCGGCAAAGGCGCCATGGAACTCACCTGGCACGCGGCAAAGGACCGCACCCTGGCGGACGCGGTGCGGGTGAGAATCCTGGAGGCCCTGGCGGCGCTGGAGTGATCCCGCCGATTTGCC
>CAYZWG010000081.1:0-4484 GCA_964481605.1 uncultured Planctomycetaceae bacterium
AGGCGGCCTCCCGGGTCTGGGTCCACCGTGCCGCCAGATCGAGCAAGTATTCTTGATAGTGGAGGTGGAATCGCCACAAGCGGGGAAGGCCCTCGAGAGCGTTCGCGTCCCCGTCGGCAAGGTCCCCCAGCGCGTGCTCCTGGTTGAGAAACCGGTATCGGCCGGCCGCCACTCGGGCGGCAGCCTCCGCCGCCTGGGGCCCGGATCGCTGCTGGAGGCGCCAGCGGGCGAGCGTCTCCAAGCCGGCCGGCGAGCGAAGCCGGAGCGTACCCGGCTCCCTCGGTCGCGTGGGCCCAACGATTCCCGCCAAGCGGCGGCCAGCCACACGAATGGCCCGGCCGACCAGTTGCGACGGTCGGTGGTAGCGGAGAACGTAATACCAGCGAGCAATTTCTCGCCCCCAACCCGGCGCCGACGAATCGCTCGCCGGCGGGACCACGCGGCCGGAATGGTGATCGCCAGGTCGGTCCGGAACCCCCAAGTCGGAGGCCGCCCGCTGGGGACGTCGGGTTCTTGCCTGTGGGGTCATCCGTTCCACCCACCATCCACGACGACCTGGATTGGCCATGTTCTTTGCCGCATCCGGCGGCGCTCAGCGGCGAGCGGTCCAGTCGCCCAAAGGGAAGCTCGTTTCGCCGGAATCCCGCGCATCGTAGTGATCCACCCACCCACCCGCAAGGGCAACCCGGGGACCATTGCAAGTGTCCCCCGCCCGGGGGCAAATCATCAGGACATGGAGCAAATACACCATAACTACCCCCTCTCTGTGGTCATTTTTGCCGTGTGAACCACGGGTGTAACCCGCCACAGAGGGGGTCGTATCCCCGAAAACCTGCCGGAGGGCTACCCCCCGTCAGAATTTCTGGTATGATGAAATGTAGGGTGGGCGGACCGTTACCCAGAGGGGCACGTTCTGGGGAACGATCAACACCCCCATCAGGGATCGTCGCGCACCGATCACCCCACTTG
Organism: uncultured Planctomycetaceae bacterium; assembly: GCA_964481605.1. Lineage (GTDB taxonomy): Bacteria > Planctomycetota > Planctomycetia > Pirellulales > Thermoguttaceae > CAYZWG01. The sequence continues at coordinate 970 of CAYZWG010000081.1, forward strand.
GTGTTGATCGGCAGACGGTCCTCCCGGGGGGCCCCCGGTAGCGAAAAGTCGATCCCGCTTTTCATCGCATTCGACGCCGCCTTGGTGTGTACCGTGGATGATTCCCTCAAATCGCGGGAGCAACTTTCTGCCGAGTTGGCCGTGCTGCGCGAGAAGGTGGCTGTCGGGGCCGCCAGTCCGGCGACCCGCTCCGGCGGAGAGGCGTTCGCCCTCGGCGGTTCTCCCCACGAAACGGATCAATTGGTTCGCGATGTCGTCGCCTCGGCCCCGGTGATCATCTGGGCCGTGGATCGGGGAGGGAAGTTTCTCCTTTGCGAGGGAAAGACCCTGGCCTCGATCGGCCTGGAGCCGGGCGAGGTCGTGGGACGCTCCGTGTTCGATCTTTATGCCGACTATCCCCGAATCTGCGATGCCGTCCGCGGCGCCCTGCGGGGGCAGTCGGTGGTGGAGAACGTGGAGATCGAGGGCATTCCCTTCGCCTGTTGGCACGCGCCGCTGAGGACCGCCAGGAACCGCGTGTTGGGCGTGGTTTGCGTGGCTTTGGACGTCAGCCGCTATAAACAGACCGAAGAGCGACTCCGCACCGAGCAGCGAAGGATGCAGGCGATGCTTTCCAGCCAGGAACGCGATCGCCGCTTGACGGCCTACGAGATTCACGACGGACTGGTGCAAGACATTGCCGGCGCGCAGATGCGGCTGGAAACCCTGCTCAACGACCGCCGCCTGCCCGAGGGACCGGTTCGGCAGCAGTTTCTCACCGTTTCCGAGCTGATTCGCAAGGCGCTGGGCGAAGCCAGGCATTTGATCGGCGGGTTGCGTCCGCCCATTCTCGACGACTTGGGCGTGGTGGCGGCGATCGAGTATCTGATCGATGAACAGCCGGCCGACGGCACCTGGTTCGAGTTGGAGGTCGACGTCCACTTCGATCGGTTGGAGCCGCTGCTGGAGGGAACAATCTACCGAATCTGCCAGGAGGCCATCACCAACGTTCAGCGGCACAGCCGGTCGCCCCGGGCGACGATCCGGCTGCTCCAGATCGACGACCGCCTGCGGGTGGAGATTCGCGATTGGGGCGTCGGATTTCGCCCCGGCGAGATTCACGGAAATCGTCTCGGGTTGCAGGGAATCCGCGAGAGGGCCCGGTTGCTGCACGGCTGGGCCGAAATCGACAGCGAGCCCGGGCAAGGCACCCGCGTTTGTGTTGAACTGCCTCTGGCGAACATCCCCATGGAATTTGCCATCACAAATGATCGGAGTATCGAATGAGTAGTATTAAGCTTCTGATCGCCGACGACCACGAAGTGGTCCGCAGTGGGCTGAAGACCCTTATCGAAGGCACGGAAATCGAGATCATCGGCGAGGTTGGAACCGGCGAAGCCGCGGTCAAGTTCGCCATGGAAAACGATCCCGACGTGGTCCTTCTCGACATCCGTATGCCGCAGGGCGACGGCCTCACGGCGCTGGGACGGATCAAGCTGGAAAAGCCGGAGATGCCGATTTTGATGCTCTCCACCTTCGACAATCCGACCTACATCGCGAGAGCGGTGGCCCTGGGTGCCGCCGGCTACCTGCTGAAAGGCTGCTCGCGAGACGATCTGCTCAAGGCGATCCGCATTTCCGCCAGCGGCGAAAGCGCCTGGACTCGCGACGAACTGCGGCGGGTCACCGGCGCCCTGGCCACGCCGCGGCTGGCCGCCGACATCGAGGTTCCCCTCACCCAGCGGGAAAGCGAAGTGCTGAGGCAGCTTGCCTACGGGCTGACCAACAAGGAGATCGCCCAGGCACTGCACATCAGCTACGAAACGGTGAAGGAACACGTCCAGCACATTCTCCGCAAGATTGGCGTCTCCGACCGCACCCAGGCAGCCGTCTGGGCCGTGCGAAAACAACTTGTCTGAGGTGAGAATCCACTGACCGTCGCGGATGTTGGGGAGGGTCAGCGGCCAAGGAGAATCCCCACCGGGCTTGCCCCGGTGGACGGCGGGTTTGGAAACTACCGGCCGCTGCCACCCCCAACGGTTCCCCCTGATTTCGCCTGGGTGGGGCGCGCGGATGGGCGTGGTAGTTCTCAAACCCGTCTCCCACTCCCCACAGGGCCAGCGGGGAGCAGCCCTGAGTGGCGTTGTCCAATCGGGGTGACGAAGTGCCGAGGAGCCAACCGTGTCGAAGCCCACCGATATTCGCCTCCTGGAGGTTTCCTCCCAGAGCGAGCAATTTCGATATCGCACGCCCATCAAGTTTGGCGGCCGCGTGGTCAGCAACGCCGTGTTGCTCCACGTCAGCGCCGAAGTGGAAACCCGCCACGGCCGGCGGGGACGAGGCTTCGGCTCGATGCCCATGGGAAACACCTGGGGTTGGCCTTCCCAAACGGCCACGGCCGAAGAGACGCTGGCGGCGATGACCGAGTTGGGCCGGCGTCTGGCCCGCGACGCCGACGATTATGCGGGGCGGGGGCATCCGCTGGAGATCACGCATGAGTTGGCCGGGGCCTACGGCTCGACGGCGGCCGCAATCACGGCTGCCGCGGGAATGGAGCCGATGCCCCGTTTGGCCCAGCTTGTCTCGGCCAGCCCGCTGGAGGCGGCGATCCACGACGCCTACGGAAAGGCCCTGGGGGAAAACTCCTATAACCTGCTCTCGGAAGAGTTTGCCAACCGCGACCTGGCCGCCTATCTCAACGACGAATTCGCCGGGGAGTACCTCGACCGCTACACCTTGCGCCAGCCGAAAGCGACCATGCCGCTGTACCACCTGGTGGGCGCGCTCGATCCGCTCACCGACGCCGAGATCGGCGAGCGGATTGGAGACGGGCTGCCGGAGACGCTGCCGGAGTGGATCGCGGCCGACGGGTTGACCCACTTGAAGATCAAGCTCAACGGCGACAATCTCTCCTGGGACGTGGACCGCGTGGTCTCGGTCGAGCACGTGGCCGCCCAGGCCCAGGCCGCCCGGGGCTGCCGGTGGTGGTGCTATTCGGCCGACTTCAACGAGAAATGTGCCAACGTGGACTATGTGCTGGAGTTTCTCGCCAAGGTGGGCCAGCGCTCGCCGCAGGCCTTCCAGCGGCTGCAATACATCGAGCAGCCAACCCACCGCGACCTGAAGGCCAACCCCGAGAACCGGATGCACCGGGCGGCCAAGATCAAGCCCGTGGTGATCGACGAGTCGCTGATCGATTTCGAGAGCCTGCTGACAAGCCGCGAGCTGGGCTACTCGGGCGTGGCGTTGAAGGCCTGCAAGGGCCATACGGAAGCCCTGCTGATGGGCGCGGCCGCCCAAAAATACGGAATGTTTCTCTGCGTGCAGGACCTCACCTGCCCCGGGGCCTCCTTCCTCCACTCCGCTTCCCTCTCCGCCCGAATCCCCACCATCGCGGCCATCGAGGGCAATGCCCGGCAGTATTGCCCCGCCGCCAACGCGGGCTGGGCCGACCGCTTTCCCAGCATGTTCCAGGTGACCGACGGCGCGCTGGGCACCGGGGTGCTGGTGGGTCCCGGCCTGGGCTTCTGAACCGG
>CAYZWG010000081.1:4584-16068 GCA_964481605.1 uncultured Planctomycetaceae bacterium
ACGGCGCGCTGGGCACCGGGGTGCTGGTGGGTCCCGGCCTGGGCTTCTGAACCGGCGTAAGGCAACTCCCAGGAGCCAGAGTACCCAGCGCTCGGCGCAGGTCTCCGTACCCAGTGCTCGGCGCAGGTCTCCTGACCTCGCCGAAACCACCGACTGCGGGTCTCCCCAGCAGGGGTATGTTACTTCCTGGGGCTTGCGCACGTGCCCGCATGGCCCTCGTTCGAGGGGTCGTCCCCGGGCCGGCTGCCGAAAATGACCCCACCGGCTGCCAAAAACGGAAGCGCAGGCTGCCGGTATTGTTTTCGGCGTGTCGCGATAACACCGTAAACACCAAGGACTTACGGCGTTACTTCGGCTGCGGGCGGAGTTCCGGCGCATCATTTGCACCCGAATTTGGGTGGAACAGGAAAACTCTCGGGGCAAGCTTTTCCGGCTGTGCCCGGGAAAGGGGGTTGCGATGATGCTCACCAGGGGACAACTCGCCCGCGTCGCTCACCGGCTCCGTGAGGCCACCGGCTACATGGAATTGGGGATGTATGAACATGCGTCTCGCCGGCTGGAAGATCTGGGAGAATTGGGCCCGTTCGAGGCCGAGGTCGACCTGCTGCGGGGCGAGGCACTGCGGGCGCAGCACCGGTTCAAGGACGCGGCCTCCTCGCTGACGGCCGCCGCCTTGAAGCTGCCGGCTCCACACAACCGCTCGGCCCTGCTGGCCTTGAGCTTGTGCTACCGCCAGGCCGGCGACACCACCCGGGCGGTGCAGGCGATGGGCCTTGCCCGCGGGGCGGCCTTGCCCCGGCGAAAAAAGGCGACCTGATTCGCGGTCGGTAGGCCGGGTCGCGATCCGGCCTACAGAGTGTTCCCCGGGCGGAGCCGACTCAGGAGAAGTCGACCAGCCCCGCGCCTTCCACCCCGATACAGGGGATAACCAGCGGCTTCAGCCCCGCCGGGCGATAGTAGTGCTTCAAGAGGGCACGGGGGACCGCTTCGGCGTTTTCCTTGCGGACCAGGATCATCACGCAGCCGCCCAGTCCGGCGCCGGCAATCTGCGCCCCGGCCACTCCGGGCAGGGCCGTCGTGACGTCGACCATCTGGTCGATTTCCGGGGTGCTGCAAGCGTAGAATCCGGACTGCATCTCGAGTTGGGCCCGGCCCACCCGTTCCGGGTCCTCGCTGGCCAGATCGTCGATCAGGCGGTGCACGCACTGGTCGCTACAGGGATCCTCCGTGGGCCGCCGGCCACCGCCGTCGTGGGCCGCCCGGCTGACCCGGTCCCCGTCGTGGCTGACGCACATCAGGCGGCCGAACCGTTCGACCCGGCCGGCGTCGAGCAGTTCGACGCACCGCCGGCTGCGGGCGATCTCGGCGATCCCGTACAAGAGCACGCCCCGCGGATGATACTCACCCGGATCGGCGTGGGTGGCGAAATTGCCTTCGATCAAGTTTTTGTGCTCGCTGGAGAGGAACGTGCGGAACTGTTTTCGGGTCATCACCTGGGGCACCTTCAACAGCATCCGGTAAATGTCGCTGGTGGCGCAGCCCAGTTTTTCCGGGTAGACATCGCGGAGGTATTCCACGGTGTCGGCGGTTTGGGGGCAGCGTTGCTTGAGCAGCGCCAGCCCCAGGTTGTAGGCGGCCACGCGGGCATTGAACTGGTCCTTGGCGCCGGCGCTTTTGGCGGCCTTGATGTGGCTGTTGGCGACGATCACCTGGTAATCGCCGGGCGCGTCGATCACCCGCTCCACGCGAAACGGCAGGTAGCCGACGTGGGCGATCTTGCCCCGCTGTCCCAGGGCGATGGCCGCGTGGTCGCCGGCCCCGCCGCGGGAGCCCACGAACCACTCGCCTTCGCCGCAGAGGTCGATGAACTGGCGACTGGTCAGATCGAAGCCGTTCAGGGCGATGGCCGCCTGGAGCGTGGCCACCACGAGGGTCGAACTACTGGAGAGTCCCGCGGCGATCGGCACGTCGCCGCTCAAGGCCATGTTGATTCCCCGGACCTTGACGTCCTGGTAGCGGTGCTGGAGCCGGAGCATGGCCGCCTTGATGTAGTTTCCCCAATCTCCGGCCGTGCGGTAGGTCATGTCGCGGACCCAATCGCTGTTGACGAAATCGACCCAGTCGCTCCAGGTGAAGCGGCCGATCAACTCGGAGATGTTGAAACGCACCGGCTTGAACTTGCGCGGTTCGACGTTGACGGCCAGGACTTCGTTGTCGTCGCGGAGCCCCACGGCGGCGATCGTCTCCTGGGCAATGGCGAGGAAATTCGTCATTCCACCACGGTGGTCCACGTGCCGTCCCATCAGGTTGATCCGCCCCGGCGCACGCACCAGGCAGACTTTCTCCTCGTAGCCGAAACGCTTCCCGTAGCAGTGCAGGAGCTTGACGAGGTCGAGGCATTTTTGCCGGTGCAACTGCTCGTGCCGGCCATAAACGCCGGCCAGCCAGCGGTGGACGCCCGGCCCCCGCCGCTGGAGCTTTTCGATCCACCGGCGTGGCGTGGCGTATTGGCTCGATTTCAACTGCGGCCGCGCGCTCGCGGGGGCCGGCTTGCGCCGGAGTTTCCCCCGGCGGACGTAATCCTGGATCGCCAGCAGTTCGTCCGGCGAGTTGAAACCCTGGATACAATCCGGGTTGTCGACGGCGACCGCACGCACGCGATACTTGCGTTTGCCGGAGGGGTCGGTACGGGCACTCAGCCGGCGGACCACGTCGGTGAGGTAGTATTCTCCCTGGGCGTTGACGTTGTCCAGCATCGCCACGCCGCGATAAAAGACGTGGGCTTGGAAAAGGTAAAGGCTGGGGTTGACTCCCTTGCAGATTCGCTCGATTTGGCGGGCGGAATATCGCCGGCCGCCGATCTCGATGTTGTACTTGCCCAGGGCGAGAACCCGCTCCAAGGCGGCCCGCCCGACGGGGCCATCGCCGGTGGCCAGCGCGGCCAGCTCCTTGACGACCCGCCGCTGCTCGCGGGCATCGGGGAGGTACTGGTCCAGAACGGCGGCGACGTCCCGGGCGAGGACCTTTTCGGTCTTTTCCAGTTTTTCGCGAAGCCGGTCGGCCACGGCCAGGCGTGCCCGGTCGAGCCGCTCGATGATATCCAGCGCCTGGCCGCCCCCATCGACGAAGACGCGTCCCACCGAGGCCTCCGTGGCCTTCGTCTTGGGGATGGTCAGCAGGGCCATGTCGGCCCGCTGCTTGACGAAGCCGTCGACCAGGGCCTCGATCGCCTCCGGCTCGATGTGCTTGTCGCCGGTGGAGACGAGGATACTGCCCTGGCAGCCCATTCGCTGGAGGGCATCGGCCGCCAGCCGGGCCGCGTGCCCGGTGCCCAACTGGGGCTCTTGGTAGACGTAGAGCACGTCCGCATGGTCCTTGGCCACGGTACGGCAGACCTGGTCCGACTGGGCGCCGACGACCAGCAGAAACCGCTGGAAGCGGGCTTTCTTGAAGACGGCGATCTGGCGATTGATGGCCGGCACGGAATCGATCTCGAAACAGACCTTCATCAGATCGCCGCGGCCCATTCGCGTGCCCTTGCCGGCGGCCAGGATCACCACCACGGTCTCGCTACGGATGCCCCCGTGTTTCATCGCTAATCTCTCCAAAGGGCTCTTACCCCTCACCCTGGTTTCCAAGCTCCAGCTTGGGAACCGCCGGGCTCGCGGCTTCCTCCGCCGGTTGCGGTCCCAAGCTGGAGCTTGGGACCGAGCGTGGAGATTCCACCGAGCGTCATCGTTTGGGCACCTCCTCAGACGCTTCCCCAGAGCAATTGCCCCTGGGCCACCGTGGCCCGCGGCAGGATGCGCCGCGGACCCCGCGGATCGACCTCCGGGGCCCAATCGAAAAGGACGAAATCGGCCGTCCGGCCTTCTTCCAGCCCCACCAGCGGCAGGCCGAGCATCTCCGCGGGCCGGTCCACGGCCATCCCCACGGCGGTGGGCAGGTCGACGCCGGCGAAGTGCATCACGTTGGCCACGCCGGCGATCAGCGGGGCCGACGCCCCGGCCAAAAGCTCCGTCTGCCCGGCCACCACCATCTTGCCCGAGGGCAAGGTTTCCAGCTTGCAAAGATCGGTCTCGTACGTCCCCGGCGGCAAGCCGGCATAGCCCGACAGATCGCTCACGAGAATGCACCGCTGGGGTGTTTTCGCCCTTACGAAGGTTTTCACCACGGGCGGCGGCAGGTGGTGGCCGTCGACGATCAGTCCGGCCACCAGGCGATCTTCGGCCAACTGGTCCCAGAGGTAGTTGTGGTGGCGCGCGAGCATGGGGTGGGAACCGTTGCCGAGGTGGGTGCTCATGCGGGCTCCCGCGTCGACGGCGCGTTGAATCTGGTCCGAGTCGGCCGCCGTGTGGCCGATGGCCACCACCACCCCGCTGTCGGCCACCTTGCGCACAAACTCGGCCGAGCCGTCGAATTCCACCGACATCGTGAGGATACGAATGCGGCCGCCGGCGGCATCCTGCAAACGGCGGAATTCATCCCAGTCGGGCCGCCGGCAGCAGTTGATCGGGTGCGCGCCGCGGGGCCCGTCCTGGCGGCTCACATAGGGTCCCTCCAGGTGAATTCCGGCAACCCGCCGGGCCAACACCGCATCGCCTTGGCAGGCTCGATCGATCGTGGCCAGGGCGTGACACAGCGTCTCGCGCCGGTTGGTGGTGAGCGTGGGACAGAGCCGGGTGACGCCAAAGGCCGCTTGCGAGTGGACGATTTCGGCCACCTTCCGCTCGGTCAATTCCGGCGAGCTGAATTCCTGGCCTCGATAGCCGTTGATTTGCAGATCGACCAGTCCGGGCATGATCCAAGGCAGATCGGCTCGGTCGCGCCGGGGCCGCGGCAACACGGTGACCGAGGCAATCCGGTCGCCGCAGACGACGAGGCGAACCGGCCGGTTCGAGTCAAACTTGCGGGCGATGATTTCCATGCGAGAACCTCCGGCCCCACTGTAGCAAATCCCCCCCGCGGGAGAAAGCGGCACGCTGTGCGCGGGTCTCCCACATCAACCGCAACAAGGCTGGCGATTTGTCGCCCGCGTAGAGAACTGTCCAGCGGTGTTCGGCGCGGGAACTGCCCGGGATTGCCGCACCCGGCGGGCGGCAGGCTGGCCGCGGCCCGGCGTGGCGCAAATACTATGGGCATGGCCAAGGAGTGTCTGTCGCTTGGTCGTGTGGGCCGCGATCGGGCGATCGCGTTTGCCGGCCAGTTCCGTCTTGTCCCCGGGGAGCCAACGCCATGTGCTACCGCGCCAGCGTCCTTTTGGGCTTGGCCGCCGCGGTGGGCTGCCGCCCGGCCGGGCATTCCGCGGCCGACGAGCCGGCGGTCAAGGAGGCGGCAGCCTCCGGCGCCGCGTCCGCCGCCCCGCGGGGGGCGGACCACGGCGAGCCCGAGTCGCGGCCCGCCAATCATCTGGCCGGCGAGACCAGCCCCTACCTTCTGTTGCACGCCCACAACCCGGTCGACTGGTACCCCTGGGGCGAAGCGGCCTTCGAGAAGGCCAAGCGGGAAGGCAAGCTGGTGTTTCTTTCCATCGGCTATTCGAGCTGTTACTGGTGCCACGTGATGGCGCGGGAATCGTTTTCCAACGAGGCCATTGCCAAGTTCCTCAACCAGTATTTCGTGGCCATCAAGGTCGATCGCGAGGAGCGGCCCGACGTCGACGAAATCTACATGACGGCCCTCCAGGTCTACTTGCAGGCGGTGGGTTCGCCCCAGGGCGGCGGATGGCCGCTTTCGATGTTCCTCACCCCCGAGGCCGAGCCGATCATGGGCGGCACCTACTTTCCGCCCAACGACCGGGAGGGCATGGTCGGCTTGATGACCGTCTTGCGGCACCTCCAGACCGCCTGGGACGAGCGGCGCCAGTCGCTGGAAAAAAGCGCCGGGCAGCTTGCCAAGATCGTCAATCGGCAGTTGCGGGGGCACGCCGGGGAGCGGGTGGCGCTGGACCGGCGGCTGGTGGAAGGCGTGCTCGACGCCCTGGAGGATCAATACGATCCGCGATTCGGCGGATTCGGCTATCATGCCGTCAACCCCCGCTACCCCAAGTTTCCCCAGCCTTCCAATCTGGTCTATCTGCTCTCTCGCGCCGGCCACGGCAAGGAGGGCGACGCGGGGGCCGATTCGGCCCGGGCGATGCTGCTGGGCACGCTTGACCGGATGGCCCGGGGGGGAATTCGCGATCACCTGGGCGGAGGATTTCATCGCTACAGCACGGATCGTTTCTGGGAGATTCCCCATTTCGAGAAAATGCTCTACGACAACGCCCAGCTTGCCGGCATCTACAGCGAGGCCTACCGCTTGACCGGCCGGGCCGATTATCGCCGCCTGGTCCGGCAGCTTGTCGCTTTCGTGTTGCGCGAGATGCGGTCGCCCGAGGGCGGATTCTATTCGGCCCTGGACGCCGAAACGGACGGCCACGAGGGACTCTACTACGCCTGGGACCGCGACGAACTGGAGCGCCTGCTGGATGGTCCCCAGTTCGCGCTTCTGGCCGAGGTCTACGGTGTCGGCGAACACCCCAATTTCGAGAACCACTACGTTCTCCTGCTGCGACGGCCGCCGGCCGAGGTCGCCGCGGAACACGGCTGGGAGGAAGCGGAACTCCAGCGGCGGCTGGACCCGATTCGCGCCAAGCTGCTCCAGGCTCGCCAGAAACGGCAGCGGCCGGAGATCGATACGAAGATACTTTGCGCCTGGAATGGGCTCTTGATTCGCGGCCTGGCCGACGCGGGGCGGATTCTCGACGAACCGTCCTACAGGGAAGCGGCCCGGGACGCGGCGGAATTCCTGCTGGCGAATCTACGGACCGACGACGGCCGCCTGTTGCGAACCTACGGAGCGGGACGAGCCAAGCTGAACGCTTATCTCGACGACTACGCCTTTCTGGCCGACGGGCTGATCGCGCTCCACCAGGCAACCGGCCGGCGGCAATGGCTGGATCGGGCCGCGCGGCTGACCGACAAGCAGATCGAGCTCTTCTGGGACGACGAGCAAGGAGGGTTTTACTTCACCTCGCGCGATCACCAGGCGTTGATCGCCCGCAGCAAGGACCCGGCCGATTCGGCGCTTCCGTCGGGCAACGCGGTGAGCGTGTCGAATCTGCTCTATCTAGCGGAGCAGCTCGACCAGCCGGCGTATCGGCGGCGCGCCGAGGAGACGCTGCGCACATTCGCCCCGCTATTGAAACGCAGTCCGGCCGCGATGCCCAGGATGGCCGTCGGTCTGGCCACTTGGCTCGATGGGCAACCGGCCGAGGCCCCGGCCAAGTAGTTCCAGAAGCCACTCCCGCCACTGGGCAACCGACGCGGGCGGGCCCCACGCCGTGGCCAACTCCGTTATCCCGGCACGCTCAGCGGCCGGCCGTTGTCGTCGGGGCCGATGCTCAGAATGTAGGGAACCGCCCGGGCCGCCCAGCGTTGGGCCGAGGGGTAGGACTGTGCCGCGTCGCCGAAGCAGCTTTGCAGCATTTGGGTGTTGATGATGCCGGGATTGAGCGTGGCCGCGGACATCCCTCGGGGCAACTCGGCGGCCAGGGCTTGGGTGAGCCCTTCGGTGGCCCACTTCGAGGCACAATAGGGCGCCACCTGGGGTGCCGTCGAGCGGCCCCAGCCCGAACTGACGTTGACGATCACCCCCCGGCCCTGCCGAATCATCGCCGGCACGAAGTGGCGAATCACGGCGGCGGTGCCCTTGATGTTGACGTCGATCACGCGGGAAAATTCCTCCGCCGGGACTTCCCACAGCGGGGCGTTGGCGTTGACCAGGCCGGCGTTGTTGACCACCAGGTCGACGTGGCCCAGGCACTCGAGGACGTGTCCGGCCCAGGCGGCCACCTGCTCGTCGCGAGCGACGTCAACCACGTCGAAGCAATGTGGCGGACCGAACTCGGACCGCAACCGCTCGATGGGCTTTTTGGACCGGGCACAACCGGCCACCACGTGGCCCTGGCTGATGAACCCGGCCACCATCGCGCGGCCGAGGCCACGGCTGACTCCGGTGACGACGATATGCCTGGGTTGGTGGGCAGTCATGGTGAAGTGAGGTTGTCCATGGTGAGGGAAAACGGCCTACTACTACCCGTTGTCAAACCGAGTGTCACACCGTCGAGCCTAGCCGGGACGCGCTTGTCGATCCCCTTGAAAAACAGTCATTTCTTCTCGCCCAGCCAGTGGGCCACGTCCTTGGCCCAGTAGGTGATGATGATTCCGGCCCCGGCTCGGCGAATCGCCAGCAGGCTCTCCATCGCCACTGCCTGCTCGTCGATCCATCCTCGCTGGGCGGCCGCCTTGACCATGCTGAACTCGCCGGAGACGCTGTAGGCGGCCAGGGGAACGCCCGGGTATCGATCGGCCACCACGCGGATGATATCGAGATAGGCCAGGGCGGGTTTGACCATCACCAGGTCGGCGCCTTCGGCCAGGTCCAACTCAACTTCCCGCAGCGCCTGCCCCGCCGCGGCCGCCGGGTCCATCTGGTAGGACCGCCGGTCTCCAAACTGGGGGGCGCTTTCGGCCGCGTCGCGAAAGGGACCGTAGTAGCCGCTGGAATACTTGGCCGCGTAGCTCATGATCGGCACCTGGGCGAATCCCTCCTCGTCCAGGCCCGTGCGAATCGCCCCCACCATGCCGTCCATCATCCCGCTGGGGGCCACCATGTCGGCTCCGGCGCGGGCGTGGACGACCGCTTGGCGGGCGAGCAACTCGAGCGTGGCGTCGTTGTCGACGTCCGTGCGGCCGCCGCGGTCGATCAGCCGGCCGCAGTGCCCGTGGTCCGTGTACTCGCAGAAACAGACGTCGGTCACCAGCATCACGTCGGCCGCGGCGCGCTTGATTCGGCGGATTGTTTCCGGAATGATTCCCCGGTCGTCGGTGGCATCGCTGCCCAGCGGGTCCTTGGCGTGGGGAATGCCAAACAAGATCACGCCTCCGATTCCCAATTGCTCCGCCTGGCGGACCTCGTCGACGACCAGCTCGGGCGACAGTTGGGCGTGGCCGGGCATGGAGGCGATTTCCCGCCGCACCCCCGTGCCGGGACGAACAAAAAGTGGCAGGATCAAGTTTGCCGGCGACACGTCGTGGGCCCGCACCAGCCGTCGCACGGCCGGATGATAGCGCAATCGACGCATCCGAACCGTGGGAAATCCGCTCCTGCCGTGCTGCTGATCGCTCATCGTTTTTCCGTCTCCGTTTGCGTTGTGACCGAGGGGGATTTGGTTGTCCCCGGTTTTTCGTCATCGGCCGGGGGTTGCGCGGCTGCCAGCGCTTGCTCCGCCCGCTCGAGAACCGAGGTTGCCCACGGCTTCCCTCGGTACAGTTCGAGTACCGCCTCTCGCGTCGTCCGGGCTTTTTCCGGGTTGGTGGCGTCGAGTCGATCGGCCGCATCGAGTTGGCCTGCCACCAGGGCCAGCTCTTGCGCGTGCCGTTCGGCCGTTTGTTCTTGCAGCCGGGCCAGCCGCCGCCGGGCCAGTTCGAGGCACTTGCCCCGGGGGCCGGAGGTGTCGAAGGGCTTGGTCGGGTCGGGTCGGTTGTCGTAGAGTTCGATCAGGGCCCGCAGCTTGGCCGTGCCCACGTCGGTATCGAGGTGGAGGTAGTTGAGGGCTTCCAGGTAGGCCCGCTCAACCGGCGAGAGATCGCCGATCTCTCCTCGCCCGCCGGCCCACAACTCGAAACGACGCTCCAGACGGGCCAGATCGATGTCCGACTGGTACTGCCGCAACTGCCAGCACCGCGAGTCGTCGGAATAACGGGTAAGAAACTCCTCGATCTCGCCTTCCGCGTTCCGCTTCGAGTCGATCGTCTTGTCCGCCGTGAGCCGCATGATTCTTTCGTAAAGCCTGTCGGCCGAGGGCGGTCGGAGGAAATACCACGCCCCCAGCCCCAGGGCCACCAGGGCCACCACCAAGGCCCAGGTATGGGGAGAAATCAACACGCCCGACGGCGGCTTCTCCGCATCGCCACGGTCCAGTTCCTCCTCGTGCACCCGGGTAAATCGGTCGGCCGGCGGTTCGTCGCCGGGCGTTTCGGTCGGGGCGTACTTCTCGAAGGCCTCCGTATGTCGGGTTTCCGGAAGAACCTCCTCCGGAGTTGCCTCTCGGGTGGGCGAGATCGTCGCGTCGCCCTTCAACACGAGCGAATCCGCATCGGCGGCGACGGGCACGCCGGGCTGGGGGGTGTCGGCCACCGTCGGGCCCAAGTCCTCTTCCCCTCCGGCCGAAAACCGATCGAGGGCCTCGGAGGGCGTTTCCCCTTCCGCGGTTCCCGTCAACGCGTGCATCATCGCCACCAGGCGCCGGGCCAGCAACGTCGCGTTGCCGATACGGTTCTGGGGGTCTTTTTCCAACAGTTGGGCCAGAATACTTTCAAACTCCTCGGGGACATCCGGGGCGTAGCGGCGAACCGGCGGCGGGATCTCGGTCCGCTGCTTCCTCAGCATCTCGACAAACGACCCGGCCATCAGGGGCGGCCGACCGGCCAACAGCGTGTAGAGCACCGCGGCCAGACTGTAGAGGTCGGACCGCGGCCCCACCGGGCGGGCGTCGGCCTGCTCGGGGGCCATGTAGTCGGCCGTCCCCAGCACGTTGCCGGCCGCCGTCAGCGCGGTTTGCCCAAACAGCTTGGCAATGCCGAAATCAGAGAGTTTGATCGACCCCCGCGGTGTCAACAGCAGGTTGGCCGGCTTGATGTCGCGGTGGATGATGCCGCGGTCGTGGGCGTGCCGCAGGGCCGTGCAGACCGCGATGCCGATGTCGACCACCTCGCGCCAGTGGAAGCGGCGACCGCCGCGAATCTCCTGTTCCAGGCTGCGGCCGCGCACCAACTCCATCGAGTAGAACAGTTGTCCACCTTGTTCCCCAAACCCCAGCAAACGGACGATGTTGGGGTGCCGCAGCTTGCGCAGGGCGTCGATCTCCGCCTCGAAACGCTGGCGCAAGCCTTCGTTCGTGCTGAAGCTGGCGGAGAGAACCTTCACCGCGGCCGGCTCGTTGGTCGTTTCGTGGACGCCCTCGTAAACGACGCCCATCCCCCCGTGCCCCAGCGTGCGCACGATACGGTAGGGGCCGAGTTGTTCGGGTTGGTTCGCGCCGGTCGCGGGGGTCGTCATGCTTCCTATCGTAACGGCCTGGCACACCACTCGCCAACACCCCAAAGGGGTGAGGGGGTGGGCGAACCGGTCCCCGCCCCGCTACAATCCGGCGCGGTCCTTTTCCGGCCGGCCCTGCGCGGGCCGATTGCGGCAAGCCGGCAGCGCGGGTCTCCCGCCGAGCCACCCGTTCACCCGTTCGGCGCGGGGCTGCCGACCCCGCCGTGGAGTGCGGGGTCGGGCAGCGTTCGGCGCGGGTCTGGCGACCCCGCCGAGAAAGGACCGATGGTCTCCCACATCAACCGCTTACGCAAATCAAGAGAGACCTTCGGTCAGGCCACCGGCGGGGTCGCCAGACCCGCGCCGAACGCTTCATTCAACGGTATTGGGTTTAGCCCTTTA
>CAYZWG010000082.1:0-1307 GCA_964481605.1 uncultured Planctomycetaceae bacterium
GACAAGCAGCAGCCGGCACCATCGCCACGGTAGTTTCTCATGCGGAAAGACGGTAGCGCGAACCGGATGGGAGGGCAAGGTTCCCGACCCCAGCGATCGGCGCGGGTCTCCCGACCCCGCCGACGAAGGACCGATGGTCTCCCAATCGCCACGGCTGTCGCCATTTAGGAGACCTAGACTTTGGCGCTTTCGGCGGGGTCGGGAGACCCACGCCGAACAGGTGGCGGGGTCGGGAGACCCGCGCCGAACACGCCGACCCGCGCCGAACGGGTGTCTCTCGTTTCCTTTCCACTCCTCTCACGGAGCAGCGATGTCGAGCGCCCTGGTTACCGGCGGGGGGGGATTTCTGGGCCGCTACCTGGTCCGGCAACTGGTTGCCCGGGGCGATCGGGTGCGGGTCTACTGCCGCGGCAGCTACCCGGAGTTGGACGCCCTGGGGGTGGAGACCGCCCGGGGCGACCTCCGCGACCGCCGGCGAACGATCGAGGCCTGCGAGGGCGTGCAGATCGTGTTTCACGCGGCCGGCCTGGCGGGGATCGGCTGCCGCTGGCGCGACTACTACGAAATCAACACGCTGGGCACGCGGCACGTGCTGGAGGGCTGCCGGCGGCACGGCGTGGGCCGGCTGGTCTACACCAGCAGCCCCAGCGTGACCTTCGACGGCACCGACCAGCCGGGTGTGGACGAATCGGCCCCCTATCCGACCCGCTGGCTGGCCCATTACCCGCACAGCAAGGCCCTGGCCGAGCAGGAGGTGCTGGGGGCCGACGGCACGCACGGCCTGGCCACTTGTGCGCTTCGCCCGCACCTGATCTGGGGCCCGGGGGACCGGCACCTCATTCCCCGGCTGTTGGCCCGGGCCAGGTCGGGACGGCTGCGCCGGGTGGGGGATGGAAAAAACCTCGTCGACATGGTCTACGTGGAAAATGCCGCCGAGGCCCACCTGCTGGCGGCCGAGGCGTTGGCGCCGGGTTCGCCCGTGGCCGGCCGGGCCTATTTCATCAGCCAGGGCGAACCGGTCAACTGCTGGGAGTGGATCGACCAGATCCTGGCCCTGGCGGGACTGGAACCCCTGCGGCGATCGATCTCGCTGCCGGCCGCCTGGCGGATCGGGGCCGTGCTGGAGGGCATCTACACGGCGTTGCGACTGCGGGCCGAGCCGCCCATGTCCCGGTTTCTGGCCGCGCAACTGGCCACCTCCCACTATTTCGACATCACCCGGGCGAGGGAAGACTTCGGCTACCGGCCGAGGGTGTCCACCGCGGAGGGGATGCAGCGGCTGGCGGCGGAGCTAGCGGCAGCGCGAG
>CAYZWG010000082.1:1407-4749 GCA_964481605.1 uncultured Planctomycetaceae bacterium
GCACGGGAGGCGTAGGGCCGGCTGTGCCGGCCGGTTGCCGCGTTCGCATCGCCAGCCACGTTTCGGCCGGCACAGCCGGCCCTACGGTCCTGCCGCCCACGGGTCGGCGGGGTCGGGAGACCCGCGCCGAACCGAGGGAGCCCCGCGCCGAACCGAGCCGCCCGGTCAAGAGCCCCGCGCCGAACAGGTGCCTCTTGCGGCCGCGCCGCCCTGATAGGCGAGCTATCAGGGCCACCCCCCACGCCCCGCCGGTGGCGGTTGCCAATTCGCCTGCGACCCGCTAACTTGGAGGATTCGTAACGTGCCAGAGGGATGCCCAGCATGGCTGCCGAACGACCGCAAGACCAGCGCATCGTGATGACCGGTGTGGGGCTGACGGCCCCCAACGGGAACGGTCTGCCGGCGTATCGCCAGAGCCTGCTGGAAGGCCGCAGCGGGGTCACCCACTACGAGATTCGCTATTTCGGCGCGACCCTGGCCGGGGTCTGCGAGTTCGACGAGCTTCGCTACCAGCGCCGCAAGGAGGTTCGCCGCGGCACCCGGGCCGGAAGCGTGGCAATCTACTGCGCGAGGGAGGCCGTGGCCGACTCGGGCATCGACTGGGAGAACGTGGAGAAGTCGACCGTGGGGGTCTACGTGGGCGTGACCGAGCACGGCAACGTGGAGACGGAGAACGAGATTTACCAGATCAAGGGCTACGACTACGACACCCGGTTCTGGACCCATCACCACAATCCCCGCACGGTGGCCAACAACCCGGCCGGCGAGATCACCTTGAACATGGGGATCACGGGGCCGCACTACACGCTGGGCGCGGCGTGCGCGGCCGGCAACGCGGGAATCATTCAGGGCGTGCAGATGCTGCGCCTGGGCGAGTGCGACCTGGCCCTTTGCGGTGGCGTCTCCGAGAGCATTCACACGTTCGGCATTTTCGCCGGTTTCAACAGCCAGGGGGCGTTGGCCCGGCACGAGGACCCCACCAAGGCCTCCCGGCCCTTCGACCGGGACCGCAGCGGGATCGTGGTGGCCGAGGGGGGCTGCCTGTTCGTGCTGGAACGGCTCGCCCAGGCCAAGGCTCGCGGGGCCAGGATCTACGGCGAAATCGCCGGCTACGCGATCAACAGCGACGCCCGCGATTTTGTCCTGCCGGACCCCCAGCGCCAGGCAGAGTGCATCCGCCTGGCGTTGAAGCGCGCCGGCCTGGGGCCCGGCGACGTCGATCTGGTCAGTTCCCACGCCACCGGCACGGTCTCCGGCGACGTGCAGGAGTGTGACGCCTTGCGGCGGGTGTTCGACGGGGCCGGCGTCACCTGGATCAACAACACGAAGAGTTTCATCGGCCACGCCATGGGCGCCGCCGCCGCGCTCGAACTGGCCGGCAACCTGCCCAGCTTCGAGGACGGGGTGGTGCATCCCACCATCAACCTCGACCGGGTGGATGCGGATTGTGCCCTGGACGGCCTGGTGGCCAATCAGCCGCGGGAGGTGGGCCGGGTCGATACCATCTTGAACAACGCGTTTGGTATGCTGGGGATCAACTCCGCGGTGATCGTCAAGAGGATTTGATTTCGCACGATGGAGAACGCTTGATGACTGGTGCCGAGATTAAAGTGGCGATTGTCGATATTCTTTCCGATATTGCCCCCGACGAAGACTGTACTCACCTCAAAGAGGACGTGGCGTTTCGCGATCAACTCGATCTGGACAGCATGGATTTTCTGGACATCGTGATGGAACTGCGCAAGCGCTACCGGGTGCAGATCCCCGAGGAAGATTATCCCCGCCTGGCCAGCATGGCCAGCACCGTCGAGTACCTGGAACCGGTGATGAAGGATATCGAGCAATAGCGGGTTCCCGGCTTCCCCACTCGGCCCCAGATTCGTTCAAGCTGCCGGCACGGCCATGTACGACGCGATCATTATCGGCGCGGGGATGTCCGGGTTGGCGGCCGGGATTCGCCTGGCCCATTTCGATCAGAAGGTGTGCATCCTGGAACGGCACACGACGATCGGCGGGCTGAATTCCTTCTATCGCCTGGGCGGGCGAAACTACGACGTGGGACTGCACGCGGTGACCAACTACGCGCCCCGGGGATCGCGGCGGGGGCCGCTGCGGCGGATGCTGCGGCAATTGCGGATGGCCTGGGATGAACTGGCGCTGGTCCCCCAGGTCGGGTCTACCGTGGCCTTTCCCGGGGTTTCGCTCAATTTCAGCAACGATTTCGCACTCCTCGAAGCGGAGGTCGCCGACAAGTTTCCTCGCCAGGCGGACAACTTCCGCCGCTTGGTGGGCCAATTGATCGACTACGACCAGTTGGCATTTGAAGAGCACGGCGCGTCGGCTCGCGAAGTCGTGGGACGGATCATCGACGATCCCCTCCTGGTCGAGATGCTCTTCTGCCCGCTGTTGTTCTACGGTGGCGCGAGGGAAGGGGACATGGACTTCGGGCAGTTCTGCATCATGTTCCGGGCGGTGTTTCTGGAAGGCCTGGCCCGCCCGCTCAAGGGGGTGCGGCTGATCCTCAAGGCCCTGGTGCGAAAGTTCAAGGCCCTGGGCGGGGAGCTGCGGCTGCGGGCCGGAGTGGAGCGGATCATGGCCCGCCGCGGCCGCGTGGAGGGGATTGTGCTGGAAGACGGCTCGCAGATGAGCGCCCGGCGGGTGCTCTCCTCGGCCGGCTACCGCGAAACCCTCCGGCTGTGCGACGACGGTACCCGGCCGGAGACGCCCGCGGGCCGGCTTTCCTTCGTGGAGTCGATCTCCGTCCTCGACAAGCCCCCCCGGGATTTGGGACACGACCGGACGCTGGTGTTTTTCAACGATGGCGATCAGTTCGAGTACCAGAGGCCGGAGGACCTGGTGGACGTTCGCAGCGGGGTGATCTGCGCGCCCAACAATTTCCTTTACGAGCGGCCGCCGGCCGACGGCATGTTGCGGATTACGGCCCTGGCCAACTACGACCGCTGGGCCGCGCTGGACCAGCCCGGCTACAAGCTGGAGAAGCTCCGCTGGTACGACCGCCTGGCGGCTTCGGCGGTGCGATTCATGCCCGATTTTCGCAGCTCGGTGGTCGACGTCGATTTGTTCACCCCCACCACGATCCGCCGCTTCACCGGCCACGAGAACGGGGCGGTCTACGGGGCCCCCCGGAAACGGCGCGACGGCCGCACCCACCTGGAGAACCTCTACGTTTGCGGCACGGACCAGGGGCTGGTGGGGATCGTCGGCTCGGTCCTGAGCGGGATCACCGTGGCCAACACCTATTGCCTCAATCCCTGAGAGTCGATCCGGAATTCGCTCCCGGTTCCCCATGCCAACCTGGTTCCCCATGCCAACCTGGTTCCC
>CAYZWG010000082.1:4849-8043 GCA_964481605.1 uncultured Planctomycetaceae bacterium
GAATTCGCTCCCGGTTCCCCATGCCAACCTGGTTCCCCATGCCAACCTGGTTCCCAAGCTCCGGCTTGGGAACCGATGAAAAACGCCCACGACCCACCGCTTCCACCTCGCCGCCGCAACTTGTCATGCCGAAAGACTTTCTCCAAGGCGTTCGCGACCAGTACGACCTGATCGTGGTCGGCTCCGGACTGGCCGGCTTGACGGCCGCCAACACCCTGGCCCGGGCCGGGCACTCGGTGCTGTTGCTCGAACACCACTACAAGCTGGGGGGGCTGGCCACCTGGTTTCGCCGCCCCGGGGGACACATTTTCGACGTTTCGCTGCACGGTTTCCCGGCGGGCATGAAGAAGAGTTGCCGCCGCTATTGGAGCCGCGAGATCGCCGAGCGGATCGTGCAGTTGAAGCACATCCGCTTCGACAATCCGATGTTCTCGCTCTCCACGACCTTCAACCGGGAGGACTTCTCGCAACTGCTGACGAGGCGATTCGGTATCGCCCAGGCCACGGTGGGGGCGTTTTTCGATGCCGCCCGAAAGATGAATTTCTACGACGACCAGGCGACCACCACGGGGCAGTTGTTCGCCCGCTTTTTCCCCGGCCGCGAGGACGTGGTGCGGCTGCTGATGGAGCCCATCACCTATGCCAACGGCTCCACCCTGGAAGACCCGGCCCTGACTTACGGGATCGTCTTTTCCAACTTCATGTCCAAGGGGGTGTTTACCTTCCGGGGGGGCACGGACCAACTGATCGGCCTGATGGAGAAGCAGTTGCGCGCCAACGGCGTCGACGTGCGTATCCACGCGGAGGTGGAGCGGATTCACGTCGACGCCGGGCGGGTCACCGGCGTGACGGTCAACGGTCGCCGCATCCGCTGCCGCGCCGTGGTCTCCAACGCCAACCTCAAGGGCACGATTTTTGGCCTCGTGGGCGAAAAACATTTCCCTGCCGACTTCGTGGAAGAGGCCCGCGCCGTGCGGCTGAACAACTCCAGCACGCAGGTTTACATGGCGTTGAAGCCGGGCGTGATCCTGGACGAAGCGGAATGCGGCGACTTGCTCTTCAGCTCGACCGCGCCGGCCTTTCGCACCGAGTTGCTGCTGAGTCGCCAGATCAGCAGTCGGACCTACTCGTTTTACTATCCCAAGACGCGGCCCGGTGGCGACCGCTGCTTGATCGTCTCCAGCACCAACGCCAACTACGACGATTGGGCCAATCTGCCCAAGCAGGAGTACCAGCGGAGCAAGCGGGACCTGGTCGAGACCACCATCGACTCGCTCGACAAGTACGTGCCCGGCGTCCGCGAAAAGCTCGACTTCGTCGACTGCTCGACGCCCTTGACGTTCCAGCGTTATACCAAGCACCTGGCCGGAGCCAGCTTCGGCACCAAGTTCGAGGGGTTGGCCGTCAGCCGCGGCTTGCCTCAACACGTGGCCGGGCTCTACCACGCCGGTAGCGTGGGCATCATCATGTCGGGCTGGTTGGGGGCGGTCAACTACGGCGTGATCGTGGCCAACGACGTGGACGCCTTCCTCATGAACAACGGCTCGCAGAGCGCCAGCGGTTAGCTTTCGGCCTTTCGCCGCCGTACCGGCCGGATTGCCCTTGCGAATTGCATATCCATGGTGAAACCACGGATCACACGGATGACACGGATAGGACCGGCCCACAGGGCGAATCGCTTTG
The DNA here is from genome assembly GCA_964481605.1 of uncultured Planctomycetaceae bacterium. Taxonomy (GTDB): domain Bacteria; phylum Planctomycetota; class Planctomycetia; order Pirellulales; family Thermoguttaceae; genus CAYZWG01. The sequence goes on from CAYZWG010000082.1 coordinate 6,533, forward strand.
ATGATGGAGTTAATCCGAGACATCCGTGTCATCCGTGGTGAAAGACACGGAAGATTCTCGCGGCCAACGGCAGAACAGGTGGGTTACCTCGGATTTAGAGGTCCTCCCCGCTGGCCAAGGAACACGTACCGCCGCCAGCCGCCGACCTCCGGTGAAATGCTAACCATGACTCGCCAACAGATTCTCGCCGCCATTCCCCACCGCGAACCGTTTCTGCTGGTCGACGAAATCGTCGACCAGACCGAATCGCGAATCGTTTGCACCAAGCGATTCAGCGGCGAGGAGGACTTTTTCGCCGGCCACTACCCCGACTTCCCCCTCGTGCCCGGGGTGCTGCTGTGCGAGGCGGCCATGCAGTGCGGGGCGATCCTCCTCTCCCGGCACATCGACACCGCCGGGGGCAAGGTGCCCGTGGCCACGCGGATGAGCGATGTCCGCTTCAAGCGAATGGTCCGCCCCGGCCAGACGATCCGCATGGAGGTGGAGCTCAGCGAGCAACTGGCCGGGGCGTTTTTCCTCAAGGCGAAGGTCAGCGTGGAGGGCCGAGTCGCCGTCCGCTTCGAGTTCGTCTGCACCGCCGCCGCCCGCCAACCGTAGGTCTGTCCGGACGGTCCGAGCCAACAACCGCGCCAGGGATCAACACACCATGGACTTTCTCCAGTTGGAAGGCAAGCGGATTCTGATCTTCGGCGTGGCCAACCGCAAGAGCGTGGCCCACCACGTGGGCCGGGCCTGCACGGAGGCCGGCGCCCAGTGCGTCTACGTCGTGCAAGACGAGCAGACTCGCCAAGACCAGGCCAAGCTGTTCGGCGGTGCCGACGTTTTCGTGTGCGACGTGGAACACGACGACCAGATCGCCCGGCTGCAGCAGGAAGTCGGGGAGCGCTACGATCGATTCCACGGCCTGGTCCACTCGATCGCCTTTGCCGATTATTCCCAGGGGATCAAGCCCTTCCATGAAACGCCCCGCCAGGCCTTCCTCCAGGCGGTCGATATTTCCTGCTATTCCTTGATCGCCCTGGCCCGCGCGTTTCGCGACCTGCTCGACGAGGATGCCTCCGTGGTGACGATCTCGATCTCCACCACCCGCATGGCAAGCGAGAACTACGGCTACATGGGCCCGGTCAAGGCGGCGTTGGATTCGTCGCTGGCCTTCCTGGCCAAGTCGTTCAGCCGGTTTTCCCGCGTTCGCTTCAACGCCGTGGCCCCGGGTCTGCTGAAGACCTCCGCTTCGGCGGGCATCCCCGGCTACGTCGACTCGTATCTTTACGCCGAACAGATCATTCCCCGCAAGCAGGCCGTGCAGACGGAAGAGGTGGCCGCCGTGGCGGCCTTTTTGTTGAGCCCGCGATCCAGCGCCGTCAACGCCCAGCGGATCGTGGTCGACGCCGGCATGTCGATCAATTACTTCGATCGCGAGATGATTCGCCGGGCCATGCAGGGCGAGTAGGCCGCCGCGGCGGGGTCGGGAGACCCGCGCCGAACGGGGTCGACCCGCGCCGAACGGGCGC
>CAYZWG010000082.1:8143-11215 GCA_964481605.1 uncultured Planctomycetaceae bacterium
GTTGTGGCCGGTCTCCCCACGGTTGTGGCCGGTCTCCCGACGGTTGTGGCCGGTCTCCCGACGGTTGTGGCCGGTCTCCCGACCGAGCCACTCGTGGCCGACCGAAGGTCTCCCGGCGCTGGTTGAGACCTGCGGTTGGCGGCCGCGGCGGGGTCGGCAGCTCCGCGCCCAACCGTAGTCCTCGTCGCAACCATCTTTCGGCCGGCTGCCCCCGGACCCTCGGGCCAATGGACGGTGGCCGGCGCCGCGGGTCGAGAAAACCGCGGCTGCACACTCAGACTCGACGCCATCGACGGCTGCCGCAGTCTCCGTGCCAGGCTCACAGGCAGAGGCTTGCGGCGGGCTGCCGACGGCCGGGAAGCCACGGGCGCAAACGCCATCCGGGCGCCCGACCGGACCGCCGCGGGGGCCACCAGCATGTTGGGTTGCCGATCGGGTGTGGTCACCGGTTGCGGCAACCAGTGTAACGGCGGGGTAGCCGGGCGGCGGGACACCGGCGAGGGCCGCTGCTTGGCGGCCGGCGCTTTTGCAACCGCACCGGGCTCCCGGTCGGCGGTCGGGGCCGGGTCCTCGGAGCTGATCCAGATTTCCGTGCTGGGACCATCCGGGAAGGGGTCGGTGGCCTGGGGACGCGGCTTGGGTTTGAGGCCGAAAAACGGCAGCGAGAAATCCACCGCCCCGGCCGGCTCCACGCCGATGGACACCGCCGCGACCGCAACGGCCACCACGCACGCCAGCCGCAACACCACGCCGCAACCGGGCTGGCACGGAATCTTCAAAAAAAGTCGTCTCACCATGGGGGCCCTTCCGTGGTCCGGAACTTCGTGGCGGCACCCTCCCAAAGAGGGGGAGCTGAGGCAGTGTCGTGCGGCCGGCTCGGCCGGGGAGGGCTTGCGGGCAGCCAGAGTTATCGGCGACCCGCTCGCACCGCACGGACTCGGCCTGAAATCGTATCGGGGGGGACCGGTGATAATCATTAGGGAAACTCTGCCGGAGGCCGTCGATCAGTGAGGAGGTGGGGGCGTGCGTGTGCAACAGCGGCCGCCGCGAGCTTGCCGATCCCAGCCGGACGCCTTGCCGTCGACCGTGGAAGAGTTGGCCATTTTGCCGGGGACACCTTTGGTGGACTGCCCTTCGCGGGTCCTCGGCGGTAGACTAGAATAACCGGTTTGGCAGGTGAACGGCTGGGCCGACTTGTTTTCCGCGGCGGCAACCCATGGCGAAGGACTTGACCCATTTCGATGCCGCCGGAGCCAGCCGGATGGTCGACGTGGGCGACAAGCAGGTCACCGTTCGCCGCGCCCGGGCAAGTGGGCGGGTGCGGATGCAGGCGGCCACGCTGCGGCTGATCCGGGAGGGAAAGGCGGCCAAGGGCGACGTGTTCGAGGTGGCTCGCCTGGCGGCGATCATGGCGGCGAAGCGTACGGCGGAGTTGATTCCGCTCTGCCACGCACTGCCGCTGGACGCGGTGGGTGTTTCCTTCGATTTTCCCGACGACCGTTCGGTGTCCATCGAAGCGACCACCCGCACCACGGCGCGAACCGGCGTGGAGATGGAGGCTCTCACCGCGGTGAGCGTGGCCGCATTGACGATCTACGATATGTGCAAGTCGGTCGACCGCGGCATGGTGGTCGAGCGAGTCCGACTGGAGGAGAAATCCGGTGGCCGTAGCGGCCATTTCATCCGAGAGGCCTGAACCGCTCCCGGCGCATCGAAGCAGGGACCACCGCGTACGAAAGTCGGGGGCGATCGGGCCGGGAAACCATTGATGACTCAAGCGATCAAAAACGACCAGGATACGCCTGTTGAACTTCAGTCGCTCTACGCGTCGATTCGCGATGAACTGGCCGAGGTCGATCAGATCTTGCGACGCGAGCTGTCCAGTCGCCATCCCTTTGTCGATCGGCTCGTCAAGCACGGGTTTCGTTTGGGGGGCAAGCGGATTCGGCCGGCGCTGGTGCTGATTTCGGGGAAGCTCTGCGGGCGGTCGACCCCCCGGCATCTGGCCCTGGCCGCCGTGGTGGAAATGGTCCACACGGCTACCTTGGTGCACGACGACGTGCTGGACGAGGCCACCCTGCGGCGACACCTCGACACGATCAATGCCCGCTGGGACAACGAAGCCAGCATTCTACTGGGCGATTACCTCTTTACCCGGGCGATGTGCCTGGCCAGTGCGATCGATTCGACCTATGCCTGCCGCTTGATTAGCGAGGCCAGCCGGAAGATGTGCGAGGGGGAGTTGCGGCAGATCGAAACGCGGGGCGACTACGATTTGAGCGAAGAGGAATACCTCAGCATCATCAGCGGCAAGACGGCCGCCCTCTGCGAAGGCTGCTGTCGGCTGGGTGCCCATGCCGCCGGCGCCGACTCCGATCGCACCGAGGCCCTGGGACGGTTCGGCCACAACCTGGGCGTCGCCTTTCAGATTGTCGACGACGTGCTCGACGTGCTCGGCGACGAGCAGACCACGGGCAAGTCGTTGGGCACCGATCTGGCCAAGCAGAAACCGACCTTGCCGGTGATTCGTCTGCTGGCCCAAAGCGAGGCCCACGAGCGGGCCCGGATCGTCGAAAGCTTGTCCGCCGCCGAGGCCCATCATCGCGACATCCTCCGTCCCTGGCTGGACGATTCCGACGCGGTGGAATACTCCCGCCGGAAGGCTGCCGCGTACATCCGCGCGGCGGTGGACGAGTTGGACGTGTTTCCCGAAACACCGCCCCGGGAGGCGCTACAAGGGATCGCCCAATTCGTGATCGCCCGGCGGCAGTAAGAGTCAGGGCTGAGGTCGTGAGAAGGGGAAGGGGGCAGACCCCGTTTTCTTCCGCGGCCTGTCGCCGGTAGCGGGATGCCGGGGAAACCGCGCTTACGCTCGCAGGTCCAGCAAGCTGCTCGGTCGCTGAGCAGCGGATTGGGCGTACGGTGCCGGGAGAGGGTTGGGACGTGGCCCTTCCGTTGCGGCGGAGCGTAGCGGGAAGTTCTCGCCGGTAGGCAGGGAGAACGCCGGCTTGTCGGGCGTCGCAAGCTTGAGATTCGTGTCGCTTTGGCCCGCCGTGGGACGTGGCCCTTCCG
>CAYZWG010000082.1:11315-15912 GCA_964481605.1 uncultured Planctomycetaceae bacterium
GTCGCAAGCTTGAGATTCGTGTCGCTTTGGCCCGCCGTGGGACGTGGCCCTTCCGTTGCGGCGGAGCGTAGCGGGAAGTTCTCGCCGGTAGGCAGGGAGAACGCCGGCTTGTCGGGCGTCGCAAGCTTGAGATTCGTGTCGCTTTGGCCCGCCGTGGGACGTGGCCCTTCCGCTGCAGCGGAGCGTAGCGGGAAGTTCTCGCCGGAAGGCAGGGAGAACGCCGGCTTGTTGGGCGTCCGCACGTCGGCAATTTGCGTCGCAGCCGGATTGCCAACCTGCGCGGTGCTACCGTGTGCAACCACGTTGGCCGGTGTGGGAATCACGCCCTGCCTCGAAGGAGAAGCAATATCTGCCGTCGTTACGCCGCCCGAGCCGGACACGGCCCGCGGAGAGTTGGACGCACCAGTGGTAGGGTGAGAACCGGTATAAACATTGTGGGCTACCGCCCGAGAAACGGAAACAATCGGCATCTGCCTATTCTCCACTCCAACTGGTCTGAGTACCACAGGAACCTGCCCCTGATCACCTGCCGAGCGCAAGGTGTCTCGCTCTGCGACCGCCCGACAGACAGAAGGAAAAGAAGAAGAAAAGGAAGCCGACGTGGAACTCTCGCGTTCGCAGAAACGCGTTGAGCCTGGCAACTCAAGCCTATGTCACAGATCAGAAGTGTCAAGCTTCAAAGGCAACCTCGTGGCGTTGAGGTGCCGTTCGGGTCTGCCCCCCCGATTGTTCTACGCCCCCAGTTCGGCCTTCAATCGTTCCAGCTCGTCGGTGGTTTGCTGGTGGGCAGTCGCCAGGTCTTCCAGGTCGCTGCGGAGTTGGGCCACCTGGAGGCGAAGTTCTTCGAGTTGGTGGTGCAGCGCGAGGAGAGCCTCGGGGGCAACTCCGGCCGGCGGCAGGTCCGCCGCCGCGGGACGAGGAGGCGGCTGGGCCGGCTGCGGCAGCGTGGTGGCGGCGGGAGCCGAGTATTGCCGGCGGACCCTTTCCAATTCGGCCGGTTCGTAGAGGGCATGGGTCACCATGTGCCCTCGCCCCGGCGGCGTGAGGGGAATCACCAGGCCCTTGGTTTCCAGGCTCTCCAGGATCGCGCGTAAGGCGGCCAGGTCGGCAATGGGGTCCATTCGCGAGGCGCGTCCCCGCAACTGGCCCTCGGTCTGGGGACCCCGCAGGAGCAGTTCGGCCATCACCGCCAGTTCGACCTTTTCCACGCCCAGCCAGTCGTACAGGTAATGGCGATACTTGGGCACGCGGCCGGCCCCCTCGACCAGCCCCACCGCCCCCGCCAGGCGAAGCCGATCGAGCGACTCCTCCACGTCATCCGGCTCGAGCTGCATCTCCGGCGACCGGTTGCTCTTCTGGTTGCAACCGGTGGTGACCGCGTTGAGCGTCATCGGATAGGCCGAGGGTGTGGTCTTGCCCTTTTCGATCAGCACCCCGGCCACGCGGCGATCGATCGCCGCCAGCGGCCGCCAGCGGGCGGGTGCTTGGTGTTCGGGTTGGGGTTCGGAAGGATCGTTCACGAGAGTCTTCTCCGCGGGGGGACGGTTCGGCCAGTCCCTCGAATAGATACCCTCTGTGGCCGGCCGTGTAAATGGCCGTGGTGGGCGAATCGCCGAATCGGCGTGGTTGACGAAGCGTCGGCCATCCGATATAGATTGAAGTTTTCTTGCACCGATCGAGCGGTTCACACGGAAGCGGAAGAACGTAGAGGAGACACCACGTTGGAAGCCGACTTCGGAAGTTTCGGTGTTCGCGTTGCCATGGCGGAATTCGGCTACGGAGTTTTCGCCTTGAAATCTTTTCAGCCGGAAGAGACGGTCGGGCGGATCGCCGGCGAAACCCTGGACGACCCGGACCACCAGTCGGATTACTGCATCGAATTGGACGACGGGTTGTCGCTCGAGCCGTACGCCCCTTTCCGATTCCTCAACCATAGCTGCGATCCCAACTGCTGCCTGGTCCAGGTCGACCCGGAAGACGAACGCGACGGCCCGGAGATCCGGGTCGAGACGCTGAGGGTCATTCGGCCGGGCGAGCAACTGACGATCGACTATGCCTGGCCCGCCGAAGCGGCCATTCCCTGCGGCTGCCACTCGCAACGCTGCCGCGGCTGGATCGTGGCCGAGGAGCAGGCCGCCGGGCTGCCGCCGCCCCCGCCGCGGTTCGACCGGCTGCCCACCGAAGGCGACGCCGCCTAGGACCTGGGCCGGTTGCCACGCGCCCCGGGGGCTGTTCGCAAGCGGCGGGGAGGAGGGTTCGGCTCGCTCACTTCTTCACCGGCCGCAAGGGGCTGCCGGCCAGCACGAGCCGCATCCGGCCCGCCGCCGAGGCGAAATCGACGGTGGCCGCCCGCTCGGCGCCGCTGCCGCTCAGCGCCGCGATCTTGCCCAATCCATACCGCGGGTGCCGCACGAGCATCCCCTGGCGAAAGTGCTCGGGGTCGACCGGCGGCGACGGCTGGCTGCCGGCCAGTTCCGCCGCCGTCATCAGGCCTGAGGAGGAATGGCCGCGGCCACCGCCGGCCCGCACCCGCGGAGCCGGCGCCGGCGGCGGAATCGAGCCCACCAGGGTCGAGGGACAAGGTTCCTCGACGTCCATCTCCGCCCGCGGCAATTCCATCAGGAATTGGCTGGGAATGGCCATCTTCCGCTGACCGCGGAAATCGCGCCGCTGGGCTCGGCTGATTCGCAGTTCTTCCCTCGCCCGAGTGATTCCCACGAACAGCAGCCGGCGTTCCTCCTCGAGTTGGTCGTCCCGCTCCCGGCTGCGTTCGTGGGGCAGCAGGCCCTGCTCCACCGCCACCAGGAAGACGACGGGAAACTCCAGCCCCTTGGAAGCGTGCAAGGTCATCAAGGTGGCCCGGTCGCTCTCGGACTCCCAGGCGTCGGTCTCGCCCACCAGGCTGGTCTCTTCGAGAAAGGCCTCCAGCTTGCGGGGTCCTTGATGGCGTTCGTCGAATTCCCTGGCCACGGAGAGCAACTCCTCGATATTGGCCAGCCGCCCCTGGTCCTCCTCGCGGTCGGAGCCTTCAAACTGGGCCTTGTAGCCCGACTCCGTGAGCACGGTGCCGAGGATTTCCTCCAGGGGGGCCTCCACCACGGCCGCCAGCCGATCGAAGATCGCCACGAACTTCCCCACCTGTGCGGCAGAACGCTTGCCGAGGTTCTCCACCGCGGCGCTTTGCCGCGCGGCCTCCAGCAGCGAAAGACCGCGCCCGGCGGCGAATCCGCTCAGCCGCTCGACGGTGGTGCGGCCGATGCCCCGGGCCGGCGTGTTGATCACCCGCAAGAGCGTCACATCGTCGCGGGGATTGTTCAACAACTGGAGGAACGCCAGCACGTCCCTGATTTCCTTACGCTGAAAAAACTCGACGCCCTGGACCAACTGGTACGGTACGCCGGCCGCCCGCAGCGCCCGCTCAAACGGTAGCGACAGGGCGTTGATCCGATAAAAGATCACGAAATCCCTGGCCCGGCGGCGGCCGGCGGCGATTGCCTCGGCGATCTCCGCGGCGATGCCCCGGGCCTCGTCCTTCTCGTCCTCGTAGGTCACCAGCCGGACCGGCGGCCCCTGGTCGTTGTGGGTGAACAGGTCCTTCTGCTTCCGCTTTACGTTGTGGGCAATGAGGTCCGCCGCCACCCGCAGAATTCGCCGCGTGCTGCGATAGTTTTGTTCCAGCCGGACCACGTGGACGTTCGGATAATCCTTCTCGAAATGGAGAATGTTTTGCAGGTTGGCCCCCCGCCACCCGTAAATCGACTGGTCGGGATCGCCGGTGACCGCCAGGTTGGGGTGGTCGACCGAGAGCGCCCGGGCGATGGCGTATTGGGCCAGGTTGGTGTCCTGGTATTCGTCCACGAGGACGAAGCGATAACGCTGGTCCAGCCCCCGGCGGACCTCGGGGTTGTCGCGCAAGAGCACGGCCGTGTGGAGCAGCAGGTCGTCGAAATCGGCGGCGTTCGAGCGGGCCAGCAGGGCTTGGTAGAGGGGGTAGATGCGTTGAACCAGCGTGCCCAGGGGATGGCCCGGCCGGGCACGGTAGTCCTCGGCCGCGATGAGTCGATTCTTTGCCCAACTGATGGCCGAGGCAATCTGGTCCGGGGTGAAGGGGGTGGGATCGATCCGGGCCTGGCGGACGGCGCGGCGAAGCGCCCGTCCGCTGGTCTCCACGTCATAAATCGTGTAGTTCGCCTCCAATCCCACCAGCGGGGCATGGGTGCGCAACATGCGGGCCGCAAACCGGTGGTAGGTGCTCACCCAGACGTGGCGGCCGGGCACCAGCCGCTCGACCCGGCCGCGCATCTCGTCGGCCGCCTTGTTGGTAAACGTGAGGGCGAGAATCTGCTCGGCCCCCACGCCGTGGTGCAGCAGCCAGGCGATCCGATGGGTGACGACGCGGGTCTTGCCGCTGCCGGGGCCCGCCAGGATCAGCAGGGGGCCTTCGACGTGGCGGACGGCCTCGAGTTGGGCCGGATTCAAGCCGTCTAAGAGGTGATGTTCCACGGTGGCGACCGGCGGTTGGTGGTTGTCGGCGGAGTTCTTCCTGGACTTTTGCAAACTCCTCCCCTCTCCCTCTGGGAGAGGGGCCGGGGGTGAG
>CAYZWG010000083.1:0-15822 GCA_964481605.1 uncultured Planctomycetaceae bacterium
CCATTCCCCCCCATCGCTAGCTGCCGCCCAGTAAAAAAAGTCCGTTCCTGCACCCCCGAGCCGGGAAATCACGGCAAATGCCGCCCCCACGGCTCGGCGGGAGCCTCGCCCTCCCGATCGCCTCCTCCGATCGTCCCCGCAATATCATCCCAGACTACCCATCTTTTCTTGACGTCGGCACTTCCTCCCTTAATAATCGCTCGCCTTCATTTCCCCCGCCCGGATGCCGATACCATGCGCAGCAACGGAGAACCACGACAAAGGGAGTCGTCGATGAAATGTCTCGCTAGTCGCTGGGCTGCTGTCGCTGCCGTGGTGATTCTGTCGACCGGTTGTCAGTCTCCCTACCACGCCGATCGGGGGGCGTTGTTCGGCGGGCTACTGGGTGCCGGCACGGGCGCCATCATCGGCGATGCGGCCGGCAACGCCGGAGCCGGGGCCGCCCTGGGTGCCGGGCTGGGAGCCATCACCGGGGCCGCGGTGGGCGGCGAAATGGACGAGATCGAGGCCAGAAACCGCGCCCTGATCGAGGCCCAAATGGGACGGCAAGTGCGGGCCGGCGCCGTCACCATGGACGACGTGATCGCCATGACCCAGGCCGGCGTGGACGAAGAGTTGATCGTCAACCATATCCGGGCCAACGGCGTGTCGCGGCCCCCGGGGACCCAGGAATTGATCTACCTCAACGAGCAGGGGGTCGGCAAGCGGGTGATTATGGCGATGCAAGAGCCGCCCCCCCAGCCGCGGCAGGCGGCGGGGCCCGTGGTCATCCAGCGGCCCCCGCCGGTGATTGTCGAGGAATATCCCTACGGACCACCCGTCTGGGGACCACCCGTCTGGGGACCTCCGGTCCACTACCACTACATGGGCCGGCGTCCCCGCCCCGGTGTAAGCTGGGGACTCTCTTTCGGCAACTGAGCGGGTGGACGCCGACGCCCTTGGCTGATCGTAAGGACCGATGGTCTCTCAATTGCCACGGCTGTCGCGACTTAGGCGACCTGCGGTCGGCACTTTCGGCGGGGTCAGGAGACCCTCGCCGAACGCTGAACGCTTCGCTGGCTTAATGCAACGGTGGGCCTACAGGCTGTCTGAAAAGCTCTTTCTCACGTCTGATGTGGGCCGCGTGAGCCTCAACCGCCGTTGCCGCAGCCGGCCTGGTGGAGTCGCTTGACTTCCTCGGCCGAAAACGCTCGGGCGTAGAAACGGAGGTCGGCCACCCGCCCGGCAAAAAACTCCGGTGCTCCCCGATACTTGGGATTGCCGCCGACGGCAAAGCTCTTGGCCCCCGACCAGATCAATAGCGGCGCCGGGGTTGACGACCGGGCCTGGCCGTCGACGTAGAGGGTCAGCTTGTCGGTCCCCTTGACACCCACGATGTGGTACCAGCGGCCCGGCTCCAAGGGGAAGCCCTGCGTGCCGTAGACCGCGGCGGTCTCAATCCGGGCAAACAGCTTGCCCCGCTGGACGACCAGCCGCAGCGGATCGTCCATGCCGGCGCACCAGGCGCTGAACACCTGGCCCAGCCCGGCGTCGGGAAGCCTGGTGGGAAACGCCCAAATCGAAACCGTGTACTCCTCCTCGGGGAAACCCACCAGCTTGTAGGTGACCAGGCCGCCTTGGCCGTCGAGCTCGATCGCCGTGCGGGGTTGCCCGCCGGGCCCCGGGGCGGGTTTCCAGCCGGCGGCCGACGCCAGGGTGCCGTACTCCGGCCGCACGTCGCCCGCCAAGGGCGCCGCCGTGACCATGCGGTCGCTTTCCCGCTGGCCGGACTCCCGCCGGGGCATGGGCGGGGCGGCCGGATCGATCGTGAACCGCTTGGGCGGCCCCAGGCTCTCCGTCCGGCCAAAGGCGTTTTGGGCGATGATTTTCCAGTAGTAGGGCCGCTTCGGCTTCAACTTGGCCACTTCCTCCGGCCCCACCAGCAGCCGCCGGCCACACTGCGGGCCAAACCGGGCCGCGATCGTCTCGAAGTCCGGCGAGTCGGAAAGCACGACCGTGTGCTGGCGGCTCTTGGTTGCGGCGGCGGCCGGTCTCCGCCAGGAAAAGCGAATCGCCCCCGGACCGATCCGCGAGCCGTCGGCCGGCTCCCAGGCCACCGGCCGCGGCGGGCGTAATCCCGCTGCCGGCAGCCACGAAACGTACTCGCCGCCCGTGGCTCCCGCGCTGGCGAAGTCGACCAGCCGCAGCGTTTTGCCGCCGGCGCCGGGCAAGTCGACCACCAGCCAGGGCGGATACTCGCCGGCCGCCCGGGCGATCTGCGGGTCCACCGCCACCACCTTCGCCTCGTCGAGCCGCGACACGTCCACGGCGACCGTTTTGCCGGCCACGTCGCCGGTCTTGAAGCGGTCGTCCAGGGCCAAGAGGATCGGCCCCCGGTAGAGCGACGCCCGGCCGTACTGCTCGAAATCGCCCGCCTGGTAGCGCAGGCTCATGTCGAACTTCAGCTCGATCTCGTCGCCGGCTTGCCAGCGCCGGGTGAGCTTCAAGTACCGTCCCGGCCGAACGTCCGAGACGGCCTCTCCGGCGACGGTCGCCTGGGTAACGCTCGACCAGGCGGGAATCCGCAGCCGGAGCGTGAACGGTTTCGGCCGGGGCAGGTCGAGCCGGAGCGTGACCCGCGGGCCGATCGGATAGTCGGTCTCTTGGTGGATGCCCACCGGGGTGCCGTCGGCGAGCGAAACCCGGGCCTCCATCGGACCGTAGTAGTTGACCGCCAGGCCGTCGCGGGCCCGCATCACGCCCCACTCGCTGAGCATGCCGTATCCGCGTGGGCCGTTGACCGAGCAGCAGTTCAGGTGCGGCGTGTCCGGGCGGGCTTGAAACTTGATGGCCACATGCGAAGCAACCCGGCGACCGTCCATCGGCGTGCTGTAGGTGCACCATTTGCCGGAGGGATGCTGGGAGCCGAACACCGCGTTGAAGGTGGCCCGCTCCAGGTCGTCGGCAATGCGGGCATCGCCGGTCAGCCGCAGGGCGTCGATCATCACCGCCTGCCAGGCGATCACGCAGCAGGTCTCGATGGCGTCGTTTCGATAGGGATCGCCGGTGGCCCGCTCGCCCGAGGAGAACCCGCCCGTATTGCGCAGGTCGAACCGCCGGATGCTGGCCCAGTGACTGAGAAACGCGCGGCGATAGCGGGGGTCGCCGGTGATTTGGGCCAGCTCGGCCATCCCTTGAAGACTATGCAGGCTTTCCCATCGCGGCCGGGGCGTGCGAAAGAATTCCGTGCCCTCAAGCCCGGTGCGAAAGTAGTCGCCCGCTCGTTCAAAATCCTTCAGCACCTCCTGGGCCATTCGCAGGTAGCGGGCCTGGCCGGTTTTTCGGTAGAGTCGGGCCATGCCGTGGATGATGCCCATGTTCATTTCCTGAGAGCCGGCGTCGAACACCCGCCGATCCGTGTCGAGGTACGTGCGGCAAACCAAATCGCCGATTCGCCGGCAGGCCTCCATCGCCCGCTGGTCGCCGGTTTGCTCGTGCCACAGCATCAGCCCCAGCATCACGTGGTAGTGGCCCCAGAGGTCCCAGTGTCCCAGCAGCCGCTCGCTCTTGGGCCAAGGGCCCAGGTAGCCGTCCTCGGCCTGAAGTTCGATCAGCCGGTCGACAACCCCTTGCAGCGTCTGCCGCAGTCGCGGGTCGTCCGACATTCGCATCGCCTCTACGCCGGAGATCAGATACTTGCCCACGAACTCGCCGGCCCAGGGCACCAGGTCGGGCTTCGTGCCCGAGTCGCGGCGGGCGAACATCTCGAGCAATCCCGGATCGGTCTTGGGCACCACGATCAGCCAGTTTTCCACGTCCGCCCGAATGCGGCGGCCGACGAAGCCGTTGAAATGGAAGGTGGCGGCGGGGATTTGGTCCAACGCGAGCCGGCCGGGTTGTTGCTTTTCGCCCGCGAAACCACTGCACGCGACCGAGAAAAGGAGCAACATCGCCCCCACGCTGAGGAGAATCTGCCGCCGTGTGTCGTGCCGGATCATCGTTTCGACTCCTTTGCTGGAAAATCGTAGAGTGCGTGCTCTGCACCCGCGCGGCATGGCGATCAACGTCCGGCTCGATATTCTACCTTCTCTTCCCATCATGATCGAGTTGGTAGGCTGAATCGTGATCCGACCCACCGAGTTGAGGTGGTATGCTCGCTAGGGCACTTGGCTTTTGAAAGTTGCTGTAGATAAGTCAAGTCTCTTGGGGGTCCATCTGAACGGTTTGAGACGACAACCTCACTAAAACTCGTTAAATACCTCGTGCCCCGGCCGCAGCGAGCCGTCGGCCTCGATAAAGGCCAGATTGCCGGGGGAGCCGAGAGGGCCGAATTCGGGCCGGTGGGCGTCGGCGATCAGGCTGTGGTGCAGCAGGTAGACCAGCCAGCCGATGCCTCGCTTTTTCAGTTGTTCCAAGGTGTAGCGGATGGACTCTACCCGAACCGCGTCGTCCAGGCTCCCCCAGCAGCACTCGGTGGCAATCAGCGGCTTGCCGACCCCCGCGGCAAAGGCCACCTCGGCGTCGAGCTTCTTTTCATAGGCCTGCTTGTCGGCGTTCTTGCGATTGTGGACCCAGTAGGGGTGAATACTCAGCACGTCGCAGATCGGATCGACCATCTCCAGCGGCACGCCGGGATGAATGCCGACGGTGATCGGCGCCTGGGCGCCCAGCTTCTTGCAAGTATCGTGCAACCGCTTGAGCCAGTTTGTTTCCGCCTCGGCGATGTGTGGAATCTGCTCGCGTGGGCAGGAGTAGGCATAGGGCTCGTTGCACAAGTCCCAGGCCAGGATGCGCGGATCGTGCTGGTGTCCGCCCACCAGCGCGGCCAGGTAGGCGTCGAACATGCCCGCTCGCTGGACCCAACTGGCCCGGGGCAGAAAATGGTCGATGTAAATACCGCCGTAGTCCAACTCCGCGCTGTGCCAGCGGTTGAACAGCACCGGCATCACCACCAGGCCGTACTTTTCGGCAATCTCGAGCGTGGTATCGAAGTTCTCGGCGTAACGCTTGGGATCGCGGAGGAAGGAGTTCCACGACTGCCACCAGCGGAGCGCGTTCATTCCCGGAAAGTACCGCTTGCCCTGCCCCAGTTCGAGATCGATCGTCTTGGCATCGAACTTCTGCCACAGCTCGAATCCGCTGCTGCCGTAGCTGGGCTGGTAGTTGAAACCCTTGACTTGCGACCAGTCGCGGCCCCCGGGGCCAGAGGCCGGCTGCTGCCGGGCGCCGGCGCGGCGGGCGGTCCCGGCCGCCAAGGCGGTGGTGGTCGCTGCCGTGGCGGCGAGAAAACCCCGCCGCGAAACCCGTGCTGTGTCGTGGTCGGAAATCATGCTTGTCTCCTCTGGGTCTGCGGGGACTTCTCGAATGGTTCGCGCTCTTCTCGTTCGTCGTCGGCCGGGTAGCGGGGCGCCGCAAGGCTCCCACCCGGAATCTTGTCAATCCGCGAAGGTGACGATCACCCGGTAGCGATCGGCAGCCGGTTGCCGCTTACGGGGTCATCGACTGGATGAACTGCCGGTTGATCTTGGCGGCTTCGGCAATGTTCGGGTGCTGGACGAACCATCGCCCGTCGATTCTGTGGAACTGGATGGGTACGCTGACGGTTCGACCGCGGCAGGTGAATTGTCGCATACCCTGGGCCCCGTCGGCGTTGATTTGGACATCGACCAGCTTGGCCTGGGCTTGAGCCTTTTCCGCATCCACCACGGTTTGTCGGCCCAGCGATTGAAGCTGGGAAGCCATTCCCGGCAGCTTGGCCGCCGACTCCACGCCCGTATCGCCCCACGCGGAAATCAATTCCACGTAGAAGGCGGTCCGGTCCTTGACGGCGGCACCCAGCTTCTTTTCCCGCTGTTCCCTTTCTTGCAACGCTTGTGTCACGCTGATGGGCCTTGCGCCGGCCTGGCGATCTTCGACCATGGAGGCGTCCAGGCCGTGGCGGCGGAGCACCTTCGCGACCTGGGAATCCGCGCCGGAAGTGGCGACAAAGGTGATCGCCTTGGAGGCCAGGCCCCCCACAATTCGCTCTTGCGATTCGGGCGAGTAGACGGCCAATTGCGCCGCCCAGTCCTTGTCGAAGGTCGCTTTCGTGAAGGCGTGGAAGGCTTCTTCCGGCGTGGCAAAGCCGGGGTTGTCCGCGGCCGGGGAAGGTGAGGGCGCCGGCTGGGGGCCGCCTGCCTTGCCGGCACTCCGCATTTTCTCGACGATCGACCGGCCAAGCTGCCGGCCGGTCTCCATCGCTTCGGCCATGTCCGGCTGGTGGAGATACCACCGCCCCTCGATTCGGCGGAAACGGACCGGCACATTGATGGTTTGGGCACCCATGGCGATCTGTTGCTTGCCCTGGGCCCTGTCGCCGGTGATTTGGACATCGATCAACTTGGCCTCGGCCCGGGCCTTTTCCACCGTCGCCCGCCTCTGCTTGCTCCTTTTGCGCAACGCGGAAGCCATCCCCGGCAGTTTCTCCATCCACTGGTCTCCCGCTTTTTCCAACACCGGCATCAGTTCCGCATAAAACGCGCCGCGGTCCTTCACGGCCGCGCTCAGTTTCTTTTGTTGCTGCTCCATTTTCTGCAACATCTGCTCGGCATTGCCCGGCTTCATCTTCAAGGGTTGCTGTTTGACCGTTGACGGGTCGATGCCGTGCTTCTTCAGCAGCTTGAAGATTTCCTCTTTTGATCCGGACGTCCCGGCAAGCAGGATGGCGGCGTAGGCCACACT
This sequence comes from uncultured Planctomycetaceae bacterium, assembly GCA_964481605.1. GTDB lineage: Bacteria > Planctomycetota > Planctomycetia > Pirellulales > Thermoguttaceae > CAYZWG01. The sequence goes on from CAYZWG010000083.1 coordinate 6,700, forward strand.
GCCGACGATTCGCTCCTGCGAGTCGGGCGTGTAGACGGCCAGTTGTGCCGTCCAGTCCTTGGTCAAACTCGCCTTCTTGAGGGCGTCGAAGGCTTCTTCGGGCGTGGCAAAGCCGGCCTCCGCCGGCGAACCGCCGGCGGAGTCGCCGGAATCGCCGGAGCCCGACGTGAGCACAACCACCAGGCCGATCAGCAGCAGCACGAGCACGCCGCCGCCGGCAATCGCGCCGATCACCAGCGGGGTGGGCCCGGACTTCTTGGCACGCCGTTTCAACGGCGCCAGCACCGGTCCTCCCGCCCCGCCGGCAAGCGGGCCCGCCGGCAAGGTTCCCCCGTCGACCGGAGGAAGAGCCTCGTCGAGCAGGTTGGAGAACGGGTTGGACCCGGCGCCAAGTTCCGCCGTTTCCACCTTCGGCACGGCGAACGCCTGGCCACACTTGCACTTGACCCGTTTCCCGGCCCACTCGTCGCCGAGCTTGTAGACGTGGGCACACTGGGGGCATTTAACGGAAAGGGCCATGGCTCCACTCCTCAAGGATGGGAAAAGAGCAAGGGAACTCGGCGGGAAATCGTGTACCGCTGATCCGCGTCTTGCCACTACCCGACCCGGTGTCCGTGGGGCACCGGCTGGTCCACGATGAACGACAGGTTGCGGAATGGGGGCATTGATCCGGGTTTTGTCTCGGCAGCGTGAGGTTCCGGCCGAGCCGTGCGGATATCCACGCAACAAAGTATACACGGCCTGAATCGCTCGGTCCAAGTAGAGAAGCTCAGGCTGCGCTCGTTTGGGCAGCCGCTGTCAGGCGATCCCTTGGGGGTCATATCCCAGATTGCTCGCCAGCAGTCGCTCCACTTCCTCGATCTTCATTCCCTTCCGCCGGGCGTAGTCCTCCACCTGGTCGCGGGTGATGCGGTCGACGGCGAAATAGCGGGCCTCGGGATGGGCAAAGTAGAGTCCCGAGATGCTGGCGGCCGGTTCCATGGCCAGCGTTTCCGTCAGCCGGATGCCGGTCCGGCGCTGGGCGTCGAGCAGTTTGAAAAGGATGCGTTTTTCCGTGTGGTCGGGCTGGGCGGGATAGCCCGGGGCGGGGCGAATCCCCCGGTAACGCTCGCGGATCAAGTCTTCCGCGCTGGAATCCTCCTCGCCTCCGTAACCCCAATCGGCCCGGGCGACCTGGTGCAGCCGCTCGGCGAAGGCCTCGGCCAGCCGGTCGGCCAGTGCCTTGGTCATAATGGCGTTGTAGTCGTCCTGCTCGGCCTCGAACCGCGCCGCCAACCGGGCAGCCCCCAGCCCGGTGGTCACGGCGAACGCGCCCACGTAGTCGGTCCGCCCACATTCGAGCGGGGCCACGTAGTCGGCCAGGGCCCGGAAGCAGGCTTGCCCCGGGCGGCGCCACTGCTGGCGGAGGGTGTGCAGCCGGGCGAGTTCCTCGCGGCGGTCGGCGTCGGCATAGGCGAGGATGTCGTCGCCCACGGAAGCGGCCGGCCAAAAACCGTAAACCCCCTTGGCCCGGAGCAGCTTCTCGCTCACGATGCGATCGAGCAGAGCGCGAGCGTCGTCGAACAGCCGCCGCGCCTCGGCTCCCACCCGGGGATCATCGAGGATTTGCGGATACTTCCCCCGCAATTCCCAGGCCATGAAGAAGGGGGACCAGTCGATATAGTCAACCAACTCCGCCAGGGGATAATCGGCCACCAGGCGGGCCCCGGTGAACGCGGGGGTGTCGATGCGGACCGACTCCCAATCGGTCAAAAAGCGGTGTTCGAGCGCCTCCTGGTACGATACCAGGTTTCGGCCCAACCGGCTCTCGAAGGCCTCGACCAGCCGGCCCTGCAGGGCGCGGTTTTCCTCGTCCAGCGTTTTCCGCCGCTGGGGGTGCATCAACCGGTCGACCACGCCCACGCTCCGCGAGGCGTCGGGCACGTGGACGGTGGGCCGATCGTAGGCGGGGGCGATTTTGACCGCCGTGTGCTTGGCGCTGGTCGTGGCCCCACCGATCAACAGCGGCACCTCCATCCGGCGGCGCTGCATCTGGCGGGCGACGTGGGCCATCTCCTCCAGGCTGGGAGTAATCAGCCCGCTCAGGCCGATGATGTCGGCCTGCTGCTCGATGGCCGTGTCGAGAATCTGCTCGCAGGGCACCATCACGCCCAGGTCGACGATCCGGTAGTTGTTGCAGGCCAGCACGATGGCGACGATATTCTTGCCGATGTCGTGCACGTCGCCCTTGACCGTGGCCAGCACGATCGTGCCGCGGGTTCGCTGCCCCCCGCCTGCACCTTGCTGCTCCTGATCCATGAACGGCAGCAGGTAGGCGACCGCCTTTTTCATCACCCGCGCGCTTTTGACCACCTGGGGCAAAAACATCTTTCCTTCCCCGAACAGATCACCCACGGTGCGGATGCCGTTCATCAACGGTCCTTCGATAATCGCCAGGCAGGAGGGGTATTCTCGCCGGGCCTGTTCCACGTCTTGCTCCACGAAATCGGCGATCCCCTTGACCAACGCGTGCGCCAGCCGGGTCTCCAGCGGCGCGTCCCGCCAGGCAAGCCGTGCGCGGTCGTCCTCGTCCGTTTTTCGCCCCTTGAAGGTCTCGGCCAGTTCGACCAGCCGCTCGGTGGCGTCGGGCCGGCGATCCAGCAGCACGTCCTCCACCCGCTCCAGCAGCTGGGGGGGAATCTCCTCGTAGACGTCCAACTGCCCCGCGTTGACGATCGCCATGTCGAGCCCGGCCCGGATGGCGTGGTAGAGAAAGGCGGCGTGCATCGCCCGCCGCACCGGCTCGTTGCCGCGAAAGGCGAAAGAGACGTTGCTCACCCCGCCGGAGACCTTGACTTCGGGAAAGAGTTGCTTGATTTGCCGCGTGGCCTCGATGAAGTGGACCGCGTAGGCGCTGTGCTCGGCGATGCCCGTGCCCACGGCCAGCACGTTGGGATCGAAGATGATGTCCTCCGGCCGGATGCCCACCTTTTCGGTCAACAGGTGGTAGGCCCGCCGGGCAATCCGCACCTTGTGCTCCACGCTGACCGCCTGGCCCTGTTCGTCGAACATCATCACCACGCAGGCCGCCCCGTAGCGACGCACCAGGCGGGCGTGGGCGAGGAACTCCTCCTCCCCCGCCTTGAGACTGATCGAATTGACGATCCCCTTTCCTTGCAGACATTTGAGCCCTGCCTCGAGGATCGACCACTTCGAGCTGTCGATCATCACCGGCACGCGGGCCACGTCGGGCTCGGCGGCCACGAGGTGGAGAAACCGCGGCATCACCGTCTCGCCGTCCAGCAGGCCGTCGTCCATGTTGACGTCGATCAGGTTGGCCCCGCCCTCGACCTGGCCCCGCGCCACGGAAATCGCCTCGTCGAGTTTCTCCTGGCGGATCAGCCGGGCGAATCGCCGGGAGCCGGAGACGTTGGTCCGCTCGCCGATCATGAGGAAACCACTCTGGGGCGTGACCACCAACGGCTCCAGGCCGCTGTAGTGGGTGTAGGGCTCCAGACGCGGCGGACGGCGGGGCCGCAGCCCGGCCACCGCCCGGCCGATGGCGCGGATGTGGTCGGGCGTGGTGCCGCAACACCCGCCCACCAGGTTGAGCCACCCGGCCCGGGCAAACTCCCCCAGCACGCGGGCCATCTCCTCGGGCGTCTCGTCGTAGCCGCCAAATGCGTTGGGCAATCCGGCGTTGGGATAGCAACAGGTCAGCACGGGGCAGATGGCCGAGAGTTCCTCCACGTGGGCTCGCATCAACTCCGGACCCAACGCGCAGTTGATGCCGATGGCCGCCAGTTCGGCGTGGCCGACCGAGGTGCAGAAGGCCGCCAATGTCTGGCCGGAGAGCGTTCGGCCGCTGCGGTCGGTGATGGTGACCGAGGCGACGACCGGCAGCCGAAACCCCCGCTGGTCGAACAGCCGTTCGATGGCGAACAGGCAGGCCTTGAGATTGAGCGTGTCGAAAGTGGTCTCCGGCAGCAGCAGGTCGACCCCCCCCGCGACCAGCGCCGATGCCTGCTCGTGGTAGGTCTCGACCAGGTCGTCGAAGCTGACGGCGCGATAGCCGGGGTCGTTCACATCGGGCGAGAGCGAGGCCGTCCGATTGGTGGGCCCCAGCGATCCGGCCACCAGTCGCGGCCGGCCACCACCGTCGACCGACTCGACGGCCCGGCGGGCGCAGGCCGCGGCGGCCAGGTTGATGGGACGAACCTGCTCGGCCAGGCCGTAGTCGGCCAGGGAGATGCGGTTGGCGTTGAAGCTGTTGGTGGCCACGACGTCGGCTCCCGCTTGGAGGAAACCGCGGTGGATTTGCTCGATGGCCTCCGGCCGAGTGAGCGAGAGAAGGTCGTTGCAGCCGGCCAGGTCCTGGGGATGGTCGGCGAACGGCTCGCCGCGAAAGACCGCTTCGTCGAGGGCCAACTGCTGGATCATCGTGCCCATGGCGCCGTCGAGCAGGAGAATCCGCTCGGCGGCCAGCCGCTGGAGTAGGTCACGCTGGGGAGACTGTTTCACCGAGAGTCCTTCCTTGGGAACCGACAAAAACTCATCACCGTAGTGTTTGCAACGTGTTGGGTCGAATTGGCGACAACGCGGCGCCGGCCTCGGGCGGCTGGCCCCGCCCGCGGGGGACACACCCGACCGGTCCGCCAAACCATAGCACAATGAGATTATTCTATCGCGGCGGCAAGCCGTGTCGCGAGGCCCCCCCGCCTGTCCGGCGCGGATCTCCCAACCGTTCGGCGTGGGTCTCCCGACCCCGCCGCGGGCCGGCATTCCCAAGCCGGAGCTTGGGAACGAGTGGTAGTTGTCAGACCCGCAATCCACCGGGACAAGCCCGGTGGGGACTCTCCTTGGCCACTGACCCTTCCCCGACCGTTCGGCGCGGATCTCCCGACGGTTCGGCGTGGGTCTCCCAACCGTTCGGCGCGGGTCTCCCGACCCCGCCGCGGGCCGGCGTTCCCAAGCCGGAGCTTGGGAACGAGTGGGTAAACCCAGGATCCACCGGGACAAGCCCGGTGGGGATTCTCCTTGGCCACTGACGCTGCCCCAAAATTCGTGGCGGTCAACGAATTTGTTGTGTTCCCCATGGCTGCCGGTCATAATCAACCGGAGGGCTCAAGGGCCGTCCTGCGAAGGGGGTTTTTTGCAAAACGGGAGCGGGGGACGTGTCGTGGCCGTGCGGAAACGACGACTGATTGCCCTGGCCGTGATCCTGCCGGCGGTGGCATTTTGCGTTTCGGCGGCGGTGGGCCAAGATGTTCAGGTGCTCTCCGGGCCTCAGCGGGTTGTCGTTCAGCCCGGGGGTGGCGGCGGGATGGTTCTGGAGGCCCCGGCGAGTGCCGGCCCGGGCCAGCGCCCGGCAGTCCTCAAACGCCCGGACGATCAAGCGAAGAAGCCGACCGCCGAGGAGAAGCCCAACGGCGAAAAGAAGGCCGAAAAGGAGAAAGGGGAGGGGAAGGGGGAGGAAAAGAAGAAGTCGGAAAAAGGCGACCAGGAGGAGAAACCCGACAAGTCGCCCGAGCCGATCCAGCGGCCGTCCAAGCCGGACGAGGAGCCCAACCCCGAGGAGTTGAAGCTTCGGCCGGACGAGGAGGGCAAGATTCGCTTCAACTTCACCGGCCAGCCGTGGCCGGGGGTGCTCAAGTGGCTGGCCGATACCTCGGGAATGAGTCTCGACTGGCAGGAGTTGCCCGGCGACTACCTCAACCTGATCACCCAGCGCGGCTACACCCTTGCGGAGGCACGGGATCTCATCAATCGGCACCTCCTCGCCCGCGGCTACACGCTGCTTCAGCAGGGCGAGGTGCTCTCGGTATTCAAGGTCGACAAGCTCAATGCGGGGATGGTTCCGCGGGTGGCGCCGGAGGAGTTGGCCGAGCGGATGCCGTACGAATTCGTCAAGGTCTCGTTCGTGCTCGACTGGTTGATGGCCGAGGAGGCGGTCGCCGAGCTGAAGCCGATGCTCAGTCCCAACGGCAAGCTGACGGCGCTGAAGGCCACCAATCGGATCGAGGCGATGGACGCGGTGTTGAACCTGAGCCAGATCTACCAGCTTTTGAAGCAGGAGCAATCCGACACCAGCGAGGACGCCCTGGTGCGGGAGTTCGTGCTCAAGCACTCACTGGCCGAGGAGGTGGTCGAGCAACTCAACAGCCTGTTGGGCATCGAGAAGAAGGGCGTTTCCAAGGGCCCCATGACCCCCCAGCAAATGGAGCAGAAGAAGCGCGAGGCCGCCATGCGGGCGCAGCAGCAACAGCATCAGAAACAGGGCAAGGCCCCGCCGCCAAAGTCCCAGCCGAAGGTCTACCTGGTGGCCAACCGCCGCAACAACAGCATCCTGGCCAATGCCCCGCCCGACAAGATGGCGATCATTGAGCAGGCGATCCGCGTGCTGGACGTGCCCTCGGGCTATGGGCAGTCGCTTCTGCAAAACCTGGATCGGATGCAGGTCTACCGGCTGGAAACGGTCGATCCCAAGGCGGTGGTCGACACGCTCAAGGAGTTGGGCCGCCTCGACTTCGACACGCGGCTGGAGGTCGACGAGGAGAACCACGCCATCGTCGCCTACGCCTCGCTGGCCGACCACGTGACGATTCGTTCGCTGGTGGAGAAACTCGATCGCGGCGGGCGGCGCAGCCAGGTGATCCCTCTGACCGAGCTCAAGGCCGAGGTGGTCGCCGAAAAGATCGACTTCGTGATGGGTGGTGGCCGCGAAAAGGAGAAGGAGCCGTCGTCGCGCGACCGGGGACGCTCCTTCAGCCCCTTCTTTCCGTTCGGCGGCTTCTCCTCCTCGTCGCGCTCGCGCGGCCGTGCGGAACAACGCCCGGCAGACCGCTTCCGCGTCGACGCCGACACGAAGAACAACGCCCTCATCCTCTGGTGCAACGACTTTGAATTGACCAAGGTGGAATCGCTCCTGGAGCAGCTTCGGGCGATGCCCAAGCAGGAGGGCGACCTGCACTCGGTCGAGGTCTTTCGGCTGGCCACGCTCGAGCCGGGCCCGCTGGTGGAAACGCTCAAGGAGACGGACGCCTTGGGGGTCCACGCCAGCGTCCGGGCCGACGAGGAAAACCATGCCGTGGTGGTGTTTGGCACGGAGGAGGATCACCAGAAGATTCGGGCGTTGATCGAGCGACTCGACGGCAGCCAGCGGCAGTTCGAGGTGGTGCAGCTTCGCCGCCTGCCGGCCGATTACGTGGCCGGAACGATCCAGTTCATGATGAGCACCGGCCAGAAGGACCAGCCCTCGCTGGATCGCTACGCCTACTATCCCTACACCAGCCGCCGCCGTCCCGAGGGATCGCAGAAGGAGGAAGGGTTTCGCGTCGAGGCCGACGTGGAGAACAACCGCCTGCTGATGCTGGCCAACGAGGTGGAACTCAAGGAGGTGATGAACCTGCTGGTCAAGCTGGGCGAGATTCCACCCCAGGAAGGCAACCCCAGCACGGTTCGGGTGCTCGACAGCCTGCCGGAAGAGGAACTGCACGAGTTGCTCGAGCAGCTTCGCCGGGCGTGGCCCTCGGTGGCGCCGAATCCACTCATCTTGCCGGAGAAGGAGGAAGAATCGCCGCGGCAGGACGCCGAGCCCGCGCCGACCCCGCCGGGCGATTCGGTGAAGGAGGAAACGGCCGGTGCGCCGCCCGCCGGCAAAGGTCCGCTGGAAGGCCGCACGGGGCCACCACGCGGGTTGCAACCGCCATTGCATTTTGCCCAGTTGGAGACTTCGCCGTCGGCTCCCGCGGGACCGGCGGATGAAAAGCCCCCGGCAGCGCACGAGAACCACGCGGCCGGCAGTGCGGAGAGTTCGGTCGAAGCGCCGCCCCGGCCGGACGTACCCGGGCCCCAAGCCCGGGAGGAAGGTCCGAAAAAGGGCGAATCGCCATCGCCGCCCGCGCCGGTGACGATCCTCCGCCGCCCCGACGGCCGGCTGGTCCTCTCCTCGCCAGACACCCAGGCGCTGGACCGCCTGGAAGAGCTTCTGGCCACGTTGGCCCCGCGGCGGCCGGACTACAAGATATTCCGCCTCAAGTACGCCTGGGCGTTTTCCGTGGCCCTCACCCTGGAGGATATCTTCAAGGAGGAGGAGAAGGGCCAGCGATCGTCGCGTCGGGGCTACTATGATTACTACGATTTTTATGGCTACGGGGGCAACGAAAAGTCGGACAACGACAGCCTGCGGCTCTCGAAACGCCGGCCCATCAAGTTCATCTCCGATACGGACTCGAACTCGATCCTGGTGAAAAACGCCGATCCCCGCCAGTTGAAACGGATCGAGGAGTTGATCAAGTTCTACGACCAGCCCGAGCCGACCGATTCCCAGTCGGTCCGCAAGACGCAGATCGTGAAGATTCGCTACTCCACCGCCTCGGTGATCGCCAACGCGGTCAAGGATGTGTTCCGCGACCTGCTCAGCGCCAACGACAAAGCGCTGGCCAGCGGCCAGCAGAAACCGTCGCCCGAGCGAAGCTACACCTTCATCTACGACTCCAGCGGCAGCGGGGAACAGCGGAAAGCACCTTCCTTCAAAGGTCTCCTCTCCCTCGGCGTGGACGATCTCTCCAATACCCTGGTCGTCTCCGCACCGGCCTATTTTCTCGACGATATCCTCCAGGTCGTCGAGGACCTGGACGAGGCGGCCGAGCCGGCGGCCGAGCGGGTCGAAGTGGTCCAGTTGGGAGACGCCGTCAGCGCCGACCACGTTCGCCGGGTTTTGGCGACCATCTTGCAGCAGAGCGGCCCCAAGGCCGGCCCGAAAAAGGGCACCCCGCCGAAACCCCCGGGGCCCAACGGACCCGGCGGACGACCGCGCGGCGGAGAGCATCGGCGGTAGAAAGCCGAGCGGGTCACGCCGGGCATGACCTGGTGGCAGCGGGTAGCCCTGATAGCTCGCCTATCTCAGGCGGCGTAGCCGCAAGAGGCACCTGTTCGGCGCGGGTCTCCGCTGTTCGGCGAGGGTCTCCCGACCCCGCCGACGCACGCCCCGCCGGTCCAGCACGCCACAATTCTCGCCTCGCGTGCCTTCGGCACCCCGATAGCAGAGCTATCGGGGCCACCCGGGGGTTCCCAAGCCGGAGCTTGGGAACCAGGTTAGGCACCTGTTCGGCGCGGGTCTCCTGACCCCGCCGCGACCACGTT
>CAYZWG010000084.1:0-15741 GCA_964481605.1 uncultured Planctomycetaceae bacterium
CCCGCGCCGAACGCCGCCGCAGCAGCCGCGCGGGCAGAAACTGGTGATCGTGGTTGAACATCTTTGTGTAGGCCAGCAGCACGACCCCCACGGTCCCCAGCGAGGTTGCCGCCGCGATCAGGAACATGATCACGATCTGGTACATCACGGCCTGGACCGGATCGACCCCCGCCAGAAGCTGCCCGGTCATCATCCCCGGCAGGCTCACCAGGCCGACCACCATCATGCTGTTGATGATCGGAATCATTCCCGTCCGCACGGCGTCGCGGAGGCGATCCCGGGCGGCCTCCCACCGCGTCGCCCCCAGCGCCAGCAGGGTCTCCAATTCCTCCCGTCTTCCGTCGAATTCCTCCATCAGCCGATCCAGCCCCAGCGAGATTCCGTTGAGCGTATTGCCCAGGATCATTCCCAACAGCGGGATGGCGTATTGCGCGAAACGCAGATGGGGCACGCGAAGGATTGCCAACACGGCCACCGCGCCGATCAGCCACGAGGCCGCCCACATCGACACGATGCTGTCCAGCCACACCCCGCGGTAGGTGGTTTTGCACCGGCCCACGGCCGAGACGCCGGCGATCACCGTCATCAACGACATCAACAGCACCACGAACACCAGCCCCCGCCCGGGAGCGAAGACCCACTTCAGCACCAACCCCACCAGCAGCAATTGCACCACGGTTCGCACGGCCGCCAGCAGCAGTTGCCGTTCCAGCCGCAGCCGCAACGCCAGCGAGGCGGCACCGCTGAGGAGGATCAACGCGGCGGCAAGGCCCACTTGCCAGGATTGCAGTGCGATGTATTCACCTTGCATGGCGTTCCTCCCGGACTGGTTCCGCCGAGGACGAGGCTCCGGCTCCGCGAGGTTCCCAAGCTGGAGCTTGGGAACCAGGTTTGCGGCCCTGCCCGTGATTCTTGTCTCGGTCCCAAGCTCCAGCTTGGGACCGCATTCGGTGCGAAGCTCCGCTTCGCCCGCCGCGGAGCCGGACTCTCGCTCCGCGGGTTCCCAAGCCGGAGCTTGGGAACCAGGTTTCGGCGGGGTCGGGAGACCCGCGCCGAACAGGGATTCCGCCGGTTCCCAAGCCGGAGCTTGGGAACCAGGTGATGAGTTAATCAGGGCCTTGTCGCGATGTTTCCGTAACCCGGCCGCCGTGCACGTGCCAGGCTCGGTTGCCCACGTGCCGCGCCTGCCGCTGGTCGTGCGTCACCCAAAGGTAGGCCCGCTGGCGCGGTTGCTGCTGGAGCCACTCGGCCAGCATCCGCTGGACGGCGTCGGTGGTGGCCGGGTCGAGCGCCGCCGTCGGTTCGTCCAAGAGCAGGATGGCCGGGTCCAACTGAAGCCCGCGCACTAGCGCCACCAGTTGCATCTCGCCCCCGGAGAGTTCCCTCGTGCGCCGCTGCAAAAAGCGATCCGTTCGGCCCAACGCTTCCAGCCAGGCGACGACCCGGCGGCGGTCGAAGGCGCGGCGCCGGTGCTGTTGCAGGCGAAACGGTTGCCGCAGCGCGTTTTCCACGTCGGCCGCCAGGGCCACCGGCCGCTGGCGAAAGTAGTGGACCAGGCCGCGGAAGCCGGGCACCCGATCGCGGTCCACCCGCTGCCCCTGCCAGCGGACGCCGCCCTCGTCCAACGGATCGAACAGGGCCAAGGCCCGCAAGAGCAGCGTTTTTCCCGAGCCGGAAGGTCCACCCACCACGATCCGGTCGCCGGCCGAGACCGCCAGGTCCCGGGCGTCCAGAAGCGGCTGGGCGGCGTCCGGCCCGCGTCGCAACAACCTTTCGGCGATCAACAGCGGAGGCGTAGTCATGGAGGATCGTGTTGGGTTGACAGCACCATTGAGCGTGGACCGAAGAACGTAAAGCATGGGGATTTCAGATGTTATCCCCCACCGGCCCCGTGCCGGTGGATTGGGGGTTTGGCAACTATCAGCGGCCACCACGGCCAACGGTTCCCCCTGGCCTCGTTTAGGGAAGCGTGTGGGCGTGGTAGTTCTCAAACCCGTCTCCCACCGGCACAGGGCCGGTGGGGAGGAGTTCGAAGTGACGCTGGCATGCCCCCCCCACGGAGTGGCCGATGGCTGCACCGTGAGGCGATGGCGACGCGCAAGCGGCTGGGTGGGAGTATCCGGCAAGCGCGCGGGAGAATCAAGAAGGCGGAAAGAAACAACTTCCGCAATCTGCCCTCACTCGGCAGGAACGAGGGAAGGCACGCCCCCAGCAGGGCAATCGCCAAGTCATGCCCTTACGCGTTCAAGAAGGCCACGAGCAGCCGCGGCCAAGAACGAAAAGCGCGGCCAGCCTGCCGCGGCCGCATCGCGCTATCCGGGGGCGGGTCCCGGAAGAGTGGCCACTCATCGGCAAGCCACTCGGCACATGCCCCCCGTATCGTGGGTGGTAATCGTGCCGGTGCCGATTCCACTCTCTTCGGCGCGTCGAACAACGGCCTCTACCAGCCAAAGACCAACCCTTTTCCAGGCTGCCCAATCATATGGCGCCGAACGCCGGAGCCTGCGGGTGGCTCGGCGGCGCGGGATTGGCCGTGGTCGTGCAGACTGGCCGCGGAAAGTGAGCGTCCGCCCAGGCTCACCCAAGAAACACCCGCCCGTGACCAACGACCCGAACACCACCACGTACGTGTCGGAGACTGCCACGCCGTTTTCTTGACGTGTCCTGGCGGGGTGCCCTGCTTTCTGGCGTCCACCATTGCGAGGGGAAGCTACTGCACCCTCGGGCCTGAGTTTAGCACTTGGCCGGGGATACTCAAGCATTTTTTCCGAATATTTTGATTTTTTTATTTTCTTCCCGCAGGGCCGAAAACCGCCTTGTCGCCCACCCGGTCCCGTGCCAGAATCCTGGTTTTGGCGATTCGTCCCTACGCGGTCGCGGCTTCTTGCCGCCGGCAGGCGGAGGGCCGAGGTCCGTCTTTTCGATCGAGGAGTCGACTCATCATGAAATTGGTGCCGTTGGGCGAAAACGTCGTCATCAAGCGGCTGGAGGCCGAAACGACGACGCGCGGCGGAATCGTCCTCCCGGATTCCGCTCGCCAGAAGCCGCAACAGGGTCGGGTCCTGTCGGTCGGGGACGGCCACCTGATGCAAAACGGCTCGCGCTCGCCCCACCAGGTCAAGGAAGGCGATCGGGTGCTCTTCACCGGCTATGCCGGCACGGAAGTGGCCGTCGACGGCGTGGATCTGCTGATCGTGGATGAGGGCGAGATACTCGCGGTCGTCACCTGAGCGGTGACCCGGCCTACAGGCGCGTTCGGCGCGGGTTTTGGCGTTCGGCGCGGGTCTCCCGACCCCGCCGAGAGAGGACCGATGGTCTCCCCATCGTCACGGCTGTGGCCACGCAGGAGACCTACACCTCGGTGCTTTCGGCGGGGTCGGGAGACCCGCGCCGAACGGGGGTCGGCAGACCCGCGCCGAACGGCTGCGCGTGTTCCGGCTGCCGTGATAGGTTAGAATAGAGTAATCGGCTCGGCCCGGAAGCAGCCCATGGTTTCTCACGGGTAGACATCCGGCGACTGACCACACCCATCCTTCGCGAGGCTCGCCATGACACGCACGGTTTGTCCCTTCGCCATGCTCGTTTCGGTGCTCGCCTGCGGCCTGTGGGGTCCGCCGCCGGCGGTTGCCGCGGTCGATGCCGCCGCCGCGGCCCAGCAGTATTCCCAAACGGTGGATCGCGCGGTCGAATTTCTCCGCACCCGCGGCCAGGCCGAGGACGGGTCCTTTGCCTCCTACGGCGGGCCCGGGGTGACGGCCGTGGTGACGGCCGGCCTGTTGCGCTGCGGCCTCGGCCCGAGCGATCCGCTGGTGGCGCGAAGCCTGGCCCACCTGGAAACGTTCATCCGGCCCGACGGGGGCATCTACCAGGCGGACACGCTCTATGGCAACTACGAGACCTGCCTGGCGATCATGTGTTTCAAGCTGGCCAACCGCGACGGCCACTACGACCGGGTGCTGGCCGACGCCGAGCGGTTCGTCAAGGGCATCCAATGGGATGAGGGCGAGAACCGGGATCCGACTTCCAACGAGTACGGCGGCGCCGGCTACGGCAAGCACAAACGGCCCGATCTTTCCAACACTTCGTTCCTGGTCGAAGCGCTTTCCGCCCTGGGCAACGGCCCCCGCGACGAAGCCATTCAAAAGGCCCTGATTTTCGTCTCCCGCTGCCAGAACCTGGAGAGCGCGCACAACACCACCCGCTTTGCCGCCAAAAACCCCGACGGCGGCTTCTACTACACCCCGGCCTCCGGCGGCGTCAGCCAGGCCGGCACCACGCCCGGCGGCGGGCTCCGCAGCTACGGCTCGATGACCTACGCCGGACTGAAGAGCATGATCTACGCCGGCGTGGGGCCCGACGATCCCAGGGTTCAAGCCGCCTTCAAGTGGATTTCCAAACACTACGACGTGGAGTCGAATCCCGGCATGGGTAGCGCCGGACTCTATTACTATTATCACACTTTCGCCAAGGCCCTGGACGCGATGGGCGTCGACCAGGTGGAAGACGCCCACGGCACGAAACACGATTGGCGCCGCGAATTGCTGCAAGAACTGGCCCGCCGCCAGCAGCCCGACGGCTCCTGGGTGAACGAGAATTCGCGTTGGCTGGAGGGCGAGCCGACCCTGGTCACCGGCTACGCCCTGCTGGCGCTGTCGTATTGCCGCCCGGGGCAGAGCCGCTAGCCGGCGCTTGCCCCGGCTGGTTTTCCTCCGGGTCGTGAAAAGGAAATTCATGGACGTGTTCGAAGCCATCGCCGCACGCCACAGCTACCGCGGCGACTTCACCGAAGCGCCCGTTCCCCGCAGCGACCTGGAGAGGATCGTCCGGGCCGGCATTCAGGCCCCCTCGGGCAAGAACGAACAGACGACGTCGTTCGTCATCGTGGACGATCCCGACCTGCTCGGCCGGATCGCCCGGATCGTGAACCGTCCGGTCTGCAACACGGCCCGGGCGATGATCGTCTGCGTCACCGATCCGCGCCCCGTCTTCCACGGCCAATCGTTCCACCTGGAAGACTGCGCCGCGGCGGTGGAGAATATGCTCCTGGCGATCACCGCCCTGGGCTACGCCACGGTCTGGCTGGACGGCGTGTTGCGGCTGGAGGGGATCGCCCGGCGGGTTGCCCGAGTGCTGGACGTTCCGGCCGACAGGAATGTGCGGATTCTGCTCCCCCTGGGCGTGCCGGTCGAGCCGGGCGTGCAAAAGGAACGACTACCGTTCGACCAGAGGGCATGGTTCAACCGCTTTGGAGGGTCGTAGGGCCGGCTGTGCCGAGCCGAAACGCGGCTGGCGCTGCGAAGTGCGGCAACCGGCCGGCACAGCCGGCCCTACTCGGTTTTCGAAATCGAAACCGGTAAGGCAATCCCTGACAACCCCCGACGGAGGCAACTCGATGAAAAACAATCATCCGCTCAAGCGACGCCGGTTTCTTCGCAACGCCGCCGGCAGTGCGGTGGCGGTGGCCGTGGCCCAGGCCCCGGCACTGGCCGCCCGGGGCATCGCCAAGGCGGACCGGCCGCCCAACGTCGTCTTTCTCCTGGCCGATCAGTGGCGGGCCCAGGCCACCGGCTACGCCGGCAGCGTTAACGCCCGCACGCCTCGGCTCGACCGCCTGGCGGCGGAAAGCGTCGACCTGGTCCACGCCGTCTCCGGTTGCCCCGTCTGTTGTCCCTACCGCGGCAGTCTTCTCACCGGCCAATATCCGCTCACCCACGGCGTGTTTCTCAACGACGTCTATCTCCAGCCCAGCGCCGTCTCCCTGGCCGAGGTCTTCGACCGCGCCGGCTACCAGACGGGCTACATCGGCAAGTGGCATCTCGACGGTCACGGCCGTTCCAGCTTCATCCCGCCCGAGCGCCGCCAGGGATTTCAATTCTGGCGGGCCAACGAATGCACGCACAACTACAACCGCTCGCTCTACTACGCCGACGACGACCCGACGAAACGATTCTGGAAGGGCTACGACGCGCTGGACCAGACCGACGAGGCGCGGCGCTACCTCCGCGACCACCGCGAGGTGCCCTTCGCGCTGGTTCTCTCCTGGGGACCGCCCCACAACCCCTACCAGACGGCCCCCGAGGCGTTTCGCCGCCGCTTCGATCCCGACAAGATCGTGCTGCGGCCGAACGTGCCCGAGAAGATGGCCCCGGCCGCCCGCCGCGACCTGGCCGGCTACTACGCCCACATCGCGGCGCTGGACGAATGTGTGGGTCGAATCGTCCATACACTGGACGAGCTGGACCTGGCCGAGGACACGATCCTGGTGTTCACCTCCGACCACGGCGCCATGCTCGGCTCGCAGGGACAAATCCGCAAGCAGAAACCCTGGGACGAATCGATTCGCGTGCCCTTCCTGTTGCGCTATCCGCGCTTGCTGGGTCGCCGGGGGCGTAAGCTGACGACGCCGATCAACACGCCCGACATCATGCCCACGCTCTTGGGGCTGTGCGGCATCGACCCGCCCCAAACGGTCGAAGGCACTGACCGCACGGGGCTCGTGGTGGGCGACGTGGCCGACGGCGACGAGCCGGTGCTGATTACCTGTCCCGCGCCGTTCGGCGAGTGGCAGCGCAATCACGGCGGGCGGGAATACCGCGGCGTGCGCACGGTTCGACACACTTACGTCCGCTCGCTGGACGGGCCCTGGCTGTTGTACGACAACGAAAAAGACCCCTACCAACTCGACAACTTGACGGGCAAACCGGAACACGCCGCCCTGGCGGCCCGGCTCGACGCGATGCTGCAACGCAAACTACAAGAGACGGGCGATCAGTTTCGCCCCGGCGCGGAGTATGTCGCCAAGTGGAACTATCATCTCGACGCGCACGGAACGGTGCCCTACAAGCCATGAACCTTCCCGCCGCCCGGTTCGCCCGCCCGGCCGGGTTTTGCCTGGTGCTAACCGCGTGGGCGGCATTGGTCGCCCAGGTGTGTGGCCAATCGGCCGTCAACCGCAAGCACACGGAGACCTCGCTGGGCCCGTTTCCCACCGAGGTGCGGGACTCGGCTGTGATCAGCCCCGACGGCCGGCACTTGGCCTTCATCGAGCCGGGGGCCACGGGCGAGGCGGTGGTGCTGGACGGGAAACGCGGGGAGGAATTTGATCGCGTGGCGGCGCTGGAGTTTGCCTCCCGCCAGGAGCGGTTGGCCTATGCCGCCCAGCGCAAGGACCAGTGGTGGATTGTGGCCGGCCAGCAGCGTTGGGGGCCCTACCAACGCGTGGGCCCGCCGCGGTTCGGTCCCCAGGGCAAACGGCTGGCGCTGGTGGTGATGCTCTCCGACGGCAAGCGGGCGGTGATGCTCGACGGCCAGGCCGGCAAGCCCTATGACGTGATTTCGGCCGGGCTGATCGAGTTCAGCCCCAACGGCCGCCGCGTCGCCTACGGCGGAGTCCGCGACGGGAAGTGTTTCCTGGTGGTCGATGGCCGCGAACTGGGACCCTACGACGATTTGGGCACCCGCACGGGCTACCGCTTCTCGGCCGACGGCGCCCGGCTGGCGTTCGTCGCCGCCGAGGGCGACCAGGTCGCCGTGGTCGTGGATGAGCAGAAACTGCCGGCGTGTCACGACGTGGCCGACCTGGCCTTCAGTCCCGACGGCACGCGAGTCGCTTACGCCGCCACCGATCAACAGGGCGGTCCCTGGTACGTGGTGGTCGACGGCAAGAAGCAGCCACCCCATGCCACGCTGGGAGACGGCACGCTGCGGTTCGGCCCTGGCGGACGTCGGTTGGCCTACGCCGCGGCCGACGCGGCCGGCAAGTGGTGCGTGGTGGTCGACGGCCAGGCCGGCCCCAAGTTCGATCAGATCGGCCAGATGCAATTCGGCCCCCGGGGAGAACGATTCGCCTACGTGGTCCGGCGGGGGGATCGGCAGGCGGTCGTGCTCGACGGGCAGGAGCCGCGCTGGTTCGACCGGGTAGGCGGCGGCTCGCTGGTCTTCAGCCCGGACGGCCACCATTTCGGCTACATCGCCCGCAACGACTGGGCCCGTTTCGTGGTGATCGACGGCGCGCGAAAGCACCGCTACACGATGGTCGGCTATTTGAACTTCTCGCCCGACAGCCGCCACCACGCCTACGTGGCGATCGAGGACGGCAAGACGTTTACCGTGGTCGACGACTTGCCCGCGGCCCACCGCTACGACGCCGTCTGGCTTCCCCCCGAGCGCAAGCTGCTGTTCGACTACCGCGACCGCTTCCACTACCTGGCGGTCCGCGACGGCGAGGCCTTGCTGGTGGACGAGAAAATCGAGTAGCCGGCGGCCAACCAGTCGCGGCCCCACTGGCCCCCCATCCCCAACAGCAGCACCCCCAGAATCGGCACCACCGCTCCAAACGCGCCCAGCCTCCGCTGTGCGCGGGTCTCCCGACCCCGCACTAAATTCGACCGATGGTCTCCCGCATCAACCGTTTAGGGGCGGCCGATAAATAACTTCCCGGTTTTCAGCCCCGTAGGGCCGGCTGTGCGGAGCCGAAACGTGGCTGGCGCTGCGAAGTGCGGCAACCGGCCGGCACAGCCGGCCCTACGGCAACTCGGTTTTCGAAATTGAAACCGGAAAGTTATTTATCGGCCGCCCCCTACGGCGGTGTCGCGGAAGTTGCCCTACTCGTTTGACCGGCCAGGAATTGAAACGCACATTATATTAGGCCATTCCCGTCTACCCCGCTCAACTCTCCACCCCGCCGACGCCGGCACTCGGATGATCCCACGCTTCTCCAAACCAACGCGGTCCCCTCGCCGGGCGGCCGGCCTGATGTTGGCCGTCCTCTGGCTACCGGTGGCCGTGGCCGTGGTGGCCGGCGGGCTTCGCCTGGGCAGCGTCCACCTGGTGCGAACCCAATTGCAGGTTGCCGCTGATGCAGCCGCGCTGCACGCGGCGGCGTCGCTCGATCGCGGATTCGACGCAATCGCCCGCTCCGCCCGGGAGGATGTTTCCCTCCACCGGGTCGCCGGTCGTCCCGTGCAATGGGCGGCCGGGGACGTCGAGTTGGGCGTCTGGGACCTCCGTTTACGGCGTTTCACGCCGTCGCACGACCGCGGAAACGCGGTCCGGGTGACCGTTCGCAACACGAGTCGCAACGAGCCCCGGCGGCAGCGCGGCCGGCTGCTGCGGTGGTCGACCCCCGCCGTGGCCACTTCGGCCGTGGCGTGGTCGGTGCCCCGCGACATCGCCCTGGTGGTCGACCTGTCGGGTCCGATGAACGACGGCACGTGGGACGCATGTGGGGGCCGCACCGGTGCCGTTGCCGCCGTGGAGGGAGAATCGCCGGGTTGCTCTCCTGCCTTGCGGCAGCTTTACGACGATTTTGGTTTTGGAAGTTGCCCCGGCCCCGAGGAAGACCTGGGCCAGGTCTGGGGCGTGACCCCTTCGCGTCACGTTTTTCGGGAACTGACCGCCGATGCCGGCCCGCTGGCCCGCCCGTCGGTGGCCGCGCGCTACCGCATCGAGCCCTCGGACAGTGCTCCGGTGCGAAAGAGAAAGGCCTGCCGCGCCGTGATCGACCGGCAGATCGCGCGGCTGATGCCCGAGGCGATTCCCGCTCCGGACAGCCGGGCCCACTATGCCTACTGGGAAAGGTACCTCGACTACCTGGTGCGGCCGGCGGGCGACACGCCCCCCGACGCCTCGCCACCCCGGGTCGGGTATCGGACCTATATGCAATTCATGCTCGATCAGGGACGCGACCGGCAGCCGGTTCCGGGCCGCTACGTTCCCTTGTCGTGCCACAGCGGCGACTGCCCCTGGCACGCCGAATCGACGGCGGCCGGCACGTTCAGTTTCCCTCCCCGGACCCAGCCCATGCACTCGGTCCGCCTCGCGTTGATTGCGGCCATCCAGCGTTTGAGCGAGCGGAACGCCGCGGCTGCCGATCCGGCTCAGGCCGACTGGGTTGCGGTGATTACCTACGATTCGCTCGCCGGCGGCGGCCCCCTGGTGGCCCAGCCCTTGGATGCCAACTACGCCGCCGCCGCCCGGGCCTGTGCCCGCTTGCAGGCGGCCGGCAGGCAGGGGGCCGACGGGGCGGTCGAGGCCGCACTGATCGAAGCCTGGCACCACCTTCAGCCCCGGGCGGCGGGCGGGCGCGGCCGGCCGCTGGCCGAAAAGATCGTGGTGCTGATCACCGCTTCGGCTCCCCATGCCTACCGGAGCGACCGCTGCGAGATTCAGCGCGGCATGGACGAATGCCCCCGGGTGGCCTTCGATCCCCGGGGACGACCGGCCGATGACGCCGCGCTGGTTCAGGCGGCGAAACTGCGGCGGCACGGCTGGCAACTCCACGTGGTCGGCGTGGGAGACCGCGTGGACCGGGAGTTTCTCGGCCGGCTCGCGTTGGCCGCCGGGGTGCCGGAAGCCGGTCAATGCGACGTTTGCGACCAGCGCGGGCCCGACTCGCTCACGCGGCACCTGCTCGACCTGCTCAACGAAATCGTCGACGCCCACCACCCGCGGATCGTGCAGTGATCCAGCCCAGGCGGCGCCGGCACGTTGTGCGAGGGTCTCCCGACCGCACTAAACACGACCGGTGGTCTCCCGCATCAACCGTTGACGCGGATTCGGGGAGACCTTCGGTCAGGCCGTCGGCGGGGTCGGGAGACCCGCGCCGAACACGAGGCACGTTGTGCGCGGGTCTCCCGACCCCGCACTGAATTCGACCGGTGGTCTCCCGCACTAAACGCCGGCGCCCCCCTTGCCTTGAGCCGGCGTGGGAACAACGCTCAGCTCGACCGGCGTAGCCGTGCGAACAGGTGGTCGAACTGGTGGCGGTGGACCGCCACGGCGGAATGGCCCGGCTCGATCTCGAAAATGCGGTGGTCGTCCTCGAGAATGATCACGTCGCGGTCGTCCGGCGGCGCCGGGAGCCGGTCGGCCGCGGGCGAAACATATTCGGTGGTTTCCGAGGCGCCGGCTGCGTCTTCCCCGGAGTCGGTCGCCGGTGGGGCCGCTTCGGCCGGAGGGTCCGGCTCGGCCGAGCCGGCCGGCTCGCAGAACTCCAGCACCTTGGAACCCGCGTCCGCCGCCTCACCGGCGTCTTCCGGCAAGGCCGCTTGGGCCCCGACCAACACGGGTTCGACCGGCACCGGCTCGGCCGACGCCGGCTCGCCCGGTTCCGCCTGGGCCGGTTGACATCTCCCGTATCGATCGACAATCACCTCTTCCTCGGCGAATTCCTCCGCGAACGGGTCATGGGCGTCGTGGAGAACCAGCTCCACCCGGGGCCCGATCGTTCCGGCTGGCTGGAAAGACGCCTCCGCCGCAGAAACCGCGTCGTCGACCAACTCGGAGGGTTGGCCCGGCTCCTCCCCCTCCGCGTGTTCGTCCTCTTCGTGTTCGTCGGGCGTGACTCGAAACACCGGAACGCTCACCACGGCGCCGTCTTCATCCGCCCCATCGGCCGGCTCGGCTGGCACGAGGTCGCCCGTTTCGTCGTCCAACCCGCCAAACTCGATGATGTTGCCTTCCGCCTCGCCGGGCTCCTCGTTCCAGGGGCCGGGCAATTGCTGGAGATCGGCCCAGGCCTGCTCGACGCGGCGTCGATCCACCGTTTTCATGCCCGCCGAGAACGCCGACAGGAGGGCGTGGTCGCAAAGCTGGTTGACCAACCGGGGCACCCCGTCGGTCGCCTCATAGACGGCCCCGCCGGCGTCCTCATGGAAAAGCGTGTGGCCCTCCACGCCGGCGGCCGCGATTTGCCACTCGATGTACCCCCGCGCCTCCGCACGGTTGAACGATTCGAGATAGCAGCGGGAGACGATCCGCTGGCTGAACGATTCGAGTTTGGGGGTGGTCAGCCGTTCTTCCAAGGCCGGCCCGCCCGCCAGGATCAGCCGAACGCGGGGCTGCCCTTCCACCGACAGGTTGGTCAACATCCGCAACTCGTCGATCAAGCGTAACGGCGTACCGTGAGCCTCGTCGACAATCAACAGCAGGGGGTCGGCAGTCCGCTGTTGGCCGCACAGATGGTCGTTCAAGGCCAGCCGCAGTTCGCCCTCGTCCATGCCGCGATAGGGACGTTCCAAGCCGTGAAGAATCGCCTGCAAGAGGGCCCGCCGGGTCGCCAGGCGGCCGCTTGCCAACAGCACGACACGCAAGGAGTAGGCGAATTCCCCGGCCAGCTTCCGGCACAGCAGCGTCTTGCCCGTGCCGGTCGGACCGATCAGAATGCCCACCCCCTCACCCCGGGCGATACAGCGTCCCAGGTTTTGCCGGGCCGTTTCGATCGGCTCCGCCGGATAGTAGGTCTCGACTTGGGCCACCGGGGAAAACGGCCGTCGAGAAAACTCAAAGTGGGCCTGGTACATGTTCCACTTTTTCCTGGCCTGTGCATTTCTTCCGCGCAACCGACGGGCGCACAGCGGGTCCGGCGCGGCCACGGACCCTGCTCCTTCGATCACTTCGGCACCCCGGGGCCCCGGGCTCCAATTCCTCGGCGGGTGGCCGCGCACTTTCGCCCAACGCCGTGGACTCCGCCACAAGATGGATCGCCTGGCCCGACTGGCCCGACTGGCAAGAACGCTCGGTTGGGAAAAAGTGAGGCGACTGGACCAAGATTGCCGGCCAGCGGATCGCGGCAGGGCAGCGTTCGGCGCGGGTCTCCCGACGCAGCGTTCGGCGCGGGTCTCCCGACCCCGCCGAATACGCCGACCGGAGGTCTCCGAAGTGGCGACGGCCTTGCAGATCGGGAGACCGTGGGGACTCTCTCGGCGGGGTCGGGAGACCCGCGTCAAACGCTGACCCGCGCCGAACACGCCGGCCCTACGGCAACTCGTCGTCTTCCTCCGAATCGCCCACCGCCAAACGCGAAAAGAACCCCAGCGAGCCAAACCCCAGCGTGGCAACCCCCAGCAGCCCGGCCAGGCCCCAAATCAAGTAGCCCGTCGTCGACGGCGCCTCGCTATCGCTTCCGTCGCTACTCGCCTCGACCGGTCTCGCCTCGGCGAGCTTGAGTTCCACCGGCCTCAACTCGGGCAATCCCAGCTCGACCGCCCGCACGACCCGCTCCTGCCGCCACCGCGCCAGCCAGGCCTGCTCAGCCTGGACCGCTGCGGCCGTCAGGGTTTGATAGGTCGCCATCGCCTGACGCGAACCCGTGTCGCCCGAGCCGGAAGGACCGCCGGCCGCAAGGGGGGAAGACGTCCCTGGGCGCCGAGCCGGCCGGGGCGGTGGGGACGGATCGGTGGACAGGGAACCTGCGCCCGCGATCATCCGAGGGCAAGACGCCTCGGCCTGCTCCAGCTTTTCGATCTGATCGTCCAGCCCACGAACCGCCGGGTGGGCCGGAGTGCGATCGACCAGCAGTGCCGCACGACGCCGATGCAACTCGCGAAGCTCCTGGTCGAGGCGGACCCAGTCGGGGTTGAGTATCTCCGCCGGGGAGCCCTTGTTCGCGGTCGGCTCCGTTACACGCGGTTCGGTTTCAACCGTCGCGGCGCCCGGTTTCTCCGCCACCTGGTCCCACTGGTGGTCCACGAATTGCCGCAGCCGGTCGCCCGCGGCCTTCATCCGGGCCCATGCCTGGTCCGTGGCCGCCGCGGCGGCCACGATCGCCTGGATTCGGCCGCGGCGGCGAATCGACGCCAGCCGTCGGGCGAGGTGGTCGGCCAGGGCCCGTACGGTGCCGGTCGCCACACGCGCATCGGGATGGCAAACCGAAACGGTAATCTCCGCCAGGGATGCGCCGTCGGCCCGCGCAACCTCCACCTGGAGCGAACCGTGCGACGCCGGAACGTGATCGCCCGGCTCCTCCCCCGCGTTTGCACCGGCTGTGGCATGGATCCAAGCTTCGTCGGCCAGCAGCAGTGCCCGCAACGACTCCGCCTCCAGCGGCTCGGCCGGGCCCAGGGACGAGGGCACGTCGGGCAAGCGGATCACCACCCTGGCCGTGGCCCGCGGAGCGTCGACCGCCGGCGACTCGGCGGCGGCCGGCCAACCGGGCAGACAGGCGAGGCCCGCCACGATCAACCACGCGGCTGGGCCGGAAACATGACGGGGCGCGGGCATCGCGGTCGAACCAGGCATAACGGTCACGCTGCGGGTGCAGGAACGGACTTTTTTACTGGGCGGCAGCTAGCGATGGGGGGGAATGGGTTGTCCAAAGCGGCTGCGGAGATGGCGGCCCGGCCCACGCGCCTCGCATTCTCCCCATGCTTCCACGGCTTGAAAAACTCAAACGCCACGCTACCTGCGCTACTTCTAGGGCCAGTCCACGATGCCGGCAGCGCGACCCGGCCTACAGCTCTCAGAATTTCCCACCGGAAACCTCCAACTCGAACCACCTCCGGAAGTCCGTTCCTGCACCCTCACGCTGCGTGCGATGGAAGGTAGGGATTGACCGAGAAACAACTTTCCATTCGGCCGGTGCCGGGCGTGGCTCGTCCGCCGGCGCGCGGTGGGCCTCCGCCGTGGAGAAACACTCCCACTTGCCTCGTCATCGACGCCCGCAAGGCGTCAACTTGAACGCCGTGGGCCGCTTTCTCGGGCGCGGCGACTTGCAATCGCCCGCCGCGCCGGGGAAGATAGGGCGAGTGTGCGAAATCGACGCGGCCGCCTCCCGGACGACAAGCGGCGCCTGGCTGTTCAGCGCGGAGATCATGATGAAGGTTGGAGCGTTCACCAAGAGCTTTCAAGACTGGCCCATTCCGGTTGTTTGCCATCGGTTTCGAGAGATCGGGCTGGAGGGGCTGGACCTGACCGTTCGCGCCGGGGGCCACATCGAGCCGGCCGACGCCCCCGCCCAGTTGCCGCTGGCGGCCAAGGCGGCCCTGGAGGCGGGCGTCGAAATCCTCTTCATCACCACCGACATCACCGATCCCGGCCCCCAGGCCGAGCGGACACTGGCCACCGCCGCCAAGTTGGGGATCACCCGATTCAAGCTGGGCTACTACCGCTACAAGCCGTTCGGCGACCTGCGGAGACAACTCGACCAGACGCACGAGCGGATCGGGGCCGTCGTCAAGATGGCCCGGCACGCCGGCATTCTCCCCTGCATACACATCCACTCGGGCACGTTCCTGCCCTCGCACGGCACGCAGCTTTACGAGCTGATTCGTGATTTTTCGCCCGAGGAGGTAGGGGCCTACGTCGACACGCTCCACATGGTGCTGGAAGGATCGGGCGACGGTTGGCGCCAGGGCCTCGACCTGCTGGCCCCCTGGATCGCCCTGGTCTCGGTGAAAAACTTCGCCTGGCAGCGACAGCAACGCGACCGCCGGGGGCAGATGCGTTGGCAAAATGAGGTCGTGCCGATCGCCGACGGCATCTCGCCGCTGCCCGAGTTTGTGGCCACGCTGAAGAAGACGGGCTATGACGGCATTTACTCGCTGCACAGCGAATACAAGGGCCGGCACAGCTTCGAGGACTTGAACACGGAAGCCTGCCTGGCCCAGACCAAGCGGGACTTGGAGTTCTTCAAGACGCTGTTCCGAGCCCCGTAGGGCTGGCCGTGCCGGCCGAAACGTGGCTGGCGTCGCGAACCCCGCAACGGCAATCTGTATGCCGGGTCGCGACCCGGCATGGATTCCAAGACCTGGTTCCCAAGCTCCAACCAAAACCTGGTTCCCAAACTCCAACCAAAACCTGGTTCCCAAGCTCCAACCAAAACCTGGTTCCCAAGCTCCAGCTTGGGAACCCACCGACGACTGGCGCCAAGCACGTTTTGCTGCGTCGTGTGCGAAGCAGAGCTTCGCGTTGGATGCAGTCCCAAGCTGGAGCTTGGGACCGAGAGGAGTGCTGGAGCTTGGG
>CAYZWG010000085.1:0-3007 GCA_964481605.1 uncultured Planctomycetaceae bacterium
CAGGTTCAAGAACCTGGGCCACCCGCGAGCGGCTGTCTTCACGCAAACGACTTTGATACCATGGCAGGCCGTCTGCCGCGAGATTGTCGCACCGGGCGAGGCGCCGGGGAGATGGAGCGGGCCGGGGGGAACCGGCCGGGCCTTGCCGGCGCGAGGCTGGTGGAAGGTTGAAGAACCGTGGATCTGGAGGACTGAACATGATGAGCAAGCAAGACGAGCCCTGGGGAGTGAACTTCTCGCGTCGGGCATTTCTCCGGCGCGGTGCGCTGGGCGTTGCCGGCACGGTGCTGGCTGGCGGGAGCCGCTTGGTCCACGCTGCCCCCGAGGGCGGGGGCCAGATCAAGATCGGCTTGATCGGGTGCGGGGGGCGGGGAACCGGCGCGCTGTTGGACGCCCTGGGCGCCGCCACCAAGGTGATCTATCCCTCCGCCGGCTACCATACGGAGAGCGTGGCTCGAGGGGCCGTGATCCAGAAAAAGGACCTCAAGGTGGTTGCCCTGGCCGACCTGTTTGAAGATCGACTGGCCGGCTGCCGGGCACAGCTTTCCAAGCTGGGGATCGAGATTCCCAAGCGGATGAGCTTCACCGGGTTCGACGCCTACGGGCAACTGCTGGCGGTGCCCGAGATCAATTACGTGATTTTGGCCACGCCGCCGCATTTTCGGCCCATGCAACTGAAGGCGGCCGTGGAGGCGGGCAAGAACGTCTTCATGGAGAAGCCGGGGGCGGTCGATCCGCCGGGCGTGAAGACGTTGATCGCGGCCGGCGAGCTGGCCAAGCAGAAGGGGCTGGCAATCGCCGCCGGTACCCAGCGCCGCCACATGAGGTGCTACCGGGAAACGATCGGGCGGATTCGCAACGGTGCCCTGGGCGAGATCGTCCAGGCCAAGTGCTACTGGAACGGGGGCGAAATCTGGGTGATCCAACGCCAGCCCGGCTGGTCGGACATGGAATGGCAGATTCGCAACTGGAACTATTTCACCTGGCTTTCCGGCGATCACATCGTGGAACAGCACGTCCACAACCTGGACGTGATGAACTGGGTGATGGGAACGCACCCCGTGCGGGCCGTTTCCGGACTGGGTGGCCGGCAGGTCCGCACGGGCCGGGTGCACGGCAACATCTTCGACCATTTTGCCGTGGAGTACGAGTATCCCGGCGGGGTGAGCATGTTCAGCCAATGCCGCCAGATCAACGGCTGCAAGAACCTGGTGGGCGAAGCCGTGATGGGCACGAAAGGGACCAGCAACTGCAAGAACTCGATCAAGCCCAAGGACGGCCGGGGCTGGCGTTTCCGCCAAAAGGAGCCCAGCCCTTACAAGCTGGAACACGCCGACCTGATCGCCAGCATCCGAGCGGGCGAGCCGATCAACGAAGCCCGAAATGTGGCCGAAAGCACGATGACCGCCATCATCGGCCGGGAAGCCGTGTACAGCGGCCAGGCGGTGGAGTGGGACGCGGCCATGCGGTCGGCCAGCCGGCTGGGGCCGAAAGAATACGAGCTGGGTCCCTACCCCATGCCCGAGGTCGCCATGCCGGGCCGATACCGGTTCCTGTGAGGGTCCGTGGGAGACAATAATGTATGTACACTACTTTTGTAGTGTACACACGCTACTTGGCATCCGCAGATGCCTTCGCCCGGCCGTGTTTTTGGCCGTTGCCAGCGTCTCGGTGTTTGCGCCCCGCGACGACGATTCGGGACGCTCCTCCCCAAATAGGGTGATTTGAGGATTTTTCCAAGGATGTACAATGGGGCCCAATCGACCTGCGAGATCAGGCTCTTAAGGTTGCTTCCCGTTGGGGCACGACAGGTATCCTGCTGATCGATTTCTGCCGCGGAAGAGGAGACGTACAGCCGGGAGGCGAGCGGGTGCCGCAAGGGCAAGGCTCCCGCCAAGCCAGGCAATACAGGGCGTTTCCCAGCACTACGGCTGGGACGCAGCCTCGCCTTCCCCTCTGTCCGCGACAGAAACGCATCTCGCGAGGGACGATGATGGCCAGACGCAGTCGTGGTAACATGAACGGTGAAAGGTATTGCGGCAATACGAACACGCAGCAGGTCCACGATCTGGACCAGGAAAACGACGATTGTCAGATTGACGAGATCATTGCCGCAGGGCACGATCGGCCGTTCCATTCGCTGGAAGAGGCACTTCGTGCGGGCTTCGATCGAGGCCATTGGTGTATCGGCGGCTCGGCCGGGTGAGGCGGCCGCGGAGATCGGACCGGGGGGCTGCCCTCGACTCAGCGCTCGTGGTGCCAGGCGTCGCGGCCGTAGCGTCGGTCCACCAGCCGGGCGGTCCGCCGGCGAGGCCAGTCGGCCACCGGCCGGACCGCGTGGAACGCCGCAATCAGGGCTTGCCGCAGGGTCCCGCGATCCAGCGGCAGGTTGGTCACGAACTCGCCGTGCGGCCGCCCCCGGCGGTAGTCCGGCTGGCGGGGCGGGCGGCGCAAACAGGCCCCGATCAGCTCGAGCGGAAAATCATACAACAGCGTGCCGTGGTAGAGCAGGTGGTTTCGCTTGACGCGGATGCTGTTGCCCGAGAACTTCAGCGCCCCCGCGGCAAGGTCGCTGGTGCCGCGCAAGGCGACGTCGTCCACCAGCGGGGCCAGCGCTTGGGCGATCCGGCCCAGCACGAACCGGTGGGCCTGGTCGACCATCCGCAGGGCGGGATACCGCGCCAAGCCCAACACCAGGGCGTACATCAGGCAGCCCGGGCCGGTCACCACGGCCGTGCCGCCGCTGGCCCGCCGCAGCACCGCGACACCGCGTCGGCGGCACTCCGCCAGGTCGACCTCCTCGGCGATCTTCGACGAGCGGCCAATCACCACCATGGGCCGGTCCGGCTCCCAAAGCCGCAGCACCTGGGCAAGGCGCCCGGTCGCGTCGGCCTCGTCCAGCAGGGCCTCGTCCAGGGCCAGGTTTTCTGCGGGCGTGGGCAGGGTCAGGTCGAGCAACTGCATGGCCGGTGGGTTCCCAAGCAGGAGCTTGGGAACCAGATTGAGG
>CAYZWG010000085.1:3107-6148 GCA_964481605.1 uncultured Planctomycetaceae bacterium
CTTGGGAACCAGATTGAGGCAGGAGCTTGGGAACCAGATTGAAAGTGTTTGGCGCGGGTCTCCTGACCCCGCCAGTTCGTAGGCCGGCTCGCGAGCCGGCATGTGGGGCTCACGGCCGCCACAGATGGAGGAGGGCATCGCCGTCCAACGGTGGCCGGAAACGGCGCCGGCCGCCACCGGAGACGGGTTCGCCCTCGATCAGGGCAGCGTGACCGGGGTCGAACCACTCGACCGCCAGGTTGCCGTCGGTGGCGGTCAGGTCGACCGTGACGGGCCCACCGCCGGGACAATAGACGAGGTACTCCTTGCCTGGTGCGGCCAGGCAGAAGCGGGTCGAGGCCAGGTCCTCTCGGGGCAGAGTGGCCAACAGGTCGATCCGCCCGGCCCAGCGGCGGACCTGGCCCAGGGCCCGGCGAACGCGCTGCCGTGCGGGGTCGTCGGGGTGACGGGTCCAGGCATCCATGTAGAGCAGGTTGTAGCCCCGGCAAAACGTCTTCCAGACCCAGCGGTCGTTCTTGCAGTTGACGCCGAAGAGGTGGTCCGTGTCGCTGAGCACCACCTTGCGCCCGTCGGCCAGAGGGGGATTGTCGCGGAAGTTGTAGCCGGGGGGGCCCTCGCGATTGGGCGAAATCCAATCGGCTCGGCTCGCCAGCAACAGTTCGTTGAGTCCCGGGCGGCGGGGACGGCCGAAGGGGACGGTGATTCCCACCGGGTGGGACCGGCCCCGCTCGGTTTCCAGGGTATGGATGTAGTCGGTGACGTGGTTTTGCCACGCCAGCGAGTCGTTATGGCTTTCGTTGGCGATCTCGTAGAGCACGTTGTCCAGGTCGCCGACCGTCTCAATCACCTTGCGGACGTAAGCCTGCTGGTAGCGGGTGATGGGGTGATCCTTGCCCAACCAGGTATGGAGGTCCTTGCCCTGGCCGTCGCCGTCGACGTCGCCGTCGATTCCATTGACGTTGTTGTTTCGATGGAAAGGATGGTAAGGCCAGGGGTTGACCCGGCCACTCTTGTCCTCGATGCTCCAGCCCTGAAAGAGCATCACGATCACGTAGATGCCGCGGCGACCGGCCTGGCTCACGCGGGCGCGGAGGCGGTCGAAATAGGCCGGGTTGAAACGGTCCAGGTCGAAGCGGCGGCCGCCGTCGTTGGCCAGGCCGCCGCCGCTGGCCCGGAGATAGACCATGGGCGTGGTGAGCCGGCCATCGTCGTCGTCGATCTTCGTGCTCTCCACGCACCACAGCCGGACGACGTTGTGGCCGTAGGCAGTCTGGAAATCGAGAAAGCCGTCCCAGTCGAAACGCACCGGATCGCCCGCGTCGCCCCAGGCGTAGTCTTGCAGTTCCCAGCCGTCGTGGCTGCCGGCCAGGAGGACGGGGTGGGCCTGGGAATCGACGAAGTAGCGACCGTTGGCGGGGCTCGCGCGAAGCGGCCCGAGGGCGGGCTGGGCCCGGACCAGCGGCGCCGCGAACAGGACCGCCAGCGCCGGGCAAATCCAGGCGACGAGCACGGGGCGAACCATTTGCTTTCCCTCTTGGCAGGACCACGGGCTACGCGCCGAGCGTGCTAAGCCGCAAGCGGCTCAGGGCTCCAGCCGCAGAAAATCGACGGCAAACTTGACGCCCTTGACCGTGACCGGGTCGAAACGCAACGCATTGACGATCCCCCGCCAGGCCGGCTGCGCGGAGAGATCGATCCGGTACTCGTGGAACTGGCCGTCGCCGGGCAGATCGAACCCCGCCGAGGTCTTCGCCGACTCTTTTCGCGTGGTGGTGCTCCAGAAGAGTTGGGCCCGGTCCGCGCGGTCGCAACGGATTCGCACCACGAGGTGCCCGAATCGGGCGGCCTCGATCTTCACCGGGGGTCCACTGAGAATGGGGTCGCTGCCGATGGCGCGTCCTTGGAGCAATCCATCGCGAAGCTCAACCGCCAAGGCACCGTTGGGGGTCCAGCCCTCGAAATCCCCGTCGGTGGAGAAGTCCCAGCGGGTGGCCGGCGGGGGGAAGTCGAAATCGTAGGGTCCCCGGCCGACGTCGGCGGGGATCAGGTTGGGGGGATAGCGGCCGGGCGGGCAGAACGCCTCGCGCATCGCGTCCAGGTCGCCGAAGCCGTACTCGGCGTAGGGCTCGATGTAGCTTCCTTCGCCCCATTCGTTGCAGGGTCCGACGGCGACGATTCGCTTGCCGGTTCGCTGGGCGTAGTCCCGGGCCTTGCGGCACAGTTGGCCGAACAACTCGGGCGTACGGCCTCGAATCACGCGGGCCTTGGCCCCGTGCCAGGGCTCGCTCGACCAGCCGGTATCGACGATGGGGAAATACTCCAGTCCGCTGGATCGCTGGTCGGCGTTTTGCCAGACCTCCTCGGCCGTATCGACGACGGCGCTGAAGGGGAAGTATTTCGTACCAAGCTTTTGTTCGGCGAGTTGGAAGCCGTGGTAGGAGGTAAAGGCTTCGTAGCCCTCCGCTTTCAATTGCCGGCAATCGTCGGGGCCCTGGTGCGAGCTCATGGCGACGAAATAAATGCCCTGGTAGCCGGCCTTGCGGGCCATCTGTTGCGACATGGCGTAGAGCTTGGCCGCCTGTTGGCTGCCGCCCAGGTCGCGGCGGACGCCTTGCGGCGCCCAGATGAAGACAGCCGGCCGGCCGTCGATGCGGTAATACTCATCCATGCCGAAGTAGTGGTCGATCCAGAATTGGGTCACCGCCCGCCAGTCCTCCACGGAATGGGTACCGGGGCGGTTGTGGTTGGCCCACATCACGGCCCACTTGAGGTATTTCCGCCAGCGAGCCTTTCCGTAGGCGTCGTTGAGCCAGTGCTCCAACTGGCGGTGGCCGGCGGACCAGTACCAGTCGACCATGAAGAAGGTGGCGCCGTGCTCGACGGCCCATTTGATCTGCCAGTCGGCGCATTCGGGGTTGGCCTCGTCGTACCAGCCGAGCACCGGTTTGCGCATGGGGAAATCGCGGATGGGGGCCCACCGCGCGGCGGAGTACCAGCCGGGAAAGTAGAACACGCCCACGTCGACGACCGGCTGGACCGGT
>CAYZWG010000085.1:6248-15554 GCA_964481605.1 uncultured Planctomycetaceae bacterium
GGAGTACCAGCCGGGAAAGTAGAACACGCCCACGTCGACGACCGGCTGGACCGGTTGCGGCTGGGGCACGTAGTCGGCGCCGCCGGTCTCGGGCACGGGGGTGAAGACGATCTCGGCGCGGGCCTTGAGCGTTTCCAGGCCGGGGCCTTCGAGCACGACTTCCAGCGGCGCGCGTTGGGGTTTGGGTGAGGAAACCCGCCACGTGACCCGCTTGGGGAGATAGAGCGAGACCAGCTCGAAGGTCCGTGTCTTGGGGCCGAGAATCTCCACCCCCGGAGGCGTGGAGAGGGTGGCCGTGACGCCCTTGGCCAGGGTTCCGCCGCCGTTGCGAACGGTGCAGGCGAGCTCGGCCGGGCGGCCGGCGCGATTGACTCCCTCGACGCGACCGAAATAGGTCACCTCCAACTCGGGCGGCCCCCGCGGATCGTCGGCGATCTCGATCGAGTCGACCTGCACGGCCGCCCGGGGGGCGTCGCTGGGCCGAAGGCCCAACAGCAGCACCTCGCCCTGCCAGCGGCGCAAGCCCCCCAGGTCGACGTTGTAGGAGTGCATCCGCCCATCCGACTTGAGCGGAAAGGTGATTTCCTCCGAGCCGAACTCCTTTTGCCCCACGCAAAACAGCCTTCCCAGCGACCCCCGGTCGACCGCCATGCGAACGCAGACGATGGGGTTTTCCGGGCCGTCGACGCTCAACAACGGGCTAGCCACCGCGGAGGCCGGTCCCTGGGTGGTGAAGCCCAGCAGGCCGCCGTGGACCTCGATATCGGAAACCCGGCGCCAGGTCTGCCATCCTTCGGCGTCGTGGTCGAACGTCCAACGCTTGCTGGAGACCGGTTGAGCGGCGCCGCGGTCGACGATGCGAATCGAGGCGATCTCGAAGCGGCCGTCGCTGGGCATATCCAGGCGGAGGCGGATGATCTTGCCGGCGGCGTGCCAGAACGGGGCCACTTGGTGAACATGGAATTGATCGTCGCCGGGGATGGCGAAGGTTTCGCATTTTTTCGGGTCGAACCCGCCGTACTTGCCTTCCAGGGTCTGGGTCCAGAAAAGCTGCCCATTGCCCGGCTTGGAGCAGCGCATCTTGATCTCCACGCGTTGCGTCGGTGTCGCCTCGATTTCGAACACCGGGCTGAGCAGGATGGGGTCCCACTGGACGACCTGGCCGGAGAGCACGCCCCCGGCGACCGCCGCCCCGGCAATGTGGGCGTTGGGTAGCCAGCCGCGGAAATCGCCATCCGTGTCGAACCGCCAGGCGATCAGGGTGCGTGGCGGGTCGGCTTTCACCGGAGAGAGCAGCAGCAGAACGACGAGCGTCGCGGAAACGAGGGCTTTGAAAGGAACCGGCATGGGTGGAGCCATTGTGCTTGGGTCACGGAATGGGGACTGTGGAGGGAAAACGGGGAACCGAGCCGGGTGCCCAAAGCACGACATCCGCCAGGGGCGAAAACCGATGGGCGTGTTTCGCGCACCCGGCAAACGGAAGGACCTCGCACGGCCGGCGGCCCGGTCAAATCTGCGAGCCCGCAACCGGGCGGAGGATCAGGTTGGTGATGTGCGAGACGGTGTCGGCGTATTGTGGATCGTCTTTCAAGGCTTCCCAGCCGGGGTGCTTGATGAAACGGGGCCAGGCGGCCTGTTTGGCCTCGATGTCGTCGAAGCCGAGCATGTAGGTGAGGTTGGGCAGCTTGGAACCGATGATCGCCTGGCCGAAGAAGACCGGGTTGAGGCCCGTCTTGTGGAAGACGGCCATCTCGCCCCCGTCGTTGAACATTTCGACCTTCTTGATGTGCCGCTCGACGGAGTGGCTCTCGTAGGTCCGAAGCTGCAACACCCGGCTGTCCTTGCGCGAGGGGATTGCCACCCGGGGCATCTGGTCGAAGGCCAACAGCAGGGAGCTTTCGAACCGCAGGTAGGCGGGGTCGTCGGCGGGCGCCTCGAGCACCTCGCGGCCGTCGGCCAGAAAGGCCGCATCGTGGCCCAGGCGGTCCATCAGCGTGAGCACCGAATCGAGCGAATCGTGGACCATCACGGCCCAGAGGTTGAGCTGCAAGCGATCCAGGTCGAGCGTTCCCTTGGGGTCGGGGTTGTCGTCGGCCGACAGTCGCAGCACGCCCACCGGCTGGACGCCCGCCCGGTTCAAGGCGGGGACGGCCACGGCGCCGGCAAACTTGGCAAAGCGTTCGAGTTTTTCCGTGGAGTCGAAGCTGAACGTGCGGAGTTCGATGAGTTGCTTTCCCTCGGACCCGGCCGCGGCCCGGGCGAGATTCGCGGTCGACAGGGCCAGGCCGGTGGCGGCCGAGGCGGCGAAGAATTCACGTCGTTTCATGGTGGGGGTCTCCTCGGGGTGCGAACGGGACAAAGGGGTGGGGGTTCCAACGTCAGGTAGCAGCCGGTGATGTTTCCGCCGGCGCGGGGTGGGCGGGAAGTCGCCGCGCCCGACGGCCGGCCCACCGAGTGGTCCCTATCATATCCGCGGCCGGGCCGGGAAGCCACCTGGGGCGGGATTTTCCGCGGGTCGCCTCCCGTTTGGCGCGGGGTGCCGCGGCCCTGTAGGGTGGGTGCTCCGCACCCACGCGGGGCGGCGGTCCATCATTGGGCGTCGGGCGTCGAGTTGCGATTGGGGCGCGTGCGTGCAAGCACGCACCCTACTTCACTTCTCGTTTAGCGGCTGCGCCAGAAACGCGGCAGGAACATCGCCAGAATGACGAACACCTCGAGCCGGCCCAGAAGCATGAGGAAGGCGAGGACGATCTTGCTCCAGGGGTGGAAGTGGGAGTAGTTCTGGCTTTCGCCGACCACCCCCAGGCCCGGGCCGACGCCGTTGAGCGTGGCAGCCACGGCGCCGGCGCAGTCGACCATTTTTTCCCGCGAGGAGTGGCCCTGGGCGGTCCAGGTGCTGTCCGGCTCGGTGGCCACCAGCATCATCCAGCCGGCGATGAAAAGCAGCATCACCATGCAGAAGTAGACGAGCACGTCCTTGCGCAGCTCGGGGACTTCGACCGACTTGCCGCCCAGGCGGACGTGGCGAACGACGTTGGGGCGAAAAACCTGCTCCGTCTCGAGGTAGAGAATCTTGACCAGGAGGATGTAGCGGATCACTTTCACGCTGCAACTCGTGCTGCCGGCGCAACCGCCGATGAACATCAGCAGCAAGAGTGCCGCCCGGCCGAAGCTGTTCCAGTGGTCGAAGTCCTGGGTGCCGAAGCCGGTGTTGGTGATGATCGAGACGACCTGGAAGAGGCCGTAGCGGACCGCGGAGGCGAGCGAGTCGAAATCGCCAGAGAGGCGTCCCACCACGATCACCGCGGCGGCCACCACCAGCAGGATCATCACGTAGGTGCGAAATTCGACGTCGGCCAGGAGTTTGCCCGGCTGGCGGAGGAGCACGTAGTAAAGAAGTGTGAAGTTGACGCAGGCGATGAACATGAAGAGGGTGATGGTCATTTCGATGGGCACGCTGCCGAAATGCTCCACGCTGTCGTTGTAGGTGCTGAAGCCCCCGGTGGCGATCGTGCCGAAGGCGTGGCAGAAGCCGTCGAAGAGGGACATCCCCTCCAGCGCCAGAAGC
Source organism: uncultured Planctomycetaceae bacterium (assembly GCA_964481605.1). Taxonomy (GTDB): domain Bacteria; phylum Planctomycetota; class Planctomycetia; order Pirellulales; family Thermoguttaceae; genus CAYZWG01. Next base: position 9,817 of record CAYZWG010000085.1, read on the forward strand.
AGGGTGAGGACCAGCGTCAGCCCGATAAAGATGAAGGCGAATACCCAGGCCGTGTGTTGCGTGGTGGCTTGATGGCTTTCCGGGTTGGGGCCGGGCATTTCGGTGAGCAAGAGTGCCTTGCCGGCCGAGCCCAAACCGAGCAGGGCGACGAACAACACCATGATTCCCAGCCCACCCAGAAAATGCGTCTCGCTCCGCCAGAAGAGAATTGCCCGGGGGACCAGGCGGGGGTCTTCCAGGTCGGTCAACACGGTGGCCCCCGTGCCGCTGAATCCGGAGGCCGACTCGAACAGCCCGTCCACCAGGCCGACGTGGACCGGTTGGCCGGAGGCGTCGCGGCCGTAGCAGGTGCCGCTGAACCAGAAGGGCAAGGCCCCCAGCAGGGTGGCCATCAGCCAGGCCAGCCCCACCACGGCGATTGCCTCGCGGCGGTAGAGCCGGGCACCCTTGGCGGCGCGGCCGGCAAACACCATCAGCCCGCCCACCGCGCAACTGGCGACGATGGCGGCGGACAAGGCGCTGAACGCGCGGAGGTCGAACTGGTCGACCTGGCCGCACAGGCTCAGCGTCCAGGGCAGGCTCAAGGCCATCGACGCGCCCAGCAGGAGCGCGATCAGTCCCAGCAGGCGGCAAATCAAGCGGAGGTTCATGGAAACAGACGGTGGGGGAAAATCAGTGGGGTTTCAGCCGCGAGCTTTCCGCGGAGTTGCGTCTTTCAAGTGTTGCTTATTTCGCCCCTTCGGTGGCGAGATTTCGGCCGGCACGGCCGGCCCTACAGCGTTCGGCGCGGGTCTCCCGACCCCGCCGGTGGCCTGACCGCAGGTCTCCCTTGATTTGCGTAAGCGGTTGATGGGGGGGACCATCGGTCCTTTCTCGGCGGGGTCGGGAGACCCTCGCCGAACGGGAACACTGCTTCTCGGCGGGGTCGGGAGACCCTCGCCGAACGGGGTGTCGTCACGGCGGTTCGTGCTGGATCCGGTGGGGCCTTCGGCCGGCACAGCCGGCCCTACTCGAGCGACGCGCGGACCACCGCCGGATCGACGTCACCGACAAGCTCCACGTGGCCCATCCGCGTGGGCAACACGAACCGCAGCGCGCCGTGCCGCACCTTTTTGTCGTGCATCATCGTGCGCAGGACCTGGTCGGGGTCCAGCTTGGGGACCTCGGTGGGCAGCCCCAGGGCCGCCAGCAGTTTCTCCTGCCGGGCGGTGAAGTCGGCCCCCACGCGGCCCAACCGCTCGGCCAGCCGGCTGGCCGAGAGCATACCCACGGCCACCGCCTCGCCGTGCAGCAGCCGGCCGTAGCCGCAGAGGGTCTCGAAGGCGTGGCCGAACGTGTGGCCGTAGTTGAGCACCGCCCTCAGACCGCTGGTCTCCCGTTCGTCGCGTTGGACCACGTCGGCCTTCAACCGGCAGCAACGGGCGATCACCCTCACCAACAAGTCGTGGTCCGAGCGGTTCAGCCGGTCCACGTTGGCCTCCAGCAGGTCGAACAACTCGGCATCCAGAATCACGCCGTACTTGACCACCTCGCCCAGGCCGGCGCGAAGCTGCCGGGCGTCGAGCGACTCGAGCGTGGCGGTGTCGATCAGCACGCCCAGCGGCTGCTTGAAGGCGCCCACGCTATTCTTGGCCTCGGGCAGGTTGATGCCCACCTTGCCGCCCACGGAGCTGTCGACCTGGGCCAGCAGGCTGGTGGGGAGTTGGAGGAAGCGGACGCCACGGGCAAAGGTGGCGGCGATGAAGCCGGCCAGGTCGCCCACCACGCCGCCGCCGGCGGCCACGATCACGCTCTCGCGGTCGGCACCAAGCTGGAGCACTTTTTCCCACAACTCGGCGGCCGTGGCGATCGACTTCGACGGCTCGCCGGGCTCGACGACGAGCAGGTCCACCGCCACGCCGGCGGCGGCCAGGCTCTCGGCCGCGGCCAGCGCGTGGGGTCGTTCCACGTTGGCGTCGGTAATCATCACGGCGTGGGTGACCCGGCCGCGCTGGGTGAGAAAACGACCGGCCTCGGCCAGGTTGCCGGTACCGATCTCGATATCGTAGCTCCGCTCGGCCAGGTCGACGCGAACGGTCTGGGTCGGTTGGCTCACCGCGTGTGCCTTCCTTCAAGGGTTTGGCGAGGCATCGCCGGGGGCATCCTCCGGGCTCTCCGCGCTGCCTGCCGGGTGGTCCGGCCGCAGCCGCTTGAGGTCCTCCTCGGTGACGGTGATCCGGCGGCAGAAGCCGGCGTGGAGCCGGACGTACTTCAATTCGGCGGCCTGTTCGGCGTGGGCGTGAAGGAGGTCGGACAGCCGGCCCCGCTCGTCGGCGTCGCCGGGGCACATCTCCGCCGGCCAGACCGTGGTCCGCTCAATCACCAGTCCCTCGCGATAGGGATCGAATTTGTCACCCATCCGCTTGACTCTCCATCGAAATAAAACAGGTCCGCCTCGGTAGGCCGGATCATGATCCGGCATCGGCGACTCAAGCGTAGCAGATGGAAAGGCCGCCGAACAGCCGTAGGCCGGATCGCGATCCGGCACGCGGGGCTCTATGCCCAATACCGTTGAATCAACCGTTCGGCGCGGGTCTCCCGACCCGGCTCTCAGCGTTCGGCGCGGGTCTCCCGACCCCGCCGGTGGCCTGACGTTCGGCGTGGGTCTCCTGACCCCGCCGGTGGCCTGACCGAAGGTCTCCCTTGATTTGCGTAAGCGGTTGATGCGGGCGACCATCGGTCCTTTCTCGGCGGGGTCAGGAGACCCTCGCCCAACGCTGCGTCCTTTCTCGGCGGGGCCAGGAGACCCTCGCCGAACGCTACGTCCTTTCTCGGCGGGGTCGGGAGACCCTCGCCGAACGCTACGCCGGTAGGCGGGGTCGGGAGACCCTCGCCCAACGCGGGGCTATGCCCGGTCGAAGGGAAACGCCATCACCTCGGCGAGCGAATGCTTGCCGGCGGCCAGCATCGCCAGCCGGTCGAATCCCAGGGCAACCCCGACCGAGCGAGGGAGGCCGGCCTCCATCGCCGCCAGCAGCCGGCCGCCCTCCGGCAGCGGCGGTTTGCCGTCGGCACCGCGGGCGGCGTTCTGCCGGGCATTGCGGCGGCGAAGCTCGCCGGCGTCGGTCAGTTCGTGGTAGCCGTTGGCCAGCTCCACGCCGTCGACAAACAACTCGAACCGCTCGGCCACGGGCGGATCGCCGCCCCGCACTTGGGCCAGCGCGGCCTGGCCGGCCGGATAGTCGTAGAGCACCAGCGGCCGATCGACCCCCAGGTTCGGCTGCACCCGTTCCACCAGGAGGAGGTCGAGCCAGCCGTCGCGGTCGTCGGGCCGCAGGGTGGCGGGGGGCCGGGCGTGGCCACGGCGGGCCGTTTCCATCAGGGCTTCCGTGGGGGCCGCCAGGGGATCGATTTTTGCGTGGCGGAGAAAAGCCTCGCGGTAGGTGAGCCGATCGGCGGGGCCGCGGCCGAGCAACGCTTCGACTAGATCGCTCAAAAGACCCATCCCCTCGTGCATCGTGTCGCCCGAGCGATACCATTCGACGATGGTGAACTCGGGATTGTGCAAGCGACCGAACTCGCCCTGGCGGAACGCCCGGGTGACCTGGTAGATTGCCTCGCCCCCGGCGGCCAGGAGCCGCTTCATGGCGAACTCGGGCGAAGTCTGGAGCCACAAGGGGCGGCCGGGATCGCCGGGGACATGGACGCCGATGGGGTCCAGGTGGCGGTCGACCACGGTCTCGGCCGACAACAGGGGCGTTTCCACTTCGAGGAAGCCGCGGCGATGAAAGAAGGCCCGCAGCCGCCCGAGCAACTCGGCCCGCAACCGCAACACGCGCCAGGATGCCGTGGGGCGAAAGTCGGCGGCCGGCAAGGGTTCAGCCATCGGCCAGGCTCCCCACGGCGGGCACGGGCGGCCCTACTGCTTGACTCGCTCGAGGTACTCGCCGGTTCGCGTGTCGATCTTAATCAGTTCACCCATTTCGACGAAGTTGGGCACGATCACCTCGGCGCCGGTTTCCAGCTTGGCCGGCTTGGTGACGTTGGTGGCCGTGTTGCCGCGGACGGCCGGCTCGCAGTAGTCGATTTTCAGCACGACATGGTTCGGCGGCGTCACCCCGATGGGGTTGTTGTTGAACAGCAACATGCTGCAAACCATGCCTTCCTTGAGATACTTCCAGGCCTCGTCGACCTGGTCCTTGGTCAACTCGTACTGCTCGTACGACTCGTTGTCCATGAAGACGAAGGTTTCGCCCTGGCGATAGAGGTACTGGGCTTCGATTTCCTCGATATCGGCCGCTTCGATCGAATCGCCGCTCTTGTAGGTGCGATCGATCACCGTGTTGCGGACGAGGTTGCGGAACTTGCACTTGTAGAGCGCCTGTCCCTTGCCCGGCTTGACGAAATTGCATTCGATCATCAGGTAGGGGTCGTCGTCCATCTGGACCTTCAGACCCTTGCGAAAGTCGCTGGTGTTGTAGGAGCCCACGGTACTCTTCCTGTACTGCAAACATTCAACGGAAACGACGAGTTGTTCGACCTGGTTCCCAAGTTTCCGTTTGGGGGTCGAGTGGTTCTCTGGCCGCGATGGTTCCGGCAGCGATCGGCGTGTGGTACGATCGAGCTTGTTATGTCGCGGAGCATTTCCCAGGTCGAGCGGATCGTTCCCCGCCGGGGCGACTGGAAAGCCGCGCTGGCCCGGAGCGTGACCGACCCGGACGAACTGTGCCGGCTGCTCGAACTGCCGGGGGCGGTGGCCCGGGCGGCCCGCCGGGCGGCCGGGGATTTTCCGCTCCTGGTGCCGCGACCCTACCTGGCCCGCATCCGGCCCGGCGACGCGCACGACCCGCTGCTGAAGCAGGTCCTGCCCGTGGAGGCCGAGCTGGCCGCCGCGCCCGGCTTCTCGCCCGACCCGCTGGGCGAGGCCTCCGCAACGACCGCGGCCGGGTCGCCCTGCCCCGGCGTGTTGCGGAAGTACGACGGCCGATCCCTCATCGTAGCAACTGGCGGCTGCGGCGTCCATTGCCGCTTCTGTTTCCGCCGCCACTTTCCTCGCCGGGACCTGGGGCCGGGCCGTTGGCCGGCGGTGGCCGCGCACCTGGGGACCGATCCGTCCATTCGGGAGGTGATCCTCAGCGGGGGCGACCCGCTCTGGCTGGACGACCGCACGCTGGGACGCCTGCTCGACCGGCTGGCCGGCATTCCGCACGTTCGGCGAGTTCGGCTGCACACGCGGCTGCCGGTGGTCGTGCCCGCGCGGGTGACGGAGGAATTGATCGGCCACCTGACGCGGGGGAGGCCGGTGTCCCTGGTGGTGCTGCACGTGAACCACCCCGCCGAGATCGACGAGGCCGTGGCCGCGGCGCTGGCGCGGCTGGCCGGGGTGGGAATCCCGCTGTTGAGCCAATCCGTGCTGCTGCGTGGCGTCAACGACTCGCTCCACGTGCTGGCCGAGTTGTTCGAGCGGCTGGTTGATCTGCGGGTGATGCCTTACTACTTGCACCAATTGGACCGGGTGGTCGGTGCGGCCCATTTCGAGGTGCCGGTCAAGCAGGGCGTCGAGCTGGTGCGGCGGCTTCGCGCCCGGCTGCCCGGCTACGCCGTACCCCGCTACGTCCGCGAGGTGCCCGGCGAGCCGAACAAGGTGGTGCTGGGGTAGGGCCGGCGGGCGCCCCGTTCGGCGCGGGTCTCGGCGTTCGGCGCGGGTCTCCCGACCAGTGTTCGGCGTGGGTCTCCCGACCCCGCCGAGAGAGGAGCGG
>CAYZWG010000086.1:0-5493 GCA_964481605.1 uncultured Planctomycetaceae bacterium
CCGACGCGCTGGCCGCCAACCACTGCATGAAAGCGGCGCTGGGCAGCCACCTGGCCGCCGGACGCCGCATTTACGGTGAGGGAGGCGGCGCGGCCTACTTGTGCCAACTGATGGAGACTCCCTCGGGCAAGATGCGGCGCATGGCGGGGGTGTTGCCGGCGATTGCCCGGTTGCGAAAACCGCCCATCACCCCGCAACCAATCGAAATCACTACGCGGCGGTCGACTTGGCTGGCGCCGGCAGGCACGCGGCTGCGCGGCTATCGCAACAGCTTCTGGACCTTGGATGCGTTGGGGGCGGAAATCGGCTTGGCCGGCGGGTCGCGGCACCACGACGAGCTGGTGGGGTGCTATCAAGCGGTCGGCAGCTTGCTCCACATGGATTTCGCGGCGACCCCGGGCTTGCTGCGAAAAGCGTTCTTCGCCTCTCCGGGCTCCGGCGAGGTCTCTGATCCCTGGACGGCGGTCTCCTGAGAACCGCGGTGGGATCCGGCCGGTCTCCACTCGCTGGGGCGTCTCCCTTTTCCGCAGGACCGGCGGGGAGAAGCCCAAAGTGGCGTCTGCCCAACGAATGCGTTTCTGTTGCGGAAAGACGATATTTGTGCGTACGCGGCAGCGCAAGGCTCCCGCTCCCGCCGGGAAATCACGCTGAATGCCGCTCCCACGGCTCGGCAGGAGCCTCGCCCTCCCGACTTTCCGCAACAGAAACTAAGTTGTTTTTCGGCCGCCCCTTACGTCAAGTACCCCCGGCTGGATTTGAACCAGCGACTTCCGGTTTAGGAAACCGGTGCTCTATCCCCTGAGCTACGAGGGCAAGTCCCTGGGGCGATATTGCGACACCCCTGCGAGTGGGGGTCGGCCATCGGGCACAATGCCTGTCCACCGGGGCGTTCGACAAGCTCGATCCGACACCCGCCGCGACGCCGGCGACCACGCCGCAAGGGCACCGGCAAGATGCCCTTGCTGCCCGTTGCTTCCACTTCGGCAGACCCGCCGGAACGACCGCTCGGCGGGCGTCTGGCCGGCGCTTGATCGGCCAACGTCTTGCGAGCCCGGGCCACCCACGACCCCAGCATAGCAAACCGGGTTCCGCGGTCCAAGGCGACGGCTTGCTGCTTCGACGGGGGGTGGGGATGCTTGGTTTGGAATCGCACAGAATCGGCGAACCGTTACGCATAGAATTCCACAGAAATGAGAGACCCCTGTGCGAGGTGTTATTGACGCCTGCATGGCCAACAAGCGAAGGGCTTCCAGCGGAAACCCGGATTCCTTGGGCAACAGCCCAAACTGATCGATCATTCGCTATGCAACCGTCAATAAAACCCCTTGTCCGGCGAGGACCCATCCATGCCATCCGACCAGCAAGTGCCCGCGCTGAACGCCGTCGTCGTTGGACGCACGGAGGTGACCCCGGGATTGATCATTGTCCGCGTGGCCCCGGACGGCTGGCAATTGTCTCCCTTCGAGCCGGGCCAATATACCGTGCTGGGCTTGTCCGGGGATGCCCCCCGCTGCGACGGTTCCGATCCCGAGGAGGCTTCCGCCCGGTCGAATGGGAAGCTGATTAAGCGGGCATACTCGATCGCCTCTTCGTCGAAGCAGCAGCAGTATCTCGAGTTCTATATCAACTTGGTGCGATCGGGGACACTCACGCCGAGAATCTTTGCTCTGGGGGTGGGCGACCGTGTCTGGCTGGGCCGCAAGACCACGGGGACATTCACGCTGGATACCGTGGACGGGGATCAAAACCTGATCCTGTTTGCCACCGGCACGGGCCTGGCCCCCTATATCAGCATGATCCGGTCCGTGTTGACCGGCGACGGCGACCGCCGATTCGCCGTGGTCCATGGCGCTCGGCATTCGTGGGACCTGGGCTACCAGTCGGAACTGATGGCGCTGGCGGAATTGTGCGATTGGTTCGATTACATTCCGGTGGTCAGCCGTCCACGGCAAGAGCCCGTCCCCTGGGGCGGGAAGACCGGGTACTGCCAGGAGGTCTGGAAAACCCGGCTGATCGACCAGTTTTGGCAGTTTCGACCGACGCCCGAAAACACGCACATCTTTCTTTGCGGCAGTCCCGGCATGATCGAAGCCATGCTCTGGCTGTTGGCCGAGGAGGGATTCCGCGAGCACACGAAGAAGTCGCCCGGACAGGTGCATTTGGAGAAATACTGGTAGGGCCAGCGGTGCGGAGCTTCAGCGTGTTTTCGGCTCCGCGGTGTGGGCGGCTGCGGCTCCACGGCCCTCTGGGGGGGTGGGCGAGTCCCGGCGACCCGATCCAGCCCCATCTAGTTCCCAAGCCCCATCTGGTTCCCAAGCCCCATCTGGTTCCCAAGCCCCAGCTTGGGAACCCATGGACGTGGCATCTCACCTGGTTCCTAAGCTCCAGCTTGGGAACCCATGGACGTGGTGTGTTGCGCCGGCGAAGCAGAGCTTCGCGACGAGTGCGGTCCCAAGCTGGAGCTTGGGACCGAGGGGGGGCTGGGGGGAGGGACTGGAGCTTGGGACCGAGGGGGAGCTGGAGCTTGGGACCGCGGGAGGGCTGGGGGGAGGGAGCTGGAGCTTGGGACCGAGGAGAAACCGCCGGCGGCGGCAATCGGGCTGGCGGAATGCTCTTTCTTACTCGACTGTGCCTCCCAACCCCCATCACGCGGGGGGTACATTCTCGGATGGTGGCCTATCTGATACAACCCGGTATACCGTCCGCAGCAGGTTTACCAGGTCACCGCAGCTTCGCTGGGTTCTAGGCATTCTGATTGACATGCGAAAATTGGCGAAGTTATACTAGCGGAATGGAGCTAGTGGGCGTGCCGGTCTTTAAGGCGCATCCACGTCGTGTGGCTGTCCCATCATGCAGATTAGGCAACGCCGGCCCGGTCGCGCCGGGCAGAGCCAAACGGAGGTGGCCTGCGGGGTGCGCAAGTGGAGTCGTCCGGGAGTTCCCCCTGCTGAGTGGTCAAAGGAAAGGTCACCCCTATGAACCTTGTCGGTAAGATTTTCATCGTGCTCATTCTTGTGATGAGCATCACGTTCATGGGTATTGCGGTGGCCGTCTATGCGACCCATACCAACTGGCGGGCAGTGGTCGAAGGGGACGGCACCAACCGCGGCCTGAAGGCCGAGCTCGAGGATGCCCGCGTGGAAACCCAGCGGCTGACCGACGAGTTGACGAAGACGCAGGAGCAATTGGCGTCGGAGCAGAATGCCAAGCGGGCCCAGTTGGCCAAGGCCGAGGGGGAGTACGAAACCCTTTCCCAGGAGCGCAACCAGTTGGACCAGCAGTTGGCCGTGAAGACCCAGCAAGTCCGCGACCTGACGGCGGCAACGGACGCCGCGCACCAGACATTGGCCAAGTTGCGTACGGAGGTCGACGGGCTGCGGACCAGTATTCGCCAGGCCCAGAAGGAACGCGACGACAGTTTTGCCGAAGTGGCGGAGAAGACCGACCAGGCCCACGAGTTGGCCAATCAACTCGACGTGCTGAAAAAGCAGAGCGTGAAGCTGGCCGAGGACGTGAGCAAGGCGATGGCGGTTCTTCGCCAATTCGGCCTCAAGCCGGAGCCGGCCATCTACGCCAAGACCCCCACCACGGGAGTCGAAGGCCTGGTGACGGCGGTTCGTCCGGGCGGGTTGTTGGAGATCAACATCGGTGCCGACGACGGACTCCGCAAGGGCCACCAACTTCACGTCTATCGCATTGCCGGGGGGTTGAGCACTTACCTGGGCAAGATCGAGGTCACGGAGACGGAGCCCGACAAGGCGGTCGGCAAGATCTTGCCCGAATTCCGCAAAGGCACGATTCAGGTGAACGACAGTGTCGCCACAAGCCTTAAATGAGCCACCGCGATATCGCAAGCCGCGTGCCGACGTCTACACCCTGCTGCTAGGGCTGGCGCTGGTTGCGATCATCATTGCGTGCGTCTTGTTTTACCTGGAGGCAGCCGACTACGGCGGCAGCCCGCTTTCGGCCGTGCCGGCGGCGGCCGCGTCGGGCGTGGCGTTGGCCGGGCGGTGTGTCGTGCCGAGTGGGTGGAACGCTGCCAGCGGTTGGCGAGGGTCTGCTGACTCCGCCGAGCGCAGTGCGGTCCCAAGCTGGAGCTTGGGACCGAGTGTGATGGTCTCCTAATCGCCACGGCTGTCGCCGCTCAGGACGTCTCCGGTCGATGCTTTCGGCGGGGTCGGTAGACCCGCGACACACATTGAGCAACAAAGGCGGGCCACTTCCCCCCCCTTCTCAAGAGAATCGGTGAGCAAGGATGCTCCGACAACTGTTCGGATATCTCGGCAGCGACATGGCCGTCGATCTGGGGACGGCCAACACGCTGATCGGCGTGGCCGGCGAGGGCTTGATCCTCGACGAACCTTCGATCGTGGCCGTCGCGCAAGAGACCCAGCGGGTTCTTTCCGGTGGCTGCGCCGTGGGGCATTTGGCCAAGCAGATGCTCGGCCGCACGCCGGATTCGATCGCCGTCGTACGCCCCTTGCAGCACGGCGTGGTGACGGATTTTTCCCTCTGCGAGGCGATGCTGGGCTACCTGCTGCGAAAAGCCCGGCCGCCGGGCCGTTGGGGGCGACCCCGCCTGCTGGTGACCGTGCCCGGCTCGCTCACGCCGGTCGAACGCCGGGCCGTGGTGGGAAGCGCCCATCGCGCCGGCGCCCGCCGCGTGTTGCTTATCCGGGAGGCGATGGCCGCCGCCGTGGGCGCGGGGCTGCCGGTGGTCGAGCCGGTCGCCAGCATGGTCTGCGACATCGGCGGCGGCACCACCGAGGTGGCCGTCACCAGCCTGGCCAACGTGGTGGCCGGCCGATCGGTACGGGTGGCCGGCGACGCCATGGATCGCGCCGTGGTCGACTACCTGCGGCGCAATTACAGCCTGGAAATCGGACTGCCCGCGGCCGAGCGGCTGAAAATCGAGATCGGCAGTGCCCATCCCCTGCCGCAGGAGCGGGTCGAGGAGGTGCGGGGAATCGACTGCATCAGCCGGATGCCTCGCAAGGCGACGGTCACCAGCGAGGAAATCCGCGAGGCGCTGGGCGATCCGCTGGAGTCGATCGTGGAGGCGATTCAGGCCGCGCTCGATCGGCTCGACCCGGAGCTGGCGGCCGACCTGATGGACCGCGGCATGGTCCTTTGCGGCGGCGGGGCCCGATTGCGACGGATCGAACGGTTCCTCCACGAACGGACCGGTCTGCCGGCCCGCCTGGCCGACCAGCCCCAGACGGTGGCCGTCCGCGGCGCGCTGGTCTGCCTGGAGCACCTCGACCAATGGCAGTCCGCGCTGGAGTCGAGCGACGACGACCTATAGCGAAGCGGGAGGCCAAGCCAACCTGGTTCCCAAGCTCCAGCTTGGGAACCCCGCCGTGTGCGGAGTCATGCTTCGTTGCAGGCGGGATGGAGCCGACGCGGGGATGCGTTCCCAAGCCGGAGCTTGGGAACGAGCGTGAGGCCGGAGCTTGGGAACGAGCGTGAGGCCGGAGCTTGGGAACGAGCGTG
>CAYZWG010000086.1:5593-13482 GCA_964481605.1 uncultured Planctomycetaceae bacterium
GCGTGAGGCCGGAGCTTGGGAACGAGCGTGAGGCCGGAGCTTGGGAACGAGCGTGAGGCCGGAGCTTGGGAACGAGCGTGGAGCCGGAGCTTGGGAACGAGCGTATGCGATGAACCGATCCTACGACTGGCACCGTTTCCAAACCGATCAGCGCCACCGGCCCGTGGTGGTCGATTCGCGTCGCCGGCTGGGGATTTGCCTGGCGGCGTTTCTCTTCTCGTCGGCGGTTGTTTTTGGCCGCGTGGTCCAGTTGGAAATCACCCAGGGGGCGGCCTTCCGCGCCGCCGCCGCCCGCCCGGTGGAGCGGACCGTGAGCCTGCCGGGCGAGCGAGGCCGCATCCTCGACCGCAAGGGAAAGGTGCTGGCCTGCGATCGGCAGTCGACCGCCCTGGCCGTCCGCTACCGCTGGCTCCAGCAGCCCGCCGACCCGCGATGGCTCGACGCGATGGCCCGCCACCGGCTGTCGCCTGCCCAGCGTAAGGACGCCCGTCTGGTGCGCCGAGAGCGGGAACGGATCACCGCCCAACGCGAGAACCTTGCCCGGCGCCTGGCCGGGCTTGCCGGCATCTCCACGCGGCAGTGGAGCGACCGCGTGGCGAGGATTCAATCGCGGGTCGAGCGGATCAGCGCGACCGTCAACCGCCGCCGCCAGGCCCGCTCGTCGCGGAACCCCGACGCCACCGACCCCGACGACCAATCCGCCTGGGATCGCTTCGGCCGGCTGCTTGTGGAAGTATTCTCGCCGCCTGAGGAGCCGTCGCCCGTCGAGCGGGTCACCGTGGCCGAGGAACTCGACTATCACGTGGTTGCCGAGGATGTTCCCCCGCGGGTGGTCGCCGAGGTGGAAGGCAACGCCGGGCGATATCCGGGGGTCAAAATCGTCGCCGTGCGGCGGCGCGTCTATCCCGCCGGCCCGCTGGCGTCGCACGTCGTGGGCTATCTGGGGGCGGTTGGGCGGAAGGAATTGACCGGCGGCGAGGACGCGGCCTCCTATCATCCGCAAGATCGCGTTGGCCGGCAGGGTGTGGAGCGGCAGTACGAGACCATCCTTCGCGGTGCCCGCGGCGAGGCCGTGGTGCGAACCGACCACGGCGGCCGCGTCCTCTCGCGGTATCGCCGCCGCGAGCCGGCCCACGGCCGCGACCTCGTGTTGACGCTCGACGGGCGACTGCAAGCGACCGCCGAGGATTTGCTCGCCGCGGCGCTGGCGCGGGGCTCGCCGAGCGGCCCGGACGTGGGCGACGCCGGTGGGGCGGTGGTGGTGATGGACGCGCGAAACGGGGAGATTTTGGCTTCCGCCTCCGCGCCCGCGTTCGATCCCAACGTTTTCTCCCTCGGCGACCAGGAGCGAATCGGCCGCCTGCTGAGCGATCCGGCGGATCCGCTGTTCAATCGAGCCACGCGGATGGCGTTGCCGCCGGGCTCGGTGTTCAAGGTGGTGGCGGCCGTGGCGTTGCTCGAATCGGGCGGGCTGCGGCCGGGCGAGCCGTTTTTCTGCCGCGGTTATCTTCGCTCGCCGGGGGCACGCCGCTGCGCCATTTATCGCCACACCGGCCGGGGACACGGCGAGACGACCCTCTCGGACGCCCTCTGCCGAAGCTGCAACGTCTATTTCTTCCACCATGCGGGCCGGCTGGGGAGCGGCCGGCTGGTCGATTGGGCCCGGTGTTTCGGATTCGGCCGGCCGACGGGGATCGACCTTCCCCAGGAGGCCGCCGGGACGCTGCCGTTGCCGCCTTATTCCCGGCGCGAGATCGAGGGCGAGTGGATCGACGTCGAGGCGGAGACCACGGCGGTGGGGCAGGGCGTCGTCACCGCCACGCCCTTGCAGGTTGTGCGGATGATGGCCGCGGTGGCCAACGGCGGCCGGCTTGTCACGCCGCGGCTGATTCAGAAGCTGGGATCGGCCGAATCGCCACCGGGGGACTCCCAGATGCCGGCGGCGATTTCTTCGCCCCAGGCCACGGGTTTTCCGCCCCCGCAGCCGATCCGCGGCCTTCGACCGGAGACCCTGGCCGCGCTCCGCGACGGGCTTGCGCGGGTGGTGTCGGACCCCGAAGGCACCGCCCACGGCAGCGTCTACCTCGATTCGGTGGCCATCGCCGGCAAGACGGGCACGGCCGAGACGGGCGCAGCAGGGCGGGACCACGCCTGGTTTGCCGGCTACGCGCCGGCCGACGAGCCCCGCTTCGCCTTCGTGGTGGTTTTGGAGCACGGCGGCCGTGCCGACGAGACGGCCGGGGCGGTGGCCAGGCGGCTCGTGCAGCGAATGGACCAGCTCGGTTATTTCGACCCCTGATCGGCGCCGGCGCGGGTTGCTTTGCACCCACGTACCGGGATGTTGCCAATCGCGCCACCTGCGGGCCGAGCACGTACGTTACGGGCTGTCCCGCTTGGGTTTGTCCATCACGGGAAACAACACGACCATCGCGCCCAGCAAGAGCCCCACGATTCCGCCGTAGGGACCGGCGAATTGGTCAAATGTTCCGAAGGCGCCGCCGATGCCGCCAAGGAATAGTCCGGATATCGAATTGAAAAAACGCTTGCCGATGGCGGCGGCGGCAGCCGCAGTGAAGATGAGAGGGACAAGACGCCAAGGGTCCATCGGCGTTCCCTTGAGTCGTGCGTGGTCGGTTTGCAGGCACAGATACACGAGCAGCGGTACGAGGCACAGCGCCAGCGCAACGCGAAGCAAGAACATGGAGTGACCGCGCGGATTGGGCTGACCCGGTTTCGGCACCGTATTGTGAGATGCGGTGGTCATGCGATTGGCGCAAGAGAGCCAATAGTGGTAGGCCGGGTCACGACCCGGCGTTGATCGGGTAAGCGATTGTGCCGCGCCGCGTGCGTGCCGAGCACGCATCCTACGGACCGTCTCCTCCGACGAATCGGACCTGGGCCAGCTTCCTCCGCAGCGAACGCTCGAAACGCACCGCCGGATAGCCCAACAGCAACAGGCTGCTGACCGTGTTTTCCTCCGGCACACCGTACCTGGTCTTCAACGCGGCAAAATGGTTCAGCACCTCGACGGTGCCGATCCAGCAGGTTCCCAGGCCCAGCGATTCGGCCGCCAACATGGCGTAGGTGGTCACGATGTGGCCGTCGGCGGCGTCGGCCGTGGGCCCATGGTGAAAGAGCATGGCCGCCGGGGCGTCGTAGCAGAAGGCGTCTTGGCCCCGGTCCCAACGCTCCACCATCAGCTTCAACAGCGGCACGACGAAATCGCGAAACATCGCGTGTTGCGTCTTGCCGAGAAAAGGCCGCATCAGCGTGAGCATCAGCGGGCGGAACGTTTTGACCGTCTTGCCAAAGGCGCCGATCATGGCTTGGGCAAACTGGTGCACCTCGGCGCGGCCCAGGATCACCGAGACACCGACCTCGCTGGGCGGAATCCCCATGGGGGCCGTGGCCGCCATCTCGAGGATGCGATCGGCCGTTGCCCGGTCGACCTCCGCGGCGGAGAAATCCCGCGTGCTGCGGCGCTGAAGCAGCAGGGCCTCCAGCCCCTCGGCCGTGGCGGCGGTGCCCGGCGGCGACAGATCGACCAGGTCGGCCGGGTCGAGGCGGCGTCCGCGAACGGTGATCCCGCCGGTGGGACAAACGGCCATGCACTGCCCGCAGGCGAAACAGCCCATGAACGTTCGCCTCGCCACCACCGGGCGGCCATCGAGCATTTGCAGGGTCTCGGTGTGGCAGACCTCGGCACAGCGGCCGCAGCGAGCGCATTTTTCCTCGTCGATTTGGGGCACGCCCGTCTCTTCAAAGCTGAAACCCATGGGAAACGCCCTCGCCGCTGGACCGCCATTTCTGCGCCGCATAATAGCTCCGGCGGTGCACGGCGACAATGCCACGGGTGCGGGCAGCCCGCCACGGGTGCGAGCAACGACGGAGGGTAGCCCAAGGTGGCCGGAGGGCCACGATCGGCCCGCTTCGCGGGGTTCGGCCCCGATGTTTGGCCTGTTTTCGAGGCGTTGGCCCAAGTCCGGTTAATCCAACAACTTACGTCGCCGGAATTCTGTCGGATGCGGTTGTCGTTTGGCGTCGGAAGGGGTATATTACGGGTTTGCCTTGGGTGAGAAACCGCCGAGGAGGCGGGTGGCGATTCGGCCGGCCCGCCGCCCGACCTGTGCGAAGGGAATCTTCACGCCGCGAAAGGATAAACGTTGTCCACCGATTCGAGTCTTCCGCCGGATCCCCCCCCACCTGAAGATCCACCTGCCGCCGACTCCGCCGGCGACGGCCAGGGGGGGCGCGTGCTGGAACTGCCCATCGAGGAAGAGCTCAAGGGCAGCTATTTGACCTACGCCATGAGCGTGATCGTCAGCCGGGCCCTGCCCGACGCGCGGGACGGGCTGAAGCCCTCCCAGCGGCGGATTCTCGTGGCCATGAACGACCTCAACCTCACGTCCGGCGCCTCGCGGGTGAAGTGTGCCAAGATTTCCGGCGACACCAGCGGCAACTACCACCCCCACGGCGAAAGCGTGATCTACCCCACCCTGGTCCGCATGGCCCAGGAGTGGAACCTGCGCCACGTGCTGATCGACAAGCAGGGCAACTTCGGCTCGATTGCCGGGCTGCCCCCGGCGGCGATGCGATATACCGAGGCCCGCATGTCGCCCATCGCCTCGCTCATGCTGGAGGACCTCAAGCTCGACACGGTCGACTTTGTTCCCACCTACGACGAGCGGCGCAGCGAGCCCACCGTGCTGCCGTCCAAGTTTCCCAACCTGGTGGTCAACGGCGCCAACGGCATCGCCGTGGGAATGGCCACGTCGATCCCGCCCCACAACCTGGGCGAGGTCTGCGACGCGCTGGTCAGGCTGATCGAGGACCCGGATATCTCGATCGACGAGTTGATGGAAATCTGCCCCGGCCCCGACTTCCCCACCGGGGGGGTAATCTGCGGCTCCAGCGGCATCCGCCGGGGATACCACACGGGCCGCGCCACGATCGTGGTCCGCGCCCGGGCGCACATCGAGGAAGTGGGCCGCCGCCACCGTATCGTGGTAACCGAAATCCCCTACCAGCAAGCCCGCGACCGCATCGAGGAGCGTATCGCCGCGGCGGTCACCGGCGGCAGAATTTCCGGCATTGCGGGAATCCGCAACGAAAGCGACTTGAAGGAGCCGGTGCGGCTGGTGCTGGATTTGAAGCGCGACGCCGACCCCGACGTGGTGCTCAACCAGCTTTACCAGTTCTCGCCGCTGCAAGACACGTTTTCGCTGATTTTCCTGGCGCTGGTCGACGGCAAACCCCGCGTGCTCTCGTTCAAGGGGCTGTTGGAAGAGTTCCTCCGCCATCGCATGGTGGTCATTCGCCGGCGCACGCAGTTCCTGCTGGCCAAGGCCCGGCAGCGGAAACACACCGTGGAAGGCCTGCTGATCGCCCATGCCAACATCGACGAGGTGATCCGCGTGATCCGCTCGTCGAGCAGCGTGGCCGAGGCCAAGACGCGGCTGATGCAAATCGCCTGTCCCGCGGCGATGCTCCGCCGGGCGCTGGGCGAGGAGGGGTTCGAGCAGTTCTGCTCCGAGCGCGGCACGGCCGAAAACTACACCCTCACGCCGGTTCAGGCCGACGCCATCCTGCGGATGACCCTGGGACAATTGGTCAACCTGGAGCAGGAAAAACTGGGCGGCGAACACCGCCACCTCTTGGCCGACATCGGCGAGTACCTGCATATCCTCTCCGACGAGCAGATCATCCACAACATCATCCGCGACGATCTTCGCGAGGTGAAACGCAAGCACGGCGACGCCCGCCGCACGGAGATCAGCGGCGACGAAATCGGCGACATCGACCTGGAAGACCTGATCACCGAGGAGACGATGGTCGTCTCGATCAGTTCCAACGGCTACATTAAGCGGACCCCGGTCACCGCCTACCGCGCCCAGCGACGCGGCGGCAAGGGACTCAAAGGCGCCAAGACCGAGGACGAAGACCCCATCCAGCACCTCTTCGTGGCCAGCACCCACGCCTTCCTCCTCTTCTTCACCAACAAGGGCAAGGTCTACTGGCGCAAGGTCTACGAGTTGCCCCAGTTGGCCCGCGACTCCCGCGGCCGGGCCATTGTCAACCTGCTGAACCTAAGCGAGGGGGAGCAGATCACCGACTGCCGGGCCGTCCGCGACTTCGAGCGTCCGGGCCACTTCCTGGTGATGGCCACGGCCCGGGGACTGGTCAAGAAGACACCGCTGAAGGCCTACAGCCGGCCGCTGAAATCCGGCATCATCGCCATCAAGCTGCGCGAGGGCGACGAGCTGGTCGACGTCGTGGTGACCGGTCCCGGCGACGAGCTGGTGCTCTCCACCGCCGCCGGCATGGCCATCCGCTTCCGCGAGTCGGACGTCCGCGCGGTGGGCCGAAACTCCAGCGGGGTGAAAGGCATCAGCTTGATGGGCGACGACCGCGTGGTGGGCATGGTGGTGGCCGATCCCGATGCCTTCCTGCTGACCGTCTGTGCCGCCGGCTACGGCAAACGGACCCCCTTCGGGCCCAACCGGCAAGCGCCCGCCGCCGGCGATCCCGCGCCGCTCGAAAACGATGCGGCAGTGGTGGACAAGGAAGACACCCACGGCGGCGAGAAGTTTTCCTCGCAGCGATCATATCGAACCCAGCACCGCGGTGGCAAGGGCCTGCGCGACATCAAGACCACCCCTCGAAACGGCCCCGTGATCGGAGCGGTTCGCATCCGCGACGAGGACGAGTTGTTGATGATTACCGCCAGGGGAAAAATCCAGCGCGTCCGTGCTTGCGAGGTCAGTGTCGTCGGTCGCAATACCCAGGGGGTGCGGATCATGAACCTCGGCAAGGACGACGAGTTGGTCGCCGTGAAGCGGGTGCCCCGCGAGGAAAACGGCGACCAACCGGAAGAAGAAGAAAACGCGCCCGCCGACATCGCTTGAGGAAACGGCATCCCGCACCTTGGTCCCATGGCTTTCCGCGCACTGATTACCGGCATTTCGGGTTTCGTGGGCGGATTCCTGGCCGAGCACTTGCTCGATTGCGGCGATGCCGTGCTGGGCACCTCGCCCCGCGGCCGCTGGATGGCCGACTCGCCCCCCGTGGTTGGCGATCGAGTGGAGCTGGTCGGCTGGGACCTGACCGGGGCGGCCGAGGACGACGGTTCGTGGCGTCAGCCGATCGAGGCCTTCCGGCCCCAGGTAATCTATCACCTGGCCGCGATCAGCATTCCCGCCGACTGCGGCCAAACCGAGCCCACCGATCGGGCCAGGGCGGTCAATGTGGAGGGCACTCGGCGCGTGCTGGAGCTTGCCGCCGCACTGCCCGACAGGCCCCGCCTGGTAGTGATTTCGACCAGCCACGTCTACGCGCCGGTTTCCCGCGAAGCCCCCGTCGTCGATGAGCGGGCCCCCCTGGGACCTGCCCGGGCCTACGGCAAGACGAAGCTGGCCGCCGAGCAGCTTGTCGCCCGGGCGGTCCGGCGCCACGCGGTCGACGCCGTCGTGGTGCGGGCCTTTCAGCACACCGGCCCGCGTCAATCGGCCCGCATGATGCTGCCCGAGTGGGCCAGCCAGTTCGCCGCCACTGCCGACCGGCCGGTGGAGGTCCACACCCGCGACGCCTGGATCGACTTGAGCGACGTTCGCGACGTGGTTCGGGCGTATCGCCTGTTGGCCGAAAAGGGGGAATCGGGCCAGGTGTATAACGTCGGCTCGGGACGCAACCTTCGCACGGGCGACGTGCTGGAGATGCTCCGCACGCTGGCCGACCCCCACAGCCGGCGGCTGATCGTGGAGACGCGGCCGGGCACCACCCAGGGACCCGTGGCCGATACGCGGAAGCTGGTCGAGTGTACCGGTTGGCAGGCAGCCATTCCGCTGGATGAGACCGTGGCCGACACGCTCGCCTACTGGCGCGGGCGGGCA
>CAYZWG010000086.1:13582-15491 GCA_964481605.1 uncultured Planctomycetaceae bacterium
GCGTAGGGCCGGCTATGCCGGCCGAAACGTGGCTGGCGCTGCAAAGTGCGGCAACCGGTCTGATCCGCGCACAACGGAGACCACCGGTTGAATTCGGTGCGGGGTCGGGAGACCCGCGCACAACGCGAACCCGGGCCACCCGCGGGCGACCGGCCTATTCCGCCCCCTTGCGAATGGCGAACAGGTGGCTTCGCGTGGAGACGTAGAGCGTTTGGCCCACGGCCGCGGGGGTGCTGTAGACCGAGTTGCCCATGTTGTTCTCGGCCAGCAGATTCCGCTCGGGTGCCAGGGCGAAGACGGCCAGGTCGCCGTCCTCGTCGCCCAGGTAAATCTTGCCGTCGGCCACCAGGGGCGATCCCCAGATGGTGGCCAGCATGTCGTAGGTCCAGTGGACCTTGCCCGTCTTGGCGTCCAGGCAGTGGACCAGCCCGGCAAAGTCGCCGATCACCAAGAGACCGTCCTTGATGGCCACCATGCCCAGGGCCCGGTGCATCGTCTCCTCGAAGTCGTGCTTGCCGTCGCCGTTGGCGTCCTCGCCGCGATAGTGCCAGACGGCCGCCGAACGGGGATTGGGAAGAACCTTCTCGCCGGCCTTGGCGTCGACCGCCTGGAACCGCCGGGGGGGGACCGTCCGGCCGCCGGAGTCGACGACCAGCTCGGCGCTGACGTCACCCCGCCGCGTGGGGTCGATACACCAGAGGTCGCCCGGGCCTTCACCCGCCTCGGGGTCCTGGCCCGTGGCGATGTAGACCAGGCCGTCGTGGATCACGGGCGTGGCGATGAGGATATTGCGGTCGCCGGTGCCGCCGCCTTCCCAAATGCTTTGCTTGGGATTGCAGTCGAACTTCCAGAGCAACTGGGGGGTCTTGCCGCCGGTTCGTTCCGCGCGAAAGCTGTAAAGCCAACCGTCGCCGCCGGGAAAGATCACCTGGGGCACCCCGCCCAGGGTGGCCAGCGCGGGCGAGGCCCATTGGCCATCGAGGATGTTCTTTCCCGGCGAGGCATCGGCCCAGACCAGCTTGCCGGTGCGTTTCTCCAGGGCGATGAAGCTGGGGGCCTTGGGGGCGGGGATGTCCTCGTCGTTGGCGTCGACGCCGTTGGAGGTGGAGACAAACAGCAGATCGCCGGCCGCCACCACCGAGCAGCAGGCCATGTTGTGCTGCACGCTGCCCAGGGTCCGCATCATGTCGAACGACCAGATCACGTCCGAGTCGGTCGGCTCGGTCGAGGCCTCCGCAGTGAACGGCCCGTCGTTCTCGCCGTCGGCAAAGCCCCGGGTGTCGAGGCAGACCACCTCTCCCCGGTTGGTGACGATCCACAACCGCTCCCCCTCCACCAGGGGCGAGCAGCAGATTCCCTGGCTGGGCCAATCGACGTTTCGCCCGGCGGCCAACTTTTTCACCGAGTGCTGCCAGAGAAATCGACCGTCGGATTGACCAAACGCCAACAGGCAGCCAAGGTCGACGTCGGCGGGATACCGCTTCAGATAGCCCGCGCCGTTGTTTGTCGCGCAAAA
The DNA here is from genome assembly GCA_964481605.1 of uncultured Planctomycetaceae bacterium. Lineage (GTDB taxonomy): Bacteria > Planctomycetota > Planctomycetia > Pirellulales > Thermoguttaceae > CAYZWG01. Next base: position 15,099 of record CAYZWG010000086.1, read on the forward strand.
CACCTTTCCGCCCGCAATCACCGGGCTGCCATAGCTCTCGCTACCGAGCTGCGCCACCCAAACGATGTTCTGATGTCCCTTGCCCAGCCATTGACCGGTTTTGAAGTCGAACTGCCCGACGTCCCACTCGACGGGGAGGTTTCGCGCGTCGGGGGCGTTGTTTCGCGCCGGCGTTCCTCCCCATTGCGGCCACTCGGCCGCCGGCGTTTCCGCCGCGGTCGCCTCGCTGGTCCCCCGCCAACTCGGCCCGCCGATCGCCAGTCCGAACACCACCGCGAGCAAGAACGCGTCTGTTGCGTGTCGATTCATCGTGTTGTCACCTCTGGCCTCGCTGCCGATCTCGATCCGCGGGTTCCCAAGCTGGAGCTTGGGAACCAGATTGTCCACTGGAGC
>CAYZWG010000087.1:0-2376 GCA_964481605.1 uncultured Planctomycetaceae bacterium
CTCCCGGGCCGGGGCCGACTCGGTCGCGCTGGCGGATCCTGGTGGAGGAGATGTCCTGGCGGAAGCAAGAGGCGGGGACCTCCCGGCAGATGGCGGCCAGGGTCTTGGGCAGGTCGAGGTCGGAAAGCCGGATGAAGCTGCCGCTGGTGGCCCGCCCGAAGACCAGGAACCGGCAGCCGCGCTCGACGATCCGCCGCAGGCCGCTGGCGCAGGCGTCCTCGCTGCCGCCGTAGTAACGCGGATTGGCCACGCGGCGAAGCGTGTCCACGCCCAGGATGAACGTGGCACCGGGAAAACACCGCGATTTCTGCTCGAAGGTGGCCGCCCGGGTGAGCCACACGGTCTGTTCGGGCGGAAACTGCCGCACGCGGCGGTCGATCTCGAGAAAGTCCAGCGGCGGCTTGTCCACGTTGAGAATGGAAATCTCGAACTGGACCTCGGCGGCGAGCATCTCGCCGGCAATCTCGGCCATTTGCCGGTGGCCGACGTGCATTGGGTTGAACGCCCCGGGAAAGATCAACCGCGCGGCGGCCGGCCGGCCGGCCGGACCGGTATGCCGAATCGCCTCCGTGCGCCCCAGCAGCAACTCCTGCCAGGGCTCCGGAGCCTGCTTGGACGCGGTCTCCACTTTTTCATCCTCCACCAGCGGCACTTCGAGCCGATCGTCGACGCCGCAGGTCTCGGCCACCAGGTTCAACAGCAGGCGGGCGACCAGTCCCTCCTCTTGCTTGCGGGTGCGGCGGCCCTTTTCCAGTTGGAGCGATTGCAGCAGGGTGTAGGTGGCGGTTTGTACGGCCAGGTGGACCCGATGCGGTCCCCGCTTGGGCCGATCGGTGGCCAGGCTGGCGGTGGAGCCCACCCCGGCCAGGTGCCGCCAGGCCTGGTGAAACCGCCGGGCGCGGAGAAAGGCGACCATGGCCATCGAGCGGGCCGTCTCGGGCGAACAGTGCTGATCGGGGCGGCCGCCGAGCCACTCGATCATCGCTTGCTCGCAGTAGGGGATGGAAACCTCCAGCACCGACCGCGAGGCCCCGGCCACTTCGAGCATCTGGCCAATCGCCCGGGTTCCCCCGCCGGCAATCGCCAGCCCCATCCGCAGGGGGCTGTCGTGAATCTGCCGAATGAAATCTTCGCTCGGTTCGTTCATCTTCACTTTCACTGACCGTCCCTTCTTGCAAATCGCCGTGGGTTGTAACCTACCCCCCACTGGGAGTCAACAGGGATCGGCCCTCAGTTTAGACGCTCCGGTGCGGGGGAATTCTTCCCGGGAATCGGCCAAGATTCTTTTCAACCGGGCGAATAACTCGCTAGACGCGGGATGCCGGGCGGTCGTCGGGGCTGCCCGCCGGCGTCGGTCCGGCAAGATTCACTCGAAAACCCATTCCAGGTGCAACTCCAATGGGGGAGGAAAACGGTCATGATTAGGAAAGCGATTGTTTCAGGCGCGGTATTGTTGTTGGTGGGGCTGTTCTTCTTCGGTCGCGACATGGTCAGCTATGTGCGGACCTCGGCCGGATACGTCAAGGAGTCGGTCACCAACAGCGTGCCCACGGAGTTTCAGATCGACCGGGCACGAGGCATGATCGAGGAACTCATGCCGGAAATCCGCAAAAACATGCGGATTATCGCCCGGGAAGAGGTCGAGGTCGAGCAGCTTCAGAAGCAGATTGCCGAGGCGGAGGCGGACTTGGCCGAGAGCAAGTCGGACATCGTCCGGCTCCAATCCGATCTGTCCAGCGGCAAGAAGACGTTCCAATACGCCAGCCGCAGCTACACGGCCGACGACGTCAAGCGTGACCTGGCCAGGCGATTCACGCGATACCAAACCAAGGAGGCCACGTTGGCCAGCCTCCGCGAGATTAGCGACGCCCGCTTACGCAGCCTGGACGCCGCCAAGGACAAGCTGGAAGGGATGATGGCCTCTAAGCGGCAGTTGGGGGTCGACGTGGAGAACCTGGAGGCCCAACTGGAGATGGTCGCGGCGGCCCAGGCGACGAGCAAGTATCACTTCGACGACAGCAAGCTGGGTCGCGCCAAGGAACTGGTGGCCGATCTGAAGACACGGCTGGAAGTGGCCTCGCGAATGGTCGACGCCGAGAACTACTACCACGACGAGATTCCGCTGGACGAGGACGTTCCGGCGGACATCGTCGACCAGGTGACGGAGTACTTCCAACTGGACGCGCCCAAGAGCGAGGAGTTGGCGCAAGAGCATTCGCAATGAGCGTGGGTGGACTCCGGCCGCCGGCGGCGCTAACCTGGTTGCCAGCTTCACCTGGTTCCCAAGCTCCTGCTTGGAAACCAAGAGGAAGAGGAACCCAGCGGGGCCGTCGGGTGCGGTCCCTCACCTGGTTCCCAAGCTCCTGCTTGGGAACC
>CAYZWG010000087.1:2476-15458 GCA_964481605.1 uncultured Planctomycetaceae bacterium
TCACCTGGTTCCCAAGCTCCTGCTTGGGAACCGAGAGGAAAAGCCTGACGAAGAGTTATCGACCTGATGATTAGCCTTTCCACCATCTACCGAGGATTCAGCCCGATGGGTTCGCCGCCTGCGAGGAAGCCGGAGCGGTTTCTGTTGTGGATCGACGCGGTGGGCGGCTATTGGGTTTGTCTTTCGGATCAGGTGATCCTTGGTCAGCCGGCGGGGGGAATCGAGGTCGATATCCCCATCCTGGGGGACATTTCCAAGCGTCACGCGAGAATCTGCCGGGACGGGGAAGGCTACCTGGTCGAGGCGCTCCGCCCGGTCTGGGTCAACGAGCAGCCGGTCCACGGCGTGGCGTCGCTGACCGACGGGTCGGTGCTGCGGCTGGGGGAGTCGGTGAGGCTGGTCTTTCGCCGCCCCCACGCTTTGAGTGCCACGGCCCGGCTCGAATTTGCCAGCGGCCATCGCACCGAGCCGTCCTCCGACGGCGTGCTGCTGATGGCCGACACTTGCGTGCTGGGGCCCAACCGCCACAGCCACGTGGTTTGTCGCGATTGGCCCCACGAGGTGGTGATCTACGTCCAGGGAAAGGAGCTTTATTGTCGCAGCGCCGGCGGGTTGGAGGTGGACGGGTTGCCGGTGCGAAGGCGTAGCCTGATTGGCGGCGGTTCTCGCGTGGTGGGGCACCGCCTGTCGTTCAGTCTGGAGGAGGTTTGAACCTTTTAGGGTGGGCCGGGTTGGGGCGGACCAGCAGTGAGGACAAGGGACCGCCGCAACGGTACAATAGCAAGGTGGTCCGCCCCAGCAGCCGTGCCTGGCGGCACCGGGGAAAAGGAGTGGACCGATGAACGATTCGGTGGCAGCCGTGCCCGACAACGTCTCTCAAGCCGACAAGCCACAACCCCGGCCCACGGCCGCCGGGCCGCCGGCCTCGGCCGGTGCACGATTCACCTATCCCAGCGGTTCGCGGCCCCTGGAGGGGTTCACCATCAAGCGGGGGGTAGGGCACGGGGGCTTCGGCGAGGTCTACTTCGCCACCAGCGACGCCGGCAAGGAAGTGGCCCTGAAGCTGATCCGCCGCAACCTCGACGTCGAATTGCGGGGTATCCGCCAGTGCCTTAACCTGAAACACCCCAACCTGCTTAGCATTTTCGACATCCGCGAGGACCAGGACGGCGACAAATGGGTGGTGATGGAGTACGTTGCCGGCGATTGCCTGGAAGACCTTGTCGCCGCCAATCCCCACGGCCTGCCTGCGGACCACGTGCTCTTCTGGATGCACGGGATCGGGGCCGGCGTGGCCTATCTGCACGACCACGGCATCGTCCACCGCGACCTCAAGCCGGGAAACATCTTCAACGACGAGGGCATCGTCAAGATCGGCGACTACGGACTGTCGAAATTCATCTCTTGCAGCCGGCGGAGCGGGCAGACGGAGAGCATCGGCACGGTACACTACATGGCGCCCGAGGTGGCCAACGGCCGCTATGGCAAGGAGATCGACGTCTATGCCCTGGGCGTGATTCTCTACGAGTTGCTGACCGGCCGGGTGCCGTTCGAGGGCGAGTCGGTGGGCGAGGTGCTGATGAAGCATCTGACCGCCAAGCCCGACGTGTCGATGTTGCCCCAGCCGTACCGTGGCGTGGTGGCCAAGGCCTTGGACAAGGACCCGGCCCAGCGATATGCCTCGGCCGGCGAGATGCTGGCCGCGCTTCCCCGGCCGCCCGAGGCCGCCCGGTTGGGCCCCATCCCGGTGGCTGCCGCCGCGGGGGTCAAGGGCCGCAAGCCGCGGCCGGCCGGCCCACCCCCTGCGCGGCCGTTTTCGTCGGCCGCCACGGCGGGTGAGGAAGAGCCGATCTTTCGGGCCCTCCGCCAGACGGTCCACGACCTGCGACAAAGCTGGAACCGGTCCAACTTGAACACGCCGGCCAAGGTGGTGATTCTCATTCTGGTGATTCTGGCCCTTCAGGCCTCCGCCGGCATCCTCGTTCCGCTGGCGATCTTCTTTCTTGCCCTTTACGGCTGCTACTGGGTGGTTCGGGGGTTGATATTGACGATTAAGGAGCCGGTTGGCCCGCGGCCGTCGCCGGTCGCCGCCGGTGCTGTGAAGGAGCCGCCGGCCGATACCGTTCCACCCCGGTCCGATCGGAGTATCCGCCGGCCGCGAACGAGGCTTCCCCGCTGGGCCCGTCGGGAAAAGGCGCTGGACGCCTTGATCCTCAAGTCGCCGCGAGAACGGGCCACGGAGCTTTTGGGGTCGATGCTGGGGGGGGCGTTCGCCGCGGCCACCGTCTGCCTGGTGATGGTCGTGCTGGGCAACCTGGCCCACGATCGAACGCTGTCGGTCGACGACGCGGCCCGCTACGGCTGGGTGCTGTTGATGAGTATCGTGGGCGCCTGGGCGGTGATGATCCCGTCGAAGTTCTGGGAGGGAAGCAGGGGCGACGTGCGGCTGCGCCGCTTTGCCATGCTGGTGGTGGGCCTGGCCGTGGGGCTGTTTGCGGCCGCCGCGTCGGCGGCGATGCTGGTCGACCTGCCCCACATGCGGGACTTGCTCGACCTGAATCTTAAGGACCTGACCGGGCTGGAACCGGTGCGGCTGACCGCCCAGACCGTGCTGGCCGACGTCCGCTACTACCTGGTGGCCTTCGGCAGCCTGTTTCTGCTGCTGCGATGGTGGCGACAGGCCGATCCCCTGCGGACTACCCGGCTGAGCCTCTGGGCGGTGTTCGTCTGCGGTGTGTTCGCGTTGATTATCTCCAGCGCGTCGGGCTTCCCCCAGCCGTGGCTGGTGATGGTCGCCTGCGCGATGTCGGTTTCGGTGCAGTTGGCCAGTCCGTGGATTCACCCCCGGCTGCGGGGCGACGAGGAGGGCTGATTTCTTGGCGTTTGCGCGGGCGACAGGGTAAGGCGCGCCCGCGAGCCGGACCAGTCATGGTCCGGGTTGGAAGTATTCGTGCGCGGGCGGGAGGGCGAGGCGCGCCCGCGAGCCGGACCAGTCATGGTCCGGGTTGAGAGTATTCGTGCGCGACCGGCAGGAGGAGCACGATGTATATAGCCTTGGGAATACCGATCGTGCTGATCCTGGTCCTGGTGGGGGCGCTGGCATTGCTCATCGGTCTGGCCAACCTGCTGTCGAGCCGGAAGACGAAGTCGCCCACCGGTGGTTATTGCCGCCCGCCCTGCTTGATGCCGTCGGGCCGCGGGGCGGGGGACATGGCAAAGTTTATGCTCAGCATGATGGCGATGATGGGATTGATGTTTTTCATGTTCATGGGGATCTCCGTCTGGGCGCGCTGGGCGAGCCATGGGCCTATCCGGCGTGCCCCGATCCGGGCCCAAACCGCCCAGCGAATGCCGCGCGCGACCGACGCGCCGGTTGCGATCGACGCGCCGATTGAGATCAAGCCGGAAGCGGCCCCCGCCCCTGTGGTTGCCGGGGCGGAGATCGCCGGCTCGAAAAAACCCCAGGGCGAGAACGAGCGAGCCAAGGTCGACGCTCCCCCCCCCGAGGAAAAGGGTACGGCCGGTGAGGCCAAGAAGACCTCGCCGGGCGAAGTCGCGGCGGCCGGCGAGAAAGCCGTGGCTACGCACGCCGCACCGGCCGGCGGCACCCCACCGCCCTGGGTGGGCCAAGAGCCGTTCAAGGACGGCTCGGTCTACAAGTGGCCGGTGAAATGCGATCCCCGGCCGTCACAGAGCGAATGCGAGGAGGAGGCCCTGCCGGCGGCGGTCGACCAGGTGATCGCCGAGTACATCAAAACCAAGCTCAAGCTCGGTCGCCAGGCGGCCCGGTTGGTCCGGCTGCCGCGCTCCTACGTGCGGGAGCAAATGATCGGCGACGACGTTTGGGTCGAACCGGTGGAGGTCTCCTTCGGCGATTGGGTCCGGTTGCACGCGCTGGTCAAGTTTGATCGCCGGGCGAACGCCCTGATCGCCGAGCGGTGGGCCACCGTGGAGCACATCGATCGTCTCGCCGGCGTGGCGGTTGCCGGGGCAATCCTGCTGTTGCTGCTGGCGTCGGCCTACACCCTGCTGAAGATCGACCTCGTGACGGGAGGAAAGTACCGGGGCCGCTTGCGGCTGCTGGTCGCCGCGACGATACTATTGCTGGTGATCGCCGGTTGGGCGATCATTCGCGCGTGATCTCCGCCAGACGGCCGAATCTCGGCGAGACGCGGCCGAGGCGGATTCGCCCCCCGCGGCCGGGCCCCACGATCGATGACCCCTCCAAGCCAAAGCGATCTCCTCCTCACGCGCCGCATCCGGGCCGGCCAGGCCGAGGCGTGGAACGAGTTGATTGCGCGGTTCGAGGGCCGGCTATTGGCGTTCGTCCAGAGCCGGGTGCGGAGCCTCGCGGTGGCCGAGGACGTGGTACAGGAGACCTTCATCGGGTTTCTCACCAGCCTGCCCAACTACGACGACCGGCGGCCGCTGGAGACGTACCTGTTCTCCATCGCCGCGCACAAGCTGACCGATTACCTGCGTCGCGAAGGCCGCCGGCCCACCTTGCCGCTGGTGCCCGGCTCCACCTCCGCCAGCAGTTGGGAGCCGGCCGGTCCGGCCCGCATGGCCTCCAGCATCTATCGCTCCAGCGAGCGGCGCGACCTGGAGGAGCGGGCCCTGGCCGCGGCCATCGACGGCCAATTGGATCACTGGCGCAACCGCGGCGAGCTGGTCAAGATCGAGTGCGTTGAATTGCTGTTCGTGCGGGGCTGGGCCAACAAGCAGGTGGCCGCCCACCTGGACGTCTCCGAGCAGACGGTGGCCAACTACAAGTTCGATTTCCTCGCCAAGCTGCGCGTGGCGATTCGCAAGCAGAACCTGCCCGAGGAGGTGTTTCCGGAACTCTACCAGGAGAACTGAGCCCCAGCTCGTAGGGCCGGCTCTGCCGAAAGATCGTAGGGCCGGCTCTGCCGGCCGGCGAAAGATCCAATCAACCACTATGTCCACCCCCATTCGCCAATCCGACCTGGAGGCCTACCTCGACGAGGCGTTGCCGTCGGACCAGGCGGCACGGATCGAGCTGGCGCTTCGCAACGACGCGGCCTTGCGGAAGCGGCTGGCGGCGATCAACGCCCGCCGCGACGCCGGCGTCCACTCGCTGGGCGAGATCTGGCGTCGCCACCGGCTCACCTGCCCCTCGCGGCAGGAGTTGGGCAGCTACCTGTTGGGGGCCTTGCCGGAAGCGCAAGAGGACTACCTTGTCTTTCACCTGGAGACGATCGGCTGCCGCTACTGCCGGGCCAACTTGACCGACATGCAGAAGCGGCAGGCGGAAGCCCACGCCGAGGCCGAATCGCGGCGAAAGAAGTATTTCCAGTCCTCGGCAGGGTATCTGGGGCGGAAGTGAGCTTGGGGGCGAACCGTGCGGGCGCCGAGCACGTTAAAAGGCGGCCGAAAAACAACTTACCGGTTTTCAGCCCCGTAGGGCCGGTCGTGCCGGCCGAAACGTGGCTGGCACTGCAAACCCGGCAGCCTGTAGTTTCCAAACCCGCAATCCACCGGCACAGGGCCGGTGGGGCGTAACACCTGAAATACCAACGCTTTACGTTCCTCAACCTGCGCTAAATGGCACGCTGTCCAACTCGTTGGTAGCGACCGCATTCATTGCGGTCTTTTCCGGGTGCCGGGCCCCGATGAATCGGGACACTACGAACGGGTTGGGCGAATGTTTACCATGCCGGGTCGCAACCCGGCCTACAGAATTCTTGCCGCTCGCCAATCACCCCACCACGAAGTTTACCATTCGCCCCGGCACGGCGATCACCTTGCGGATCGTCTTGCCCTCCAGCAGTTCGGCGATCTTGGCGTTGGCCCGGGCGGCCGCTTCCAACTGCTCGCCGCCGGCGCCGGCCGGCACCCGGATCCGTGCCCGCAGCTTGCCCTGCACCTGGACCGGAATCTCCACCGTCGACTCCCGAATCGCCTCCTCGTCGAACTCCGGCCAGGGCTCGAAGGCCAGCGTGTCGGCGTGGCCCAGCACCCGCCACAGCTCCTCGGCGATGTGGGGTGCATAGGGTGAAAGCAACAGCACGAGGGTCTCCATCGCCCGCTTGGGGCGGACCGGCTGCTTGAGAAAGAAGTTGGTGAATTCCATCATCCGGGCAATCGCCGTGTTGAAGGCCATCGCCGCCACGTCCTCGCTGACCGCCTTGATCGTTCGGTGCAACATGCGGTTTTGCTGTTCATCCGGGGCGACGTCGCGGACCGCCTGGTTGAGCCGGGTCTGCTCTGCAGACTCGTCCACGATCATTCGCCAGACGCGGTCGAGGAAGCCGCGCACCCCGCTCACCCCGTCCATGCTCCACGGCTTGACCGCCTCCAGCGGGCCCATAAACATCTCGTAGAGGCGGAGCGAATCGGCCCCGTAGTCGGCCACTACCGCGTCCGGGTTGACCACGTTGCCCCGGCTCTTGGACATCTTGTAGGCCCGGCTGTCGACCCGCACCGCCGGGTCCGATTTCAACACGAAGGCGTCGCCCTGCTTCTGCACGTCGGCGGCAGCCAGCCTGACCGCCTCGACGGTCTCGCCGGTCGATTCGAGCAGCGGGTCCGCCTTGGCGTCGGTCTTGACCACGGCGGCGCTGGCCCAGCGGCCGGCGGCGGTGCGGTAGCCGGTGAATTCCATCTCGCCCAGGATCATCCCCTGGTTGACCAGCTTCTGGAATGGCTCCGGCGTGCCCACCTGGCCGCGGTCGTAGAGCACCTTGTGCCAGAATCGGGCGTACAACAGGTGCAACACGGCGTGCTCGGCCCCGCCCACGTAAAGATCGACCGGCATCCAGGCCTTTTCCACCTGGGGGTCGACCAGGGCCTGGGAATTGTTCGGATCGAGGAACCGCAGGTAGTACCAGCAGGAGCCGGCCCATTGGGGCATCGAGTTCGTCTCCCGCTTGTAACGCTTGCCGTCGATGGTGACGTAGAGCCAGTCCTCGGGCGCGGCCTCCAGGGGCGGCTCGGGCGAGTCGTGCGCCGCGTCGAACCCCATCTCGGCCGGCAGGTCGACCGGCAACTCTTCCGCCGGAACCGTGCGAACCCGTCCGGTCGGATTGCCGTCGGCGTCCAACTCGCGAAGGATGGGAAACGGCTCGCCCCAGAAGTGCTGCCGGCTAAAGAGCCAGTCGCGGAGCTTGTAGTTGACCGCCTCCCGGCCGAGACCGTCGCGGGCAAGGTCCGCGCTGATCCGCTGCTTGAACTCGGCCGTCGTCAGGCCGTTGTAGGGCCCCGAGTGGATCGCCCGGCCGTGTTCCACGAAGACGGCCTGCGAGGCCAACACGTCGTCGCGGGCCACGTCGGCGTCGTCGCCGGGGTCCACCACGGGGATGATCTCGAGGTCGAACTGCCGTGCAAACTCGAAGTCCCGCGTATCGTGCGCCGGCACCGCCATGATCGCGCCCGTGCCGTAGCTGATCAGCACGTAGTCGGCCACCCAGATGGGAATCGCCTCGCCGTTGACCGGGTTGATCGCGTAGGAGCCGGTGAATACGCCCGTCTTCTGCTTGGCCAGGTCGGTGCGGTCAAGGTCGCTTTTGCGCGCGGCCGTCTGGCGGTAGGCCCTCACCCGCTGGGCGTTCTCCGGCGTGGTCAGCCGCTCGACGAAGGGGTGCTCCGGGGCGAGGACCATGTAGGTGGCGCCGAACAGGGTGTCGGGCCGGGTGGTGTAAACCCGCAGCACGTCCTCGTCGGCCCGGCGGGGATAGCCGGCGTGGCGGCGGTCCATCTTCCAGCCCTGATATTCTCTCTCCGACGGCTTGCCGTCGGGCCCGGCGATGGCGCCGATAAAGAAATCGACTTCCGCGCCCGTGCTGCGGCCGATCCAGTTGCGTTGCAGCAGCTTGATGCTTTCCGGCCAGTCGAGTTGGTCGAGGTCCTTTTCCAGCCGGTCGGCGTAGGCGGTGATTCGCAGCATCCACTGCCGCAAGGGGATTCGCATCACGGGATGTCCGCCCCGCTCGCTCACCCCGCCCACCACCTCCTCGTTGGAGAGCACGGTCCCCAGCGCGGGGCACCAGTTGACCGGGGCCTCGATCTGGTAGGCCAGGCGGTGCTCGTCCTGGTAGCGGCCCACCGCGTCCGGGCCCGCGGCGGCCACGTCCGGGGGGATGGGCAACTCGGCGATCGGCCGGCCCCGCCGTTGCTCCGGGTCGAACCAGGTGTCGAACAGCAGCAGGAAGATGAACTGCGTCCAGCGAAAATAGCCCACGTCCGTGGTGGCCAGCTCGCGGTCCCAGTCGTAGCTGAAGCCGAGCATCTTGAGCTGCCGGCGAAAGTTGGCGATATTCTTTTCCGTGGTGTTTCGCGGGTGGGTGCCGGTCCGCTTGGCGTGTTGTTCGGCGGGCAGGCCGAAGGCGTCCCAGCCCATGGGGTGCATCACCGTGGCCCCCCGCATCCGCTGGTAGCGGCAAACGATGTCGGTGGCCGTGTAGCCCTCGGGATGGCCCACGTGAAGCCCGTCGCCGCTGGGGTAGGGAAACATGTCGAGGACGTAGAGCTTGCGTCCCCGGGGCAGGCGGGGGCAGGCGAAGGTGCGGTTTTCCTCCCAGAACTTCTGCCACTTCGGTTCGATACTGGCCGGGTTGTAACGAGGCATAAGAGACTTCCATCGAGCGATTCGGACGGCAAGCAGGGAAAAAGTCATTCCTACCCTACCAAGTGGAAGGGGGCCGGCGGAAGGGGGAGGGGGCTGGTAGGCTTGATTCGCTGGCGTATTACGGCTCAGATAGAGGCGTGCGTGGGCTCCCGGAGGCCGAACGCCGGGCGCATCCCCACCGGGCCTGCCCCGGTGGATCGCGGGTTTGAGAACTGCGGCGGGGTCGGCAGCCCCGCGCCGAACGGGAGCGCGGGTCTCCCAGGAATCCGCAACGGCCAGGGGATTTCGTGGTTGACTCCGGCAAGGAGAACATGATGGTCTCGAAGCGTCTTCCGGTGGGCTCCCTGGTGGCGGCCCTGTTGCTGCTCGGTCCGACGGGGTTTCTCTCCCCCGGTTTCGCCCAGCCGGCGCCCGAGCAGGAGGCCTACTGGTGGCAGGACGAGATTCGCCAAGTGGCCGCTGAACTGAGCGTTGCCCGAACCGGCCGCGTGGCCCAGTGGCCGCGGATGACCGTCGAGGCCGGCTCGGGCGTGTTGCCGGTGCCGGCGGCGTCGGCCGCGATCACCTGCGACGGCAGGCTCGACGAGGCGGCTTGGGCCACCGCCACCACGTTCCCCGTCGGCCCCATCTTCGACCAGTGGCGAGCCGGGCCGATCACGCTGCGGGTGAGCGTCTGCCGGGACGCAAAGAACCTCTACCTGGCGATTCGCTCGCCCCGCGACCTGGCCGGGCTGGGGGCCCTGACGCCCGACGCCGAGCTTTTTCGCTACGCCGGCAAGCCCTATCGCGTCGGTCCCGGCGGCGGGATTCCCCGCAACGGCGTGGCCACGGGCGACAACGGTCAGAGCATCGAGCTGGCCCTGCCGTTGGCCGCCAAGCTGGAATTGTCGTTTCCCGTGGAGATGGTCCGCCGCGCGGACGGCAAGTTGCCGCCGGGGCTGAAGTCACTGGGGCTCGACCGGCTGGCCACGCCGGGCGCGTCCGGCGACTTTCGCAAGCCGTGGCTCTGGCTGACGCCGATCCAGGTTCGCCTGCAACCGGCCGAGACGGCCGTGCGGCTGGAATGGCAGAACCTCGGCCCCCAACCGATCGGCAGGGCCCTCGGGGCGCTCGTTCTGCAATCGCCGCGGCTGCGTTTCACGGCCACGGTGGTGGGGCAAGAGGACGTGGCCACGATCCACGACTTCGAGCCGAACTACCTCGTCCCGTTCGAGGGAGATTCGCCGGTTCGGCTTTGCGACTGGGAGGAGGAAATTGCCGGGCAAAACTACCGCCTGGCGTCTTTCTTGTACGTCGAGCCGGTGGAGCGGATTCTGGCCCAGGCCACCCGGATCGCCGCGCGCGCCGCTTCGCGAGAACCGTCGCAAGACGGCCTGCCGGGGAGTCTCGCATCCCTTCGCCACAAGATCGAGGCCACCTCGCCCCTGGAGCGACGGAAGTGGCGAGCCGTCTATTGCGAAGCCCGGGCGGTTCGCTCGCGGGCCCACCTCGCCTTGCTCGATGCTCCGCTGTTGTTCGTCAAGCGGCACCCCTACTTTGCCGGCCACATCTACGACGACTACTATACCTGGCATCCCGGCGGCGGCATCTACGTGTTGGAAAACCCCCAGGCTCCGCCGGACCGGCAGCGCGTGCGGCCGGTGATTGATGCCGGCACGAACGAGACCCTGGGCGGCGGGGTGTATCGCGATCCCGGTCTTTCCTGGGACGCCCACCGGCTGGTGTTCGCCTATCGGCCCGACGACCGGAGCGTGACCAGCGTTTACCAGATCGGCCTGGACGGCACCGGGCTGAAGCGTCTGACCGCCAGCGACCAGTACAACGACATCACGCCGGCCTATCTGCCCGACGATCGGATCGTGTTCACCTCGACCCGTCCCAAGGCGCTGGTTCCCTGCTTCAACTCGGGCGTGGACACGCTGCACACGATGAACGCCGACGGTTCGGGGATACGGAGTATTTCGGCCAACAACGTGAACGAGTTCGATCCGGCGATCTTGCCCGACGGGCGGATTCTCTACGGCCGCTGGGAGTATGTCGACAAGACGGCGCTTTACATGCAGAGTCTTTGGACGATGCTGCCGGACGGGCGGATGGAGGAGGCCCTGTTCGGCAACAACCTGGCCCGGCCGACCGCCATTCTGGACGCCCGCGGCGTGCCCGATTCGCACTGCGTGGTGGCCTCGCTCACGCCCCACAACGGCCAGGCGGTGGGCGCGATCGGGATGATCGACATGACCCGGGGCAAGAACGATCTGGGGGCCATCTTCAATTTCACGCCGGAGTACCCCGTCGAGATGGACCAGGGGCTTCGCACCGGGCCGTGTGATCCCTGGCCGCTTTCGGCGGACGACCTGTTGGTGAGCAACAACGCCGTCGGGTCGCACGCGATCATCGAGTTGATCGACCGGCGGGGCAATCGCGAGCTGGTCCACTGCGACCCCGCTATCTCCTGCTTCGCGCCGATGCCGGTCGCGGCGCGGCGCCGGCCGGCCACGATCACGCCGCAGACCGACCGGGAGCCGACCGGCCGGTTCCTGCTGGTCGATGTCTATCGGGGGCTCGACGGCGTCGAGCGCGGCTCGATCAAGCGGCTGAGGATCGTGGAGGAGACCGCCCGCACCAGCGGCATTCCCGCCGGCGGCCGCTGGTGGAACCAGGCCTTTCTGGTCAGTTGGCAGGGGGCCTACATCGTGAAAAACATCCTCGGCACGGTCCCGGTGGGGGAGGACGGCTCGGCCTATTTCGAGGTGCCGGCCGGTCGGGCGATCTACTTCGAGGCGCTCGACGCGGAGGGCCGGGAGGTGCAGCGGATGCGGACCTTTGTCCAGGCGGCCGCCGGCGCCACCCGCTCCTGCATCGGCTGCCACGAAAACAAGAAGAGCACCACTGCCGCCGGCGATCCCCCCCTGGCCATGCTGGGGCCGCCGGCCAGACCGCGGCCCGAGTCGTGGGGCTCGGGCTATCTCGACTATCCCACCATGGTCCAGCCGGTTCTGGACCGCTACTGCGTCTCGTGCCACGGGGGCGAAAAGGGGATGGCCGCCGGGCTCGACTTCTCGGGCGGGTGGACGTGGGCATTTAACATCAGCTACGAGACGCTCATCAAGTACCGCATGACGGGGTTCCTCAATTGCCACAATTCGAGCGTCCACACCTCGAAACGCCTGCCGCCGCACTCGATCGGCTCGGGCGCGGCCCACCTGGCCGAGGTGCTGATCGAGAAACACCCCGAGGTCCCCCGCCCCCAGCGCGACCTGCTGCTGGCCTGGATGGATACCAACAGCAACTACCACGGCACCTGGGACTACACCCCCTATGCCACCTGCGACGCGATCATGGCCGCGCGTGGGCCGCTTGCCCAAGTGATGGCCGCGACCGGGTGCAACGCGTGCCACACGCCCGGCTTCATCGGCAACGACTGGATCAACCTGCAAACGCCCCAATGGAGCCGCATCCTGCGGGCGCCGATGAAAAAGACCGAGGGCGGACTGGGGCTGGAGTTCTGCCGCCGGCGGAAAGCGAAAAATGGCTACCCCCTGGTCGATCAATCGGTGCAGCCGCCCGACGTGCTTCTGCCCAGCCGCCAGCCGGAGTGGGACCCCGGCGGCGAGGTTCACGTGTCGTTCGCCTCGACCGACGATCCGCACTACCAGGCGATGTTGGAAATCATTCGCCAGGCCCAGGCGGAGGCCCTGGCCCGGCCCCGAGTCGACATGCCGGGGGCCGAGATCGTGCCCGGGGCGTGCCGGCTGCAGGTGCCCATCCCCGTGCCCGACTCGCCGCCCGAACTGGCCGCGCGGGTTCGCGGCGACGGGGCCGTGGAGCTCTCTTGGCCGCGCTCGGCGGAGACGATCGGGCTGCAATTCGAACTGCACCGCGGGACGGGCCGGCGGTTCGCGCCCGGTGCGCAAACACGGATCGGGCTGACCACCGCGGGACGGTTTCTCGACGCCGAGGCCCCGCCCGGCACTCAGCATTACGCGCTGGTGGTCACCTCGGGCAAGCGGCACGGCAGGCCGGTGTGGACGGAGATCGAGGTGCCACGGCCGCGGCCGCCGGCCCCGCCGTTCGATCTTCAGCCGCGGCCGGCCCCGGGTGAAGTGCGGTTGGCCTGGCGTCATCCGCTGCTGGTGGGCCTGCACTACAACGTCTATCGGGCCGAAGCAGCGGATGCCCCGCCGGCGCGACTGAATTCCCAGCCGCTGGTCCACTTGAACTACACCGATCGCCGGGTCGAGCCGGAGCGGAACTACGTCTACACGGTGCGGGCGGTCGATCGCCGGGGACGGGAGAGCGGACCCTCCGAGGCGGTCGACGCCGTGCCGCTGCCGTTGATCCGCCGGCCGGTGTTCACGCTCGACACCGCCGGAGGACTCTCGGCGGTGCTGCTGG
>CAYZWG010000088.1:0-13039 GCA_964481605.1 uncultured Planctomycetaceae bacterium
ACCTATTGGCTCCATTGAACATAAGCAAACGCCAAATCTAAAACAGTCGAAGTAGCAATCCACCGACCAAGAACTTGAGGCCGGGGTACTCGACGGCGTGCTGGTATGAGCCCCCCTGAACGAGACCGAAAACGAGCATGGCCGCCAGTACGGCAACCATGCGGCGACCGGACCGGAGCGTGAGCAATTCCAGGATCGACCCGAAAATACAGAAGCCGTATCGCCGGGCGACATATCCCACGGCCAAGCCGATGACAAAGATGACCAGTAGCATCATCTCAAGCCCAACGTTCCTCGAGGGCGGTGCTGATCCAAATACCGGCGACAATTCCGGCCAACGTCACAAAGCTGCTCAACATCAGTCCGGGCGCACCGCTGAGCGTGTGTTTGACCAGACAGCCCTGGGCCATCCAGACGCCCGCGCCCATCAGCAGACCCCCAACCCCGGCACGAATCGCCTTGGCAGCAGCCAGCTTCTTCCCGCGAAACCTCCGCATCGTCAGATCCCCCGACAAGCGGGCGCTGAGCATCGACCCCGTCAGAATGCCGAACCCCAAGACCAGCATGACAACCAGATCGGGCGACAGGCTCCTGGTCGTCAGACCGAGCAGGGCAGCGACGGGAAACCCCCCGGGGAAGAGGCCAAACGGCTTTTGTACGCCGGAGATTTGCCCGCTGGCGTAGTAGTGTGCCAGGTTCAGAGATCCGATCGCAGCGCCCGTCAGAACGCCCACCCAGAAAGCACGTCTCATTCTGCGGCCTCCGCGAAATAGGCGACCAGAAAAGCGATGGCTTCGTCGAGGCCGGCGCGGCATTCCTCCGGCGTCTTGCCGCTTGCCTGGATTTTCAAGCCCCACTGCCAGGCCAGGTAGCCTTCCGGGTTGAGGGAAAACTTCTTGGCGAAGATGAAAGCGTGCTCGCGCTGCAACCGCTGCTGCTTTCGGCGGCGAAGGATATCCTGAAGCATGCCATACCAACGGATGGCATTCTCCGGCTCGTCCTCGATCTCGAAGACTACGTTGGCAACGGCATAGCCGTACTCGCGGACCGCCGATTCCTCCGGGTGCCCACCGCACGAACTGAGGGTCTCGATGAAGCAAACGTGATTCATCGCCGTGATGAGAGGAACAATCGTTTTGTCAAGACCTTCCACGCCTTACTTCTCCTTGCGAACGAGGATTTCCCATTCCACTTCTCCGGTCTCCTCGGCATGGAGAACAGTATGACCCTCGTCCGCGAAGTTCCGGGGAATGTTCTTCAGCGCCGGGCCGTGGTCCCCGACGATGCGGAGTACCTGCTCCACCTCCAGCTTCTTCAGGGCTTTCTTCGCGTGGACCCACGGAAACGGACACACCTCCCCTCGCACGTCCAGCAGCTCGTCAACTTCGGTTTCACTGTTCAACGTTACACTCCCTTCATTGCCTGAACTGCCGGAACATCTGCCTTCCGCCAAAGCTCTGCTCCCCCTCGTCAAACAATCGTCTTCTCGAACTCCTCAAGCTCCTCCTCGTCGGTCTCTCCATTTGCGCATCGTCGTTTCGCAGTCTCCAACAAAGACTCCTCCCGCCTCCAACGGCTGCAGCAGGGTGGCCGCCCGTTGCTCACCAAGAACATCCTCGCACACACGAAGATGCCCACCAGCATCATGACCAGCATGAGTAGCAAGGGGACAATTCAGAAACCGCCCACCCAAAATTCCTGCCAGGCCTCTCCCCAGTTCATCTTGCCCTTCCTTTTCGTGTCGTGTCCTGGACCGGATGGCCCAACGGGCCTCACCCGTTTGCCTCGCAGGATGCAGCATATCGTTTCTCGCGCCGCCTCCCTTCCCGACGAACCAATTCCGGTGAACGGCGCACCACCGGATACTCCTCTGACAGCAATTGAAGCAACCGCTCAACCAACTTCGGACGAGTCACGTAATAACAACGCAGCTTTCCGTCCTCGTGATAGTCCACGACCCGCTCACGGCGAAGGGCGGTTAGGTGCTGCGACACGTTCGCCTGCGGAACGTCCAGCAAATCACGGATGTCCGTAACACACTTGGCCCCTCGGGCGAGTTCTTCAATGATGCCCAGCCGCGTCGGATGAGCGAGCACTCTCAGCAGTTCGGCCTTCCCTCGTAAATCTAGATTCTTCATGTCCTTACGCCTCCATCGAGGACGCTCGTATTGCTTGTCAATCACATGAGAATGTGAGGATACGAGAATATTACTCCTGTGGACCATCCACGTCAACCCCTGGCCTTTTGCCCGGGAACGGGGAGGCAAGCTTGGCCGGTGGGGCGTGTTGTGGGGGCGGGGGGCGAGGTGTTTACCTTGGGCGGGCGGGGAGTACGATGTAGAGAAGGGAAGGTTCCTGCTGGGAGGTTCCGGTTATGCAGGTCTGGAAAATGGTGGCGGGGAGCCTGGCCGTGTTGCTGGGGCTGTGTGCCGATCAGGTCATGGCGCAGCGGATCTCCAGCGGAGGCGGCGCGTTCGGCAGCCGCACTCGGGGTGGCTCGCTGAGTGCCGGGACGCGATCGCTCTTCGGCAGCGGCTCCAGCCGCGGGGGGCTGGGAAGCGCGGGAGGATTCGGCACGGGGTCGGCCGGCCAGGTGGACGCCTCGGACCGGTTTCTTCGCACGAACCGCCGGACGGGCGACTTCGTGGGCAGCGACGCGCAAGAGACCCGGTCGTTTGTGGGCTCGGTGGGCGCCGGAAGCGGCGGTGGCAGTGGCGCCGGGTCGCGGGGCAACCAGGGGCTGCGGGGACGCGGCGGGCGGAGTTCGACGGCCAACCGTTCCTCGGGCCGGGGCCGAGGGCGGCAAGCCGAGGAGATTCGCACGGCGGTGCGGGTCGGGTTTACCACGCGGCCGGCGATCAGCCGGAGCGTGGCCCTCCGTCTGGCGTCGCGGATGGAGCGGTCTGCCTGGATTGAGAACCGCTCGCCGATCGAGGTGGCGATTGTTTCGGGGACTGCCACATTGCGGGGCGTGGTTGCCAGCGAGCACGACCGTGCGTTAGCTGAGCGATTGGCGCTCCTAGAGGCCGGAGTCTGGACAGTGAAGAACGAGTTGGTGGTGGCGCCGGCCGCGAGGAGCCGGCCGGACTCGACGGCGCCGGCCCCGCAGCGGCCGTCGCCGGCCGTGCCCGAGTGAAGCGGGGGCGAACCCGGGCCACCGGCGAGGCACGCCCGAACCGCGAGGGGATATCGATCGTGGTCGTTCGCATCCGCTGCCGTTGCTTGGCGATGCGGGAACCACCCGAGGCCGGAAGCCGCTGGTCGAAGGAGGCGGTCCGGACCGGTTGGCGGTTGCCGGCCGGGGGGGGCTGTTGCTGGTAGCCGGCCTGTTCGACCGGTGGGGGGGGATCGGGTCCGGCCAACAGGTGGCGGGTTGACTCGCCGACAACGGCGGGCCCTCCGACCGGCTGGAAGCGGACGATCAGACTGATCTCTTTGCGCGGTTCGCCCAGCTCATCCCAGGGGAGGAAGAAGCTGTAGGAGTGTCCCAGTTTCGACTGGCTATAGTGGGCTGGGAGCTGGTCGGGCTTGAAGATGTACTTACGATCGGGCCGGGGGTTGGTGGGGCTGCGGCCGTCTTCGTCGAAGGCATAGACGACCAGCGTGCCGTCCACCTTGACCGGCTTTTTCTGATCGGAGCGGTAGAAGACCAGTCTTCCGGCGAAACCGCGGGTGGGCGGCGTGCCTTGTTTGTAGCGAACCGTATCGCTCCAGACGGCGACAACCTTGGCGGGAACCCGGGGCTTGTCGTCGCGGGAGAACCAGGAGGTTGCTTCCCGGAACGGATTCTCCTTCAACCCCAGCGGCGCGCAACCGGAGGCGAGGATGAGAGCGGCCAGCACGCCGCAGGCGGCGGTCCGGCGGAAAGACGGAGCGAGAGAAGTCGTTTTCATGGCAATCGTGGCGGGTTTTTCGGGCGGCGTGAAGTTGCCGTAGTAGGGCCGGCTATGCCGGCCGGTTGCCGCATTTCGCCGGCGCCAACCGCGTTTCGGCCGGCCGGCTGGCGGCACGTCGGGGGTTGTGCGGGTCAATAGGCTCCGGGAGAGACGGGGGGAAACGAGGCGTAGGGTGCGCGGGCGCCGCCCGGAACCCGCGGATCGGTCCCGTAAACCGCCGGCTGGACGCTGCCGGCTGGGTCGGGCCAGCGGGGAAATGGCTGGACGGCCGGCGCGGTCTGGGAGGAATCGTTCTGGCCGGGGGCGGACGGATAAACCGGGGCGGGCGTGGGGACGTTTTCCTGGGACTGCGGCTGGACGGGCGGTTCCAGCGGCAACTCCATTTGCTCGGCGGGTTGGCCGTCGGGAAAGATCGTGGTCGTTTCCGAATCGCCCCAGTCGTCCTGGCGGCTGCGGAAGGCGACGTCGTCTTGCAGCTTGAGCACGTCGCTGAGGCACCACTGCATTCGCGCGGCCTCCTCCTGCTTGATTCGTTCGGCGTCCTCTTCGCTGTCCACGATCCTGGGGGTCATGATGATCAGCAACTCATCGCGGCTGGACTGGTAGCCCTGGAACTGGAACAGGTGGCCGAGGACGGGAATATCGGCCAAGAGGGGCACGCGGCGGTTGACCGAGGTCTTGTTGGTGGAGATCAGGCCGCCCAGCACGACCGTTTGGCCGTCCAGCGCGCTGATCGTCGTCTGGGCGGTGATCGTGCGAATGCGGGGTTGGCGGACGACCTGGCCCTGGGCGATGCTGACGGGAATCCCCTCGGCCTCGGGCCCGACTTCGGAGTTTTCCGCGTCGATTTCCATCACCACCAGGCCCTCCGGGCTGATTCGAGGGGTAACGCCCAGGATCAGTCCCACGTTTTCCATGGTCACGCTGTTTGTCTGGCCGGCTTCGTTGGTGGTGGTGCCGGTAATGGTGGGCACGCGTTCGCCGATCTGGATGAAGGCGGGTTGGTTGTCCAGGGTCATTATCTGGGGCCGGCTGAGAACGTCGATGCGGCGGTCTTCCTCCAGCGCCCGCAAGAGCATGCTGACCGATTCGCTGGAGGCCGAGAGCACCAGTCCGCCGAAGCCGAGCTCGCTGTTGAGCCGGCCCAGGCCGAAGTTGGAGACACCTTGCGAGCCGATCACGCCGGCGCCGGTCGCGGCGTTGGTGGCGCCGCTGTTTCCCAGCGGGTTGGTGGTGTTGAAGAGGAAGCCCGGGTCGTTGGTGGCCGAGCGGATGATCTCTTCGGTGACCGTGACGATGCCGCTGGGGGTGGACGTTTGCGTCGAGTTGGTGGTGGTGTCCAGCACTCCCAGCAAGCTGCGATCGAAGAGGATCGAGTCTTGCAGGCCGACTTCAATGCCGAATTCCTCCGTATCGTTCAATTGCACTTCGGCGATGAGGACCTGGATCAATACCATCGGCGGCTGCTTGTCGAGTTGTTCGACGACGTCGCGAATCTGCTCGAAGTATTCCTCCGTGGCACTGACGATGAGGCTGTTGCTGACGGGCTCGGGCACGACCACGACCTCGCGCTCCAATTGTTCGAAGGGGCTGACCAGGCCGGGCTCGAGCTGGGTGACGCTGCGTTCGTTTTGGAGGTATTCGTTGATGGCGTCGGCCACGTCGACGGCGGGGGCGTTTTTTAGCCGGTAGACGGTGGTCTGCCGGTTGCGGACGTCGCTTTCATCCAGTTTGAGGAGGATTGCCTCGACCACGACGAGGTCGCCCACCGAGCCGGAGGCGATAATGCTGTTGGTGCGGACGTCGACGGCGAACCTGAGCGTTACCAGCGAGCTATCGTTTCCTCGTGCCCCGGTTCGCACGGGGGGCTGGGCGGCCTGGGTCGTCTGGCCGAAGAGCGATTCGAGCATATCGACCAGGCCGGCGGCGTCGCCGTTGACGATGGTGAAGACCTTGATCTGGGCCTCCGCCACGGGAAGCTGATCGAGCTGATCGACCAGCGCTTCGATCAGGGGCATACTCTCCGGCGGGGCGGAGATCAGCAGGGCGTTGGCGCGGGCGTCGGCGGTGACGCGGACGTCGGTGAGGATTCCGGAACTCAACTGGCGGCGGCCGGTGGCGTCGATGGTGACGAATTGCAGCCCGATCGACTTCTCCTCCCCTTGTTGCTGCTGCCCCTGCTGGGAGGAAGTGGCGGCTTGGCCGTTGATGGCGTTTTGCAGCGTGGGCAGGAGGTCCTCGGCCAGCGAGTTTTTCAGTTTGAAGACCCGCATCTCGTTGACCGCCTTCAGGTCCCGGGTGTCCAGTTCGGCGATCATTCGGGCGATTTCGGCCATGTCGCGAGGGCTGGCCTGGACGACCAGCGAGTTGGAACGGAAGTCGGTGGTGACTCGGATCTTGGTCCCCAGCCCTTCCCGTTCCTTGAAGAACTCATCCAGTGTTTCCTTGGCCGTGCCGGCCGGCGAATAGCGCAAGCGGAAGACGCGGAACTGGGATTCCGGCGGCACCGGCCGGTCGAGTCGTTTGACCAGGTCGATCACTGTATCGACGCTTTCGCGCCGACCGATCAAGAGCAGGGCGTTGGGTTTGACCAGGGCGGTGATGCTGACCTTCCCCTGGCGAACGGAAAAGACTTCCTCGTAGAGTTCATTGATGAGGGTGGCCAGGGCTTCGCAGTCGACGTGGGCGAGGTGATGAACGACAATCGCCGGTTTGGTCTTTACGCTGAGTTGCTCGATCTGCTGAATGATCTCCACCACCCGCTGCACGTCGCGGGACCGGCCGCGAATGACGAACACGTCGAGGCCTTCGAGCATTTCGATCTGCACCGGTCCGATCAGCCCGGCGGCTTCCTCGGCGGGCTTGGCGGGGGTCTTTTCCTCATCGGGGGAGGCCTCCGCCGGGGGGCCTGGTTGACCGGCAGGGGGAGCAACGGGAGCCGCCGGCGGTCCGGTCGCCTGGGCCAGCCGGTGCGGAGTTGGTTGGGTGTCGGCGGCGGCGGGGACCGGCCGGGGCGCGGCGGGGCCGTTGGTCGTTTGGATGGCGGCCACGGTGTCTTGGACGTCGTCGAGGCCCATCGAGGTGAGGGAGATGAGGCAACGGCTCTCGTCTTGCGGTGGCTTGGGCGCGTCCAGCGCGCGGATCAACCGCAGGAAGGACTCGAAGGCCGTGCCCGAACCCTCGATCCAGACCCGGTTGTCGGCCCGGTCGATGGTCAGTCCCAGGGGCGGGCCGTGACTGCTGGAGAGGCGGTAGGACGTGGTCGTGGGGGAGACGGCGGCGGTTCGAGAAAGCCGCCCTCCCAGGGCCACAGTGAGCACCGATTCGAGGCGGGCCGCGGTGGTGTAGTGCAGTTGTAGTTGTTGGCGATGGACGGCGCCGGCTGCCGGGGGCGTAGGGAGCAAGGGCTTCGGCGACGGGGTTGCGGCGGGCGGTGGTTGGATGGCGGTCGCCGGGGCCTGGATGGTAGCCGCCGGGGGCTGAATGGCAGCGGCCGGGGGCTGGATGATGGCCGCAATCTGCGCGTGGACCGCGGCGGGAGCCATCACCAGGATTTGCGAGGTCCGCTGGTCGGCCACGATCCGCACGCCGGCAATCTGGCCGAAGCGGGCCGCAAGGGACTGGCTCAGCGAGGCGGCCTGACCCGCCGCACAGGGGTACGCCCGCAATACCGTGTTGCCGGCCGCAGGCGGTGCGGCCGCCGGCTGGCTGCCGGGCTCGCTGGCCCCGAGACGGCCCACCGACAAGGCCACCAGGAGGAAGAGAACGGTCAGCGAGTATCGGGCGGCAATGCCGATTCCCCAGGCCACGGTTCCAGAAGAGCGGTTGCACATAAGCCGGCATCCCTACAATGGGGGTCCTCGGGCGCACATTCCGCAATGTTCGCGTAATAGGGATATTCGGCAAAGTTTGCGCAGTCCTCCAGAAAGATTCGCTCGATTCGGGGACAATGGCGAAATAATCGCGGCCAGAAGAGGGAGGCTGGAGTGGGTTGCCGCCCTTTGGCAGCGTTCGGCGCGGGTTTGGCGACCCCGCCGACGCGGGTGGCGCCGATAGCTCTGCTATCGGGGTGCCGCAGACACAGGAGGCGAGGATTGCGGCGTGCCGGAGTGCCGGGGCACACGTTGGCGGGGTCGGGAGACCCGCGCCGAACAGGCGGCTCTTGCGGCTACGCCGCCCTGATAGGCGAGCTATCGGGCTACCCGCGATTTGCCGGCGGGAGCGGAAGCCTCGCTCTCGGTGGCGCTGGCCAACCCGTGGGTCGGACCGTTGACCGCGGGGCCTGGGCGACTTACAGTAAAGCTTTACCGTCTGAACCATTGGATTGCGACAAAGAGATGTGTCGCCGGGGACGTGACCGGCGGCCCCCCAAGACGTCGCCGGGTCACGGTTTGCGAATTCGGGTCGCCCGGAACCGCCGGTAGGGGACTTGTCTTCTTTTGCCGCGCGAACCGACCGAACCGGCCTTGTCCCGATACGGGTATGCTTGCCAAACGGATCATCCCCTGCCTGGATGTGAATCGGGGCCGGGTGGTGAAGGGAACGAATTTCGTCAATCTCCGCGACGCGGGCGACCCGGTGGAGGTTGCCGCTCGCTACGAGCGCGAAGGCGCCGACGAGCTCGTTTTCCTGGACATCACCGCCAGCCACGAGGGCCGGGATATTATCCTTGACGTGGTCCGGCGGACGGCGGAAGTGGTGTTCATGCCGTTGACGGTGGGCGGCGGGATTCGCACCATCGAAGACATCCGCGCGCTGTTGAGCGCCGGCAGCGACAAGGTCTCCATCAACTCGGCCGCCTGCGAAAACCCGGAGTTTGTCCGCCAGGCCGCGCGGCGTTTCGGCAGCCAGTGCATCGTGGTCAACATCGATCCCAAGCGGGTGCGGAAGAACGGTTCGCAGCTATGGGAGGTTCACATCAACGGTGGGCGGATCGGCACGGGGCTGGAGGCGGTCGAGTGGGCTCGCCGGGTGGAGCGGCTGGGAGCCGGCGAGATTGTGCTCACGTCGATGGACGCCGACGGCACGAAGGATGGTTACGACCTGGAGATTACGGCGGCGGTGAGCCGGGCGGTGTCGATTCCGGTGGTCGCCAGCGGTGGCGCCGGCAACCCCCAGCACATGGCCGACGCGATTCTGCTGGGGGGTGCCGAGGCGGCCCTGGCGGCCAGCATTTTCCATTATGGAGAGTACACGATCGAGGAAACCAAGCAGGTTTTGCGGAGTCGCGGGATTCCGGTGCGGCTGGGGTGAGAAAACCGACGGAGCCAGACGATGTCAATCACGCTTGAAGGCGAGCAGAAACGATTTCTGCGGAAAAAAGAAGCGTTGGAGGTGGACAAGCTGTTTCGCGCGCTGGTCAAGCTGGAAGGGAGCGACTTGCACCTGAAGGTCGACCGGCCGCCTTACGTGCGGGTCAGCGGCACGCTGCGGCCGTTGAACCGGGACGCCATCGACGAGGAGGAGATGGTGCGGTTGATTTTCCCCATGATGGACGAGCGGAACCGCCGCATTTTTGACGAGACGGGCGGGACCGACTTTGCCCACATGGTCGACGTGGACGGCAAGAATTGGCGGTTTCGGGTGAACGTCTTGCAGCAGATGGGGCATGTGGGCCTGGTAGCCCGCCGCGTGAACAACTGGATTCCCCGCCTGGAGGAGCTTTATCTGCCGGTGATCCTCTATGAGCTTTGCAAGTTCAGCCAGGGGATGATCCTGCTGGCCGGGGTGACGGGTTCGGGCAAGAGCACCACGATCGCCTCGATGCTCAACTGGATCAACCACAACAAGCGGAAGCATATTCTCACCCTGGAAGACCCGATCGAATTCGTTTTCACCGAGGAGAAGTGCCTCATCAACCAGCGCGAAATCGGCATGGACGTGGTCAACTTCCAGATCGGCATGAAGCACGCCGTGCGGGAAGACCCGGACGTGATGCTGGTGGGCGAAATGCGCGACCGGGAGAGCTTTGAGACGGCGATTCAGGCGGCCGAGACGGGGCACCTCGTGTTTGGCACGATTCACGCTTCCAGTGCCCCCAGCACGATTGGTCGTATTCTCGACCTCTTTCCCCGGGCGATGCACCCGGCCATTCGCAGCGCGCTGGTGTTCAACATGCGGGGCATCGTGGCGCAAAAACTGCTCCCCTCGATCAAGGAGGGCGTGCAGCGGGTTCCCACCGTGGAGATCATGATGTTTAATCCCACGGTGCGCAAGCTGATCCTGGACGAGCAGGACGAGAAGCTTCCCGATGCAATCCGCATCGGCCGCAACGAGGGAATGCAGGACTTTACCGGGAGCCTGAAAGAACTGGTGACGGATCGGCTGATCGATCGGGCCACGGCGTTCGAGGTGGCTCCCAACATCGAGGCGCTGAAGATGGCACTCAAAGGCATT
This sequence comes from uncultured Planctomycetaceae bacterium, assembly GCA_964481605.1. Classification (GTDB taxonomy): domain Bacteria; phylum Planctomycetota; class Planctomycetia; order Pirellulales; family Thermoguttaceae; genus CAYZWG01. The sequence goes on from CAYZWG010000088.1 coordinate 10,293, forward strand.
GAAGTCAAAGAACCCGGGATACTGTAATGCGTGGACTGTTTCTGCCGCTGGGCTTGCTTGTTTTGATCTGGGCGATTGCGGCCTCGACGCCGGCGGTGGCCCAGGAGGCCGTCTCGGGAGCGTCCGGGGCCGTGGAGTCGGCGGAGCCGGCCGAACCGGCTGCCTCGGCCGAGCCGGCCGGCGAAGGCTGGAGCGGACCGGGGTTCTATCTCAGCCTGACCAAGCTCTCGGCGGCTTGGTTTCTGCTGCTGGTCTGGGCGGGGACCACCGACTGGGTCAGCCGCGACGCCCAGGAGTTCAATCTCCCTTACCTGCGTTGGAACCCTCTGGTATTCGGATTGTTCCTGGCGGCCTTCGTGGTGATGTGGTTTTTGCCTTGGTTTGCGGCCGGCTTCCCCCTTGCCCTGCTGGCTTGGGCCGTGCCGCTGACGTGTTACATCGTCTCCCGCAACAAGCAGGTGGGGGACCACGAGAAGGTATTGACGCGGCATCACCTGAGGCACTGGATGGCTGAGCGGGTGGCCAAGGTCGGCGTCAAGGTGGACGTGGAGGAGAAAGACCCCCACGAGACCGGCCCGCCGGTGATCCTCACCTCGCGGGGAGGGGACCAGCGCGACGACAACGTCCACCTGTTGACGGCCCGCCAGGCACCCGGCTTTACCGACGCGCGGCGGATCATCGCCGACGCGCTGACCCGCCGAAGCGACGCGCTGATGTTGGACTATACCCAGCAGGCGGTCGGCGTGCGCTACCTGATCGACGGTGTCTGGCACCAGGGCGAGTCGCTGGAACGGGAGATGGCCGATCCGGCCCTGGAGGCGTTGAAGGCGCTCTCGGGACTCAATCCGCAGGATCGTCAGGGCCGCCAAGAGGGCATCTTCACCGCCGCATACGAGAGAAACAAGTATGACGCCACCTGCGCCACCCAGGGCACCCGAAACGGCGAGCGGGTGGTCGTCAAGTTCGAGGGCACGCGCACGCCCTTCAAGACCCTCGACGACCTCGGCATGCGCCCCAAGATGCAAGAGCAACTGCGGGAGTTGCTCAGTCTCAAGCAGGGTTTGTTGATTTTCTCGGCCCTGCCGGCCGGGGGGCTGCGGAGCACGTTGACCATTGCCCTGGGGAGCGTCGACCGCTTCGTTCGCGAGTTCATGTCCTTCGAGGACGAGGAGAACCGCTACGAGGAAGTAGAGAACGTGATGGTCACGACCTACCGCAAGAACGGCGAGATTTCCGTGAGCGAGGCCTTCGACCGCTTCTTTCTTAAGGAGCCCGAGGTGGCCGTGGTTGCGGACCTGCTGGGCGGCGAGATGCTGGGCATGATTTGCGAGGAGATCAACAGCAACCAGCGGCTGGTGGTCACCACGGTGCGGGCGAAAGACTGCGCCGAAGCACTAGTTCGGGTGCTGGCCCTGAAACCGCCGCAACAGGAGTTTGCCCGCGCGATCTCGGCCGTGTTGAACCAGCGGCTGGTACGAAGACTCTGCGACCAGTGCAAGGAGGCCTATGCCCCGCCGCCGAACGTGCTGGCGCAGTTGGGGATTCCTGCGGGCCGCGTGCAGGCGTTCTATCGGCCTCCCCAGGAGGTCGATCCCAAGGATATCTGCCAGCAGTGCGGCGGGATCGGCTATTTCGGCCGCACGGCGATGTTCGAATTGCTGGTGGTCGATGACGGCGTCCGCGACGTGTTGGCCTCGAAACCCAGTGTCAACGGGCTTCGCCAGGCGGCGCGCCGGGCGGGTATGCAGAACCTCCAGCAGGAAGGGATCGTGCTGGTGGCCAAGGGCGTGACCTCGTTGCCCGAATTGATGCGAGTGCTGAAACAATAGCGATGCCGGCGCGAGCCGGATGACCTGGTTCCCAAGCTCCAGCTTGGGAACCGGCGGACCGAGAGTCCTGCTCCGGTGCGGGCGAAGCGGAGCCAGCGCGGAAATGCGGTCCCAAGCTGGAGCTTGGGACCGAGACGGCAGCTCGGCGGGAGCCTTGCCCTCCCGTTTTAACCTGGTTCCCAAGCTCCAGCTTGGGAACCGGCGGACCGATTCTCCTTCGATGGAAGTGATCATGGGTTTTCTCTTTCCCCTGGCGCTGTTCGTGGTGTTTATCTCCTGCCTGTTGTTCATTTTTTCGGAGGGCATGTGGGGGGCCGCGCTGCGGTTTGTCAACGTGGTGACGGCCGCGTTGCTGGCGACCAACTTCTGGGAGCCGCTGGCCCGATTGCTGGAAAACAACGTGAGTGAATCCGTCACCTACTGGTGGGATTTTCTTTCCTGGTGGGGGATTTTCGCACTGGCGCTGTTCGTGTTGCGGTTCGCGACCGGCAAGGTCTCTCGGGTGAAGGTGCGGTTTCTGGCGATCGTCAACAAGCTGGGGGGGGCATTTTTTGCGGCCCTGGTGGGCGTGGTGATGGTCTGCGCCGTCAACTTCACGATCCACCTCGCCCCGCTGGGTGAAAAAGCGATGTTCGGCGGCTTCGACCCCGCCAAGCCTGTCGTCTTCAAGCCCGACCGGCAGTGGTGGGGGTTTATGAGCCGCGTTTCCCGCGGCGCTTTCTCCCGCATCGGCGGGCCCCGCCAGTTCGATCCCCAGGCCCAGTTCGTGGGTGTTTATGCCGAGCGGCGGAAGACGCTGGAAAACCTGGTCAAAGAGAAAAAGTCGTTCACCGCCAGCAGCCCTCCGGCCCGCTAGCGATGCGGTGCCCGCCCGGGCGAGCGACATGGGCGACCGGGGCCATGACTGGCCTCGCTCGC
>CAYZWG010000088.1:13139-15443 GCA_964481605.1 uncultured Planctomycetaceae bacterium
GTGCCCGCCCGGGCGAGCGACATGGGCGACCGGGGCCATGACTGGCCTCGCTCGCTGGCCGCCGGTCGGAGGTCCCGGGGGAAACTGGGCATGGTTTCGTTTGCGTTTCACATTCCTTGATTGGTTGATTTACCGCGATGTCTGAAAGCAACCTCTCCCGTCTTTCCGGCGGACCTCGAAGTCATTTTGTCGACGCCTCCCAGCCCCAGGTCCAACGGTATCGCACGCTCAGCGGCTGGGCCGTGGGAGCGTTGATCTTCGGACTTTTGTCGGCGTTGGCCCTGCTGCACCTCGGTTTCCTGGTTCTCGCCCTGATGGGGGTTTTGTCGGGGGCGATCGCGCTGGGGCAAATCGCCAGGAACGCGCCCGAGGTGATTGGGCGCCCCTTGGCGGTAACTGGGTTGCTGCTGTCGGTGTTTCTGGCCTCTGCCGCGGTCGCGCAGGACGCAACGCTGGACTTTTGCCTCCGTCGAGAGGCCCGGCAGTTCGGCAGTATGTGGCTGGACCTGCTCCAGCAGCAGAAGCCGCACTTGGCCTTGGTGCTGACCCGTCCCCCCAGCGTTCGCCCCAGGATGGACGAGAGCGTGTGGGCCGAGATTCTCAGCGACGAGAACGCTTACAAGGCCCTGCAGGGGTTTGTTGACGATCGCGGCATTCACACCCTGTTGGCCCTTGGGGAGGGGGCCCAAATCCGCTATTTCGACACCGAGCGGCAGACGAAGGACCGCATCTGGCAATTGTTCGCCGTCAGCTATGACGACGCCGGCACGAAGAAGTCGTTTTTCGTTCGGCTTGTGCTGAAACGCCTGGCCAACGAATCGACGCATCGTGCCAACTGGGTCGTCGACTCCCGCGAATTCGGCGTCCGCCCCCGAGCCCTCCGCGACCAGTCGGTAGGCCGGGTCGCGACCCGGCATTGATCGGGCAAGAGACCGCGTGCGAGCCGAACGGCCGTTCTACCATGCCGGGTCGCGACCCGGCCTCCAACCTCCGCTACTCCGCTGCTGCCCCCGGGTTTCACCGGGCACCAAGTCGCGATAGACCCCGGCCGGGGGTTTTGCTACCATTCCGCCTTCTCGTGTCGCCCCCCGCGCCCCACTTGGCGGAGAAGAGCGGATGCTGGTTCTGGCCCTGATCCAACGGCCCGGGCACGTTTGCTCTCGATACCGGATCGAGGGGTTCGCCTCGGACCTGGCCGCGCGGGGGCTGCGTTTGGAGACCCTCTCCCTTGCCGGGGGGGCATTCTCGCGGCCGCTTCGGTTGCTTGCCGCGAGGCGGGCCGCGGTGGTCGTGTTGCAACGCAAACTCCTGCCGGCATGGCAGTTGGCAATTCTCGCCGGCGCCGCCCGGCGACTCGTCTACGACTTCGACGACGCGATGTTTCTACGCGACAGTTTCCATCCCAAGGGGATCGAAAGCGGCCGGCTGCGGAGGCGGTTTCGTGCCACGGTTCGGGCAGCGGACGCCGTGCTCGCCGGCAACGGATACCTCCACCGGCAGGCCGCCGCCGTGACCGAGGCAGGCAAGGTCCACACCCTCCCCACGGTGGTCGATCCACGGCTTTACCCCGGTGCGCGGCACCACCGACGGGGCTCCCAGGTGCGACTGGTCTGGATCGGTTCGTCCAGCACGCTGCCCAGCCTGAAACTGGCCGAACGCCACCTGGCGGCCGCCGCGGACCGTGCGGCGATGCAAATGCGGATTATTTGCGACCGGGGCGTCGCCCTCGGGGGCCTCGACGTGATCTTGCGGCCCTGGTCGAGGGCCACCGAAACGGCCGAGCTGGCGGCGGCCGATATCGGCATCAGTTGGCTGGCCGACGATGCGTGGAGCCGGGGAAAGTGCGGGCTGAAAGTGGTGCAATACATGGCGGCCGGGCTGCCGGTGGTGGCCAACCCGGTGGGCATGAACCGCCAGATGGTGGTGCACGGACAGACCGGCTTGCTGGCGGAAACGCCGCAAGAATGGGCGGCGGCCATCGGCCGGCTGGCCTCGCGGCCGGAGCTTCGCGCGCGGATGGGCGCCGCCGGCCGCCGGCTGGTGGAAGAGCATTACTCGGCCGCCCGATGGGGTCCACGGTTTGCCGAGATCATCGCCTCGGTCGCCACCGGGCGTCGTCCCCCGCCGGCTCGACACGCCAGGGCCGCAAGGCCGACGGTGCCGGTCGAAGGATAACTTCCCTGCTTTCGCCCTTGGCACGGGGCCACGGCTGAATCGCCGATCGCGTGGCCCGGTATCCGGCCAGCTTGGGCCATGAATCGGCCGGCGCCGCGTGAGCGATGCGGAGGATTCGGCCCGCGGGTG
>CAYZWG010000089.1:0-15268 GCA_964481605.1 uncultured Planctomycetaceae bacterium
GGGGCTGGGCAGCACATTGCCGGCGGCATCGAAGCGGCGGGCGTAGATGTCCCAGGTTCCGTCCTGGTCGCTTTCCCAGACGACGAAGAAGTCGCCGTCGGCGTCCATCGCGATGGAAGCGTTCCGCTGGTTGCCGGCCGTCACCGTGTTGACGAGAATCTCCGGCCCGACGGGCTGGTTGTTGCCGTTATAGCGTCGCATGTAGACGCCGCCGCCGGTGGGATCGGTCGGATCGTCCTGCCCGTAGCTGGTCCACACGGCCACGAAGTCGCCGTCATGGTCGATCGCCACCGAGCGGCGCGATTCCTCGCGTGCACTGCCCGTGCCCAGGGCCGGACCAAACTGCTGCACGAAGTCGGGCTGGCCCGGGTTCACTTGGTTGACGCGGAACTCGGGACCGATCTGGGCCGTATCGGAAACGACGAACTGATGACGATACCCCGGTTGGCCCGTGGCTCCCGGCCGGGTACCGGGGCTGCCGTCGAAATCGCCGTCCAGGGCGTTGGCGTGGGTGTCGTTGATCGTGTCGCGGACGGTGAGCGTGTAGCCACCCTCTTCCAGCGGCAGGGCCCCGGCTCCGATGCCGTTGCCGTCGAGGGTCAGCACGGCCTGCCACTTGCCGGTGGTGGGGCTCTTGCCGAACAGCACGTTGGTGATCGCGCCGGGAATTTCCACGTTGTCGCGTTCCAAAATCCAGTTGCCCGGGTTTTGCACGCTTTCCAGGCCGGAAGCGCCGCCGAGTTGCGACATTTCCTCGCCGAAGAGCACCGTCAGGGTGTTCACGGTGCCCGGCGGCAGGACCGCGCCCTGGAACACCCGATCCCCCTCGAAAAGCACATCCGTCACCCGCGGCCCGGCCAGGTCGGTGACGGTCACCAGGCCCTGGCTGCGGAAGCGGTAGACGTCGGACAACTCGGCCGGATCGCTGCCCGGCCCGGTCCACACAATGACGAAGTTGCCCGTCGTGTCGGCATCGATGGAAGCAAACTGCTGCACTCCCGTCACGGCGCCGTTGGCCAGAGTCTCGCTGCCGATGGCGGTGCCGTTGAACTCGTAGCGTTGGAAGTAGATTCCGCCGTCGGGGTCCTCCTGGAACTCCTGGTCTCCCACGCCGTTCCAGGCCACCGTGAAGGCACCCTGGGCGTTCATCGTGACCGAGGAATACCGCTGATTGCCGGCGGTGGTGGTGTTCACGCGGAACTCGCCCGACTTGGCGGGAACACGCTCCAGGAACAACGACCAGTCGATGAACGTTCCTTCGTTGGGCTGGGGGTTGCCGGCGGCGTCAAGGTTGTTCACCGTATCTTGCACGATCAGGGTCCAGGTGCCGCTGGAAAGCTGGCCGTCGAAATTGCTCAACGGCTCCTGCGGCTGGTAGCCGGTGGGGTTGACAAAGGGAGCGGTCACCACGCCCGGAGTGGGGTCGATAATGCTGATTGTGCTCTCGTCGTTGAACAGCGTGTTGACGAAGTCGCTGGCCAGGTCGGTATTCCGCGGCACGTTTTCGAAGAGGATGATCTCGGTTCCGCTGGGGCTGATCAGCCGGGCCTCGACGTGGCGGGCAAAACCGTGGCGAATATTGAGTTGTACATCGACGTCGGCCAGCGAGAAGGCGTCGGGGAACGTATCCGGGACGGTGATCGTGGATACCACCGTGTTGCCGAATCCGAAGGTTCGCTGCGGATCGGTGGTGGTGTACTGGGTGACCGCTTGGACGGCCCCCTGGGTGAGCAGCTCGACGTCGATCAACTGGGCGTAGATGCCGTCGCCGTCGCCGTCCTGGCCGGAAGCGGTCCAGGTGACGACGAAGTTGTTGCCGCTGGGTGTGACGGCCACGTCGGGAAAACGCTGATTGCCGGCCACCGTGTCGTTGACCAGAATCTCGCCGCCCAGCGGCCCGCTCAGGGGCGACCCGTCCTCGTTGAACACCCGCGCGATGATGTCGTCGCCCACCGCGTTTTGAGAACTCTGCCAGACCACCACGAATCCACCCGTGGCCGTGGTGTCCACCGCCGAAAGCTGCTGATTCCCTCCCGTGGTGACGTTCACCAGGAACTCGGACCCCAGGGCCTGGCCGAAGGAATCGAAGCGTCGGGCATAGACACCCCAGCCGGTCCCCCCGGCGGCGCCGTTTTCCTGGTCCATGCTGGACCAGGTCACCACGAAATCGCCGTCCACGTCCATGGCCGCGGTCGACCACTGCTGCTTGCCCTGGGTGAACGTATTCACGCGCAGGGCATTGCCCAGCGGGGTGCCGTCGGAGCGGAACCGGCGAGCGTAGATGTCCGTGTCCGCGCCGCGGAAGTTGGTCCAGGTGACCACGAAGTCGCCGTCGCCGTCGGAGGCCACCGTGGCGAACCGTTGATGATCGCCGTTGAACTGGGCCTCCCCCGGATCGTCCTTGAGCACCGGCACCAGGTCGCTGATCACATTGCCCGCCCCGTCGAAAAGCCGGAAGTAAACACGATCCAGACCAAACGTGGGACTGAACGGATCGGCATCCTGGGCGGAGAACACAATCACGTGGTCGCCGTCGTCGTCCACCGCCACCGCACCCCGGTTGGCATAGGGGACCGTGCCGTTGGAGACCGGCAAGGTGCCGTCGCTGACCGGTCCACCGCCACCGCCGCCGCCACCGCCGCCGCCGCCACCACCACCGGAAGTGTCGCGGCGGACGCGGAAGGAGAGCGTTGCGTCGGCTCCCGTGGGCAGCAAACCGCTCGACTGGATCGGATTCCCCACGGCGTCGCGCAAGCCCGAATGGCCCTCGATCCGGGTTGTCTCGGGAACGTCCGGTTCCGGGTGCAACGCCGTGATCGTGTACTCGCCGGCCTGGAGCGGTTCCAGGCCGACCGTGGCGGGATCGCCGTCGAAGGTGATTACCGCCTCGAACTTGTTGGTCGGCACGGCCCCGGTGAGGCCGAGTTGCCAGGACTTGTTGAGACCGAAATCGATCTGGGCGATGGCATTGTCCACCTGGGCGCCGCCGCGGCGGAGCACCCAGTTCCCGATGTTGGTCACCGCGTCGGGATCGCTCAAGTCGTTGAGCATGTTCTCGTCGAAGACCACCACCAGGTACTGGGGACGCTCGATCGCCACCGAGTTGTCGACCAGCGACCCGTCCGGCAACCGCAACTCGTTGATCCGCGGGCCGGCCGTATCGACGGGCTGATCGTAGCGGCGGGCGAACACGCCGTGCTCGTCGCCCACGCCCCGTCCGCTCCAGACCACCACGGAATCGCCGTCTGGTTGCACGCCGATGGAGGGAAAGTTCTGGATGCCGGCTTCCGTGCGGTTGACTCGCGACTGCACCGTGACCGGCTGCGAATCGGCGTCGTAGCTCCGCACGAACACGCCGGCGGCGTCCATGTCGCCGAACAGGTCCGCGTTGCCGGGATTGAGCGGATCGGGCTGGCCCCCGTTGCCGTTCCAGACAATTCTGAAGTCGCCGTCGGCATCGATCCCCACCGAGGGATTGACTTGGTGGCCGGCAAACTGCGTCATGTTCGCCTGGCCGGTGGCTCCCCCGGCTCCGGCGGCGTCAAACTGGCGATAGAAAACATTGTAACCGTCGACCGGGTTGCCCGAATAGGCTTCCCACACCAGGAGGAACCCCCCCTGGTCGTCGGAGGTCAGTTGGGGATTGCGGGCCACGCGGAAGGTGTCGCCGCCGCCGACGCCGATCGCCGTGTCGAGTTGCGCCTCGGGGCCCAGCGGGAGCCCATCCTGGGCAAACTGGCGACCGGCAATCACGGTGTCCGTGGCCACTCCGTTCTGCTGCGCGGTGACCACCTCCCAAGCGACCACGAAGGTGCTCAAGGGGCCGGACATGGACACCGCCGGGTTGATCTCGAAGCGGCCGTCGGGCGGCGGGGCCACGCCCGGAAGGTTGTTCGTGTTGACCAGGAACTCCAGCCCTTGCCGGTTGCCGAAACGGTCGTATCGCTGCCCGTAAACGTCGTTGAAAAAGCTGAAGTTCTGGCCTGCCGTTGCCCACACCACCACGAAGTTGCCGAAGTCGTCCATTGCCACGGCCGGGTTGAGCTGGTTCTCGGTGACCGTGGAGTTGACGCGGAACTCGTCGCCCAGGGGCCGTCCCATGGCGTCGTAGCGACGCGCGAAAACGTCCCAACTGCCGTCCAGGCTGGTGCCTTCGCTTTCCCAAACCACCACGAAATCGCCGTCGGCGTCGCTCGCCACGGAGGCGTTCCGCTGGTTGCCGGTGGTGTTCTGGTTGACCTGAATCTCGTCCGAGAGGGCAACGTCGTTGCGATCGAAGAGGCGGATATAGACCCCACCGCCCTGCGAATCGGTGGCGTCGTCCTGGCCGTAGCTGGTCCACACGGCCACGAAGTCGCCGTCGTGGTCGACGGCCACGTTGCGGTTGCTCTCTTCGCGGGCAAAGCCGGTTCCACCCGGGGCGGAGAACCGCTGCTGGAAGGCGGTGGCCTGGTTGATGCGGAACTCGGGCCCCACCTGGGCCGTGTCAGACACCGTGAAGCGGTGCTGGTAGCCGCCGAACCCCAGCGTGATCGGCCGCGAGCCGGGCACGCCGTCGATATCGCCGTCCAGGGCGTTCCCAAAGGTCAGCGCTTCTCCCGGAGCGGCGGAAGGATCGAAGAACACCGAGACGTCGGTGATCAGGTCGCGGACCGTGATCACGTAGTCGCCTGCGGGCAGTCCCGGTGTACCGAAGTTGATCCCGTTGCCGTCGAAAGTGAGCGTGGCTTCGTACTTGTTGGTGGCCGGGTTGAGTTGGAAGGCCACGCCGGTCACCGCACCCACGATCTCCACGTCGTTGCGGATCACCAGCCAGTTGTCCGGGTTGAGAACGCTGTGCAGGCCGTCCGCGCCGCCGTCGACGTTGAGGTTCTCGTTGAACGCCACGGTCAGTTCCGACACGCCGGCTCCGCCCACCGGAATCACGTCCCCCTGGAAGACCCGGTCGCCCTGAAAAACCACGTCCGAGACGATGGGGCCGATGTTGTCCGCGCGCAGACCGCCGCGAACGCTGTCCAACTTGAAGACGCCCGTGGTGCCGGGGAAATCGCCCACGCCCGTCCAAACCACCACGAAGTTCCCCCTCGCATCGGCCGAGATGGAGGAGATCCACTGGTCGCCCAGGGTATTGTTGTTGGCCCGGGTTTCCCCGCCGATTCGCGTCCCACCACGGTTGTACCGCTGATAGAAGACCCCGTGGCCGGAATCATCCGCTGCCAGCGGCTGCGTGCCCTTGCCGCTCCAGGTGACGAGGAAATTCCCCGCGTAGTCCATCGCCACCGAGGAGTACATCTGCTGGCCTTGCGTGGTCGAGTTGACCTGGAACGAGTTGGGGTTGGCGTTCAACTCAGTGAGGTCCAGGTTCCAGGAGCCAATTTCCGCGGAGATCGGCCGCAAAAACCCGGTGAGGTTATTCCCCGGGCGGCGATCGTTGACGATCAACGTCCAGGTCCCCTGCGAATTCTCGCCGATAAACGGCTGCAGCACCTGCTGGGAGACGAACGTGCCGTTGTAGGGCGGCACGGCCCCCAGGTCGGACTGGGTAATCCGCACGCTGGTGGGCGCCTGGTCGTCAAAGATCGTGCCGACCATCTCGTTGCCCGGCGGACGCGAGCCGTCCAGCAACAGACGCGGCAGATCGTCGAACAAAATGACTTCCGTCCCCGCCGGACTGCGGAGACGAACCTCCAGGTCCTCCAGCCGCAAGTGGCTCAAGAAACCAAGCTGCAATTCGATGTCGGCGATGGTGAAGTTGTCGCCCACGTCGATGGTGAACGAATGACTCTTAAAGATCAGGTGCGACTGGGGGTCCAGGTAACGCTTGGGCTGGGGCGCGGAAAGCTCCGCCCAGACTGAGTTGCCGCTGATATCGGCGGCGGAGTCGGTCCAGGTGACAATGTACGCCCCGCCGTCCAGCCGCATGGACACGTCCGGGTAGCGCTGGTCGCCGGCCACGATGTCGTTGACGATCCGCTCGCCGCCCAGCGGGCCCCCCTTGGGCGACCCGTCCGCGTTGAACTCGCGGGCCACGATGTCGTCGCCAATGCCGTTTTGATCGCTGGTCCAGGCAATCACGAACTCGCCGTCGGCCGCCATTGCCACACTGCCCGACTGCTGATCGCCCTGCGTGGTCACGTTCACCCGGAACTCCGGCGCCAGCGGCTGGCCGGCCACGTCGTATTCCCTCGCGTAGATGCCGTAGCCGGTGCCCGGTTGGCCGTCCGATTCCTGCGCGTAGCTCGACCAGGTGACCACGAAATCGCCCTCGCGGTCCATTGCCACGTCGGACCATTTCTGGCTGTCGTTGGTATACGTGTTCACGCGGAAGGCGGTGGTGGCGTCGTCCTCAAACCGCAAGCTGGTGTCGTCGTTGACCCCCACGATCTCGCCCAGCGAATTGAAGCGGCGGGCATAAACGTCGGCGTCGCCGCCGCGGTAGTTGGTCCAGGTGACCACGAAATCACCGTCGGGATCGATCGCCACGTTGGCGTGGTCCTGGTTGTCGTTCTGAAATGCCGGGTGGGTGTTCAAGGGAGTCACCGGCAGCACCGGGGCCGCGTCGACCACCATCCCGATGATGTTGCCGGCGCCGTCCAATCGCGGCAAATCGGCCGGCGAGCCGTCGGCGTCGAACATTCGCATGAACACCCGGTCGTGTCCCAGCCCGCTGTCGTAGGCCGTCCACACCACCACGTAGTCGCCGTCCGCATCCACGGCCACGGCCCCCGGTGTCTCCGGGTCGAGGGTGCCGTTGAGAATCGTGCCGGGGGCCACGCCCGTGTCGACGGGTACGTCCGGCTCGCTCACCATCACCCGGAAAGAGCGTTCCATGCTGATCCCGCTGGGGATCAGCCCCACGGCCGCCAGGGGATTGCCGGTTTCGTCGCGGACGCCGGACACGCCGGCGGTCGGCTGGGGGGAATTGACACGAATAATGTACTCCCCGGTCCCCACGCTGGGGATGCCGGCTTCCAGTCCCCCGTTGGCGTCCAGCGTGAGCACCACTTCGAACTTGTTGCTGGGCGTGGGGTCGAGGTCGTAGATGTTGCCCAGCCCGTCGGGCAGGCCCGCCAGTTGGGAAGCCCGGTTCAAACCGTATTCGGCCTTGACCACCCCGAAGGGAATTTCCACGCTGTTTCGCAGAATCGTGTAGTTGTTGGGGTTCAGCGCGCTGTCCGGGTTGACGCTGGGGTCGCCCGTCATCAGCGGCTCGTCGAAGGTGAGCACGATATGGCGGACCGGCCCGGTGATCACCGCGTTGGGGTCGACCCGATTGCCCTGGTCGTCGACCAGGTCGGTCAAGCGGGGCCCGGCCTGGTCGTGGTTCTCGTCGAAGCGGCGAAAGTAGATGTTCTGGTTCGAACCGAACGTGGAAAAGAAGCCGGCGTCGCTGGTCCGCTCTTCTTGCTGCATCCAGGCCATCACAAAATCGCCGTCGGTCTCCACGCCGATGGTGGGGTTGAACTGCGCGATGCCGAAATCGGCCTCCTGGTACTCGAACACGTTAGCGCTCAGGTCGGCTCCGTCGGGCCCGGTAAGGTCGTTGGCCCGAAGCGACAAGAACATCCTCGTATCATGGACCTCCCCCTGGAACGTCACTTCATAGACCGCCTGGTTCAGTAAGTCCGTGGGCGGGTCGGCGAAGCGGCTATAACTCCACGGTTTCGAGCCGTCGGCAAGCTGGATGTCGCGGTCCAGAATCTCCGGCGAAACCGAGCCGAAACCGCTCGACACGACGCGGACTTCGACCGGCCCCTCGTAGCGGTCGAATGGCCAGTTGACGCCGGTTCGGCTGGCGCCCCGCAGCACCGTCTCGATCACATCCCGCGTCTGGCCCACGTTGAGTACGTTGTTGTTGTAGACGGGGCCGATCTGGATGTCTTGAAAACCGGGAACGAAAGGATGCGACAATCGCACCGTGATATTGCCGCCTTCGCTCTCGGTGGAAACGGTGATGATGTACTTTTCGTTGTGACCGTCGCGTTGGGCGTTGGCGATGCTGTCGCTGAAGAGGATGTTGTCCGGCCCCACCGTGGGGTCGGCGTCGAAGCGGCTGAACAGAATCCCGTTGGCCTCCCCCCGCAGCAGTCCCGCCTTGGCGTCGAGAATCGTCCGGATGCGGCCCAACTGCGCCATGCTGGCGCCCGCATTGGCCGCGGAAATCAAACTCAACTCGATTCCCGTGTCCGTGTCGGTGGTGTCGAAAACGCTGAAACCGAAGGGGAAAAACGCCAGCAGGTCGGCGTTGACCGGGTCGGTGAAGGCGTCGGCAAAAAACGTGCTGGAGACAAACACATTGTCGGCCACGTCCGGCCCGAAGCCATCGTAAGCAACCACCAGATCGCCGTCGGCATCCAACCCCGGTGTGGGACGGCGCTGCCCAAGCGGCCAGAGCAGATTCGTGCCGGTGTTGAAAGTCGCGCTGTTGGGCCGGAACTCGTCGCGGATGACCGCACCCGAGACGTTGCCCTGCGCATCGAACAACTGCCGCATCACCGCCCGCGTGCCGGCAGACGTGATGCCGATGTTGTCCTGGTCGAACAGCCCTTCCCAGGCGACGATGAAGTTGTTGCCCTTGTCGAACGCCACCGTCGACCCGCCGCCGCCGCCAAGAAAGAATTGTGGAATCAACACGTTGCCGTTCGGATCGAAGACCTTCCCCACCACGGACGAGAGGAAAACGTCCGGAACGATGAAATTCGGGTCGTCGGTCGTCGACCAGGAGATGGCCACGTTGCCGTCGTGGCTGACCGCCAGGGAAGGAGCGAAGTGAATCGAGGTGTCTTCCGTGTTCACCAGAAACTGGTCGCCCAGCGGTTGCCCGTGCCGGCTGAATTGCCGCGCCAGCACACTGTTGAAGAAACTCAAGTCCTGCGCATCGCTGGCCCAGGCGATAGTGAAGTTCCCGTCGTCGTCCATCCCCACCGTGGGATCGCCCTGCGCTCCCGCGGTGACCGTGTTCACCAGGAAGGCGTCGCCCACCACCCGAATCCCCGGCACGAAACTCGAGCCGGTCGTGTCCTCCAGGCCCAGCGGGCTGAACTGGCGGGCAAAAATATCCGACACGCTGCCCGAATTCTGCGAGTCGGCAATCTCGCTCTCCCAGGCAATCACGAAGTCTCCGTCGGCGTCGATCGCCACCACCGACTTGGTCTGGTCGGTCTTGTCGGGAAGCGGCGTGAACGGATTATCGGGCTCGGCCGGGTTGACCCGAAACTCGGGACTGGGCTCCTTCAGCGTGGCCACGTCGCTGGTGGCCAGGCTGACCACGGCGCCTGTTTCGTCAAAAGCCGAGGAGAAAACCAAGGGGGGATGGTCCTTTTTGCCCGACGCCCCCTCCGTGGCCCCCAGACCCTCGTCGAAGGTGATTTCGAACTGGGTCGGACTGAGCGTCCCGTCCGAGAGAATCACCGGGCGGACGGTCACCCCCGGCGCGGCGAACCGCTCCGTCTGCGGCCGACGCGCGGGCCCCTCGAAGCCCGACGTATCGGGAACCCGTTCGGGCGGCGGAAAATCGATCGGACCGAGGTGGAAGTCTTGCGTGGTGAGACGGAAATTCTCCTTGATCGAGGTGGCCGTGAGGTTGGGATCATCGGGCGAGACGAGGATCGGGCCGATCTCGATCGGCTCGCGGAGCGTCTCCACATTGACCGAGGGGAGAAACCCCGACGCGAAACTGGCCGACTCGACCGTGATCCGCGGCTGATCCAGCCCCAGCGACAAGTCGCCGAACTGGACCTCGAATTGCTTGGCGTCGATGGGCGAAACGGTGACGTCGGCCAGCGCGCCGCCAATCCCCTGCAGCGCGCTCTCGAGGTTGCCGGCGGTGGTCTGAATCGGATCAAATTCGTTGTACAGGACGGTGGCCTTCTCCGCCGCGCCGATCAGTCCGTTGCCGTCCACGTCGAACCCCAACTCGATTGTGCCGACCACGTTCGACTGGAAGAAACTCTGTGGCTGGTAGGTCGCCGAAATGGTGATCTTCTGAAGCTCGTTGCCGCCGTAGGTCAGCGTAAACGAACCGTACTGATCGGGCACGTTGTCCGCCACCAACTCGTCGGGCAGCGTGATCCGCTGCACCTCGTCGGTGAAATAGCGGGCATAAATATTCGCGTCCTGCATGGGGTTGCCGGTTGCCGGATCGATCACCAGGCTGCCGCCGGAGTCGCGGACGTCGTCGTAGCGGGTCCAGGTGACCACGAAATCGCCGTTGTTGTCCACGGCGACCGACTGTCCCGGTACGATCGTCTGCCGGTTCTCCGTCACCACCTGGTTGACCAGCGTGTCGGTCCAGTCGGCGGGCGAGACGCTCAACAGTTGCCGCTCTTCCAGGGGGTCGATCTGCAACCGCCGGGTTTTCGAGTGGGCGGCGTGGTGCCGAGCCTTGCGCCCCAGCCTGCCCCGCAGACCGTCAAACCGGGAGGCGATATCGTGCAGCTTGGACAATCCGAAAATCGACATATCAAGGGTTCCTCAAAACGGGGTCCCGGCCGCCCAACCCGGACGAGCCGAAACCATCATGGAATGTCGCCAATCTCTTGTCGTGTCGGGAAAAACCCACCCCGCCGGAGTCTATCGACTCGCCTAAGCGTTCGGCGAGGGTCTCTCGACCCCGCCGCCGGCCCGACCAACGTTCGGCGAGGGTCTCTCGACCCCGCCGCCGGCCCGACCGGAGGTCTCTCTTGATTTGCGTAAATGGTTGATGTGGGAGACCATCGGTCAATTCAGTGCGGGGTCGGGAGACCCTCGCACATCGGTTAATTCAGTGCGGGGTCGGGAGACCCTCGCACAACGTGTTGTCCGTTGGCCACGGCCCGGCCCGCCGAATCGGCCTTTCCGCCGCTGGCCATCTCCTTGCCGGCACGCAGCCAGTAGGATGAATCCGGATTGGTGATCGCCTGGCGAACCGCCGGCTTCTCCAGGTTCAACACGTTGGGGCGGCGAACGCCGGGCAAGAACTGAACGTCGTAGAGTTCCTCGCAACCGGCCGTAAACTCGAACATCCCCAACTCGACACCCGAACGCCAGTCGATTACCACCACGCCGCAAAGCAGCTTCGCCACCCGCTCCTGGATGGGAAGCCCGCCAAAAATATGCTTCTCGCGTATCTTGCAAAGCCCCAGCAGGGCGTACGGACCGACGAAGGCCAGCCCTCGCAGGTAGCCGGGCAGGCGGCACACCACCTCGGCCCGACCCCCGGCCGGGTCGACCACGAGCAACTCGCCGGCACCCGAGTTGAGAATCCATAGTCGGCCCTCGTGCCAGCGGGGTGAGTGCGGCATGGCCAGGCCGTCCAGCACGATCTCGTCGGTCTCCACGTCGACGACCACTCCGCTGGTGGCCTTGTTTTCGCGCCAACCGCCGGCCACGTCGGTCGCCGCCAGCGCCGTCACGTAACGCGGTCGGGCGTCGACCATGGCCACCCCGTTCAAGTGGCACCGGTCCTCCGGCACCAGGTCGCTCACGAACTTCGGCCGCCAAACCGGCTCGAAACTGTAACCGCGGCTCAGTCGTGCCAGGCAGGAAAAACGCGTGTTCACCAGCAACACGTCGTCCCCCGCCAACGCCACGTCGTGCGTGTGGAGGTCGCCTGTATGGAATGTCAAGCGGGGCAAGAACAGGGCATCGTAGCGACCCGGCTGCTGTTCCAGATAGTCATGGGCCAGAAGCGACGCGTTGGCAAACAGGCAGACCTCGTGCCGGGTGGCCAGCGCCAACTGCCCCTCCCGCACGCCAACCCCCAGCGGCTTGTCGAACTGCCGCATCAGCAGCGTCGTCTGGCGGCCGTCCCAGCCGATCATCGCCAACTTGCCCGCCTGGTACGTGGAGACAACCAGCGATCCGCCACTCCGCGCCATCCAATCGTCGAACGACGGCGTGGCCGCGCACCGAATCTGTACCGGATCGTTGGTCGTATTCGAGTTGGTCATAGACTGTGGCTTCCGTCGAGCCAAGGGCAACCTACGTTCACACGCCGCCTGTTTGCCGCCGGGCGGTCACCGACGACCGCGAACCATCGACCCATCCCGCCATTCGGGGAAGCTCGGCGGTCGTGCGTCCTCGCCTCGGTTGCACCAAAATGTCCACCTCTTCTATTGCGCGAGCCGCCCCGAACCCCCACCCACGCCAGGGCTGGAGACTCGACCCGCCCATGTTCCCAAACGCGCCGGAAAAACGAAGAAAAAAGCGAATCGAAAGAGAATTCGAGGACCGCGAAATACGCCCTGATGACAAAGGGGAAAGCCCCCTCCCGAACTTCCCAGATTGACCATTTCATCATGATTGGGCTCATTCAATCCGTCAAGACCCTTCCCTTTTTCCCATCTCTCCCAAACTCCTTTCTGGCAATGCGGATACGATCATGGCGGTCGCGCCTGATCCGCTCGCGATGGGGCCTTGTTGGAGTCTGTTGCCGGCCGTGCCGTACCGATTGGCCCTCACCGATCGCCGCCCGAAACCCGCACCGCGGCGGCTGGCGGTCCACACTTTGGACGGGATTCGGTCCCGGGGCGTTCCACGAAATCTTCCGGTTGGCCCAAATGTAGCGGCTAGGAAGCGTTTGGCGCGGGTCTCCCGACCCCGCCGTTGGGCCAACCAGCGTTTGGCGCGGGTCTCCCGACCCCGCCGTTGGCCTGACCGAAGGTCTCTCTGGATTCGCGTAAACGGTTAATGTGGGAGAGCATCGGTCGAATTTAGTGCGGGGTCGGGAGACCCGCGCACAGCGTGATTTCCCCTGGCGCGGGGGGCACCCCCTCTCTGGAGTGAAGAGCACGCCGTCGCCTGGCCGGCCCGAAAATCCGGCACTCCCCGCCACCGCCGGGCAACCCGCTGGGGCCCCGGGCCGCAATGAGTTAGAATTGGGGAGGACCCTCTTCGAGAACCGCAAGCTACCGCCCTCGCCAAGTGGAACGGGAGCAGGAAAACCGCCATGAAACTTCGTCCCAGTATTTGGCGCGCCGTTGCCTTATTGCTGTTGGTTGCCGGCGTGGCCGCCGCGCAGACGGACGGGCAAAACGGCCGGGAGGCAAAATTCCTCAGGCTTGAGCGAGCCGAGGACGATACGCCACGGGCGTTGGAGACGGCCATTGTGCGGTATGTGCCCCGCGACTGCGGAGAGACCGGTCCCACGGTGGACCTGGTGGCGGCTGTCCATGTGGCCGACAAGGCCTACTACGAGGAATTGAATCGGAGGTTCAAGCAGTACGACGTGGTGCTCTACGAGTTGGTGGCGCCGCCGGGGACACAGATTCCCCAGGGTGGTGTCAAGGGCGGCGGCAGTCCGGTTTCCGCGTTGCAACTGGCGATGACCCGAATGCTCGAACTGGAATTCCAGCTCAACGGGGTCGACTACACTCCCAAGAACTTTGTCCACGCCGACATGTCGCCCCAGCAATTTGCCGAGTCGATGCGCCGGCGCGGGGAGAGCATGTTGCAGATTTTCTTCCGCATGATGGGCTACGCCATGGCCCAGCAGAACAACTCGGACGGTGCCTCTGGCGACGTGCGACTGCTGATGGCCCTGTTCGACAAGGATCGCGCGCTGGCCTTGAAACGGGTGATGAGTGAGCAATTCCAAGACCTGGAAGGCTCGCTCACGGCGATCAACGGCCCGGACGGTTCGACCCTGATCACGGAGCGAAACAAAGTGGCCTTCGACACGCTGCGGGAGCAGATCAAGGCCGGACACAAGAAGCTGGCCATTTTCTACGGGGCCGGGCACATGCCGGACTTCGGCCGGAGGCTCCGCAAGGAACTGGCGCTGGTCCCGCTGGAAACTACGTGGCTGTGCGCCTGGAACATGGAATCTTCCTCCCAGGTCCCCGCCGATTCTCATGCCAAGGCGGCCGCCCAGTAGGGTGGGTGCTCCGCACGCACACGGCGGACGTTCAGCGCGTTGGGCCAAAGGCCGGTGCCGTCCCGTGTGCTCCGCACGCACACGGCGGACGTTTGTCACCACGCCGCGTGCGTGCAAGGCACACCCTGCGAGACGGTTGGCTTGTCCGGTTTCAATAGCGGATCACTTTTCGCAACAAGAGCAATCCCCACGCGGCCAGCAGGAGGTTGCCGGTCCAGACGGCGTAAGGCGGGATGGTGCCGTTCTTGGCCCCGTCGACGCCCCACATCATCAGCGGATAATAGACCACCAGGATGGGGAGAAAGCAGAGGAAGAAGCTGGTGAGAAAGTCTTGGTTGCGGAGCCGAATGGCCATCGGTGCGCCCACCCAAAAGAAGCACAGGCAGCTAAACCCGGCCGACCAGCGGCGATGCGGCTCGGTCCGCAGACGGTGTAGCCGGGAGGCCATCCGGTCCATTTCCCGCCGGTGCGTCTGCCACTCGGGTCCCGCCAGCCGGGGAAAGTCGCCGGTGAGCATCTGAAAGGCCGCCCGGGTGGCCAGTTCTTGCCGCAGGGCTTCGATCTTGGCGATCTGGTTGGTCATCTCTTGGGGAATTCGCCGCAGGGCGATGTTGGAGGGTACGCGGGAACGATTCTCCGCCCGGCTGGCGTCGCGGAGAGGAATCTCCTGCGTCCACACGTCGTCCGGAAACCGGAAGGACCCTTCGCCGTCCAGGTCGAACATGCCGTCGCGAAGCTCGATGGTGAGCACATTTTTTTCCGGGTCGGAGCGGAGCTCGGCCTCCGCCGCGGTGATCGTCAGATCGGGTGAGTCGCCGCCTTGCTTGATCCAGAGCGTGGGCCGGATCAGGCGGTGCCCCTGGACTGACTTGACGTTGATGGAGAAATGGGGCGAACTGTAGCTTCGTCTGGTGCGGAGCATCCCGTAGGCGATCTCTTCGACCGCATCGACCACAACCCGCTGGGCTCCATGCCGGCCCCAAGAGACCCCCAGGTCGTTCAGCCACACGGTCACCAGGCTGAGCAGGAAGGCCAGGATCAGCGCCGGCCAGAGAATCACCGTGGGCGAAATTCCCTGCGACTTGATGGCCACGATCTCGTTGGCGCCGGCCATCCGCGCATAGACGCTGGTCGTGGCCAACAGCAACGTCACCGGAATCACCACGCACAGCGCCTCGGGCAATACGTAGGGAATCAAGGCCAGCACCTGCTGGGGCGGAAGCCCTTGTTGCAGGGCGACGCGGACCAGCGAAACGATGATCATCACCGGCGTCAGCGCGACCAGCGAGACCAGCAGGACCCGAACCAGATCGGTGAGAACGTAGCGTGTGAGGATTCGCATGGGGTGCGTAGTGTGGCACCCCGGGCGCGGTGGGGTCAAGATCAGTTGGCCGCCTCGAGGCGGGGCGGGTG
>CAYZWG010000090.1:0-10247 GCA_964481605.1 uncultured Planctomycetaceae bacterium
GGTTCCCAAGCTGGAGCTTGGGAACCAGTTGGTGAAGCTGGAGCTTGGGAACCAGTTGGTGAAGCTGGAGCTTGGGAACCAGTTGGTGAAGCTGGAGCTTGGGAACCAGCTATCATGCCGGGTCGCGACCCGGCCTACAAGCTTGGGAACCAGTTGACGCGATTGGGAACCGGTTAGCGGCACGGTGTGCGGCCGTCAGTGTGTCCAGGCCAGGCGGGCGATCATCAACGCGGCGATCACCAGCAGAAACCAGCCGAATCCTTTCTTCAGTCTTTTCTTGTCCATGCCGATGGAAATGCGGCTACCGATCTGGCCGCCGGCGAAAACCACCACGGCCAACAGCAGCGACGCCCGCCAATTCCAGTGTCCGCCCACCACGTGTCCCACGAAGCCGCCGGCCGCGGTGACTCCCACCATGAAGGCGCTGGAGCCCACGGCGATATCCATGGGGATGCCGAACAGCAGCACCATCATGGGCACTTTCAAGATGCCCCCGCCCACGCCCAACATGCCGCTAGCCAGTCCGGCCAGGAACGAGACAGGTAGGGCAAGGGCAAGGTTGACACAGTACGTCTGTTTGCCCGGGCTTCGCCGCCAGGAAAAGAAATCGTCCGGCCTTTGAGGGCAATCGCGGTGGTTTTCCAAGGAGCGGATCATGAAAAACGCGGCCACCGCGATGACCGCGGCAAAGAGTACGGAAAGCGTGCCCTCGGAGAACTTCGCCGACCACAGCCCGCCCGAAAAGGCGCCCAGCGTGGTGACGGTCTCCAGCACCAGCGCCAACGGCCAGTCGACCTTCTTCGCCCTGCGGAAGACGATCGAAGCGGAGAGCGACATCACCATGATGAGAAACAAGCTGGTGGTGGCCGCCACGTGGAAGTCGATTCCGGACCAGACCTGAATGGGCGTGTAGAGCGTCCCCCCGCCCAGCCCCAACATGGAGAACACCACGGCCACCATGAACATCAACACGGCAAGAACGATCAGCACCGCGTTCACTTATCCTTTCCCGCGGTCTGGCCGCAAGGAATGCAGGCCTTCTGCTTGCCCAAGAATCGCCCCTACGGCTCGACGACCAATCTCGCCGCAGGGGTCGCAGGCGAAGCTGTCGAAAGAATGGGCCGGGTCCTCCCACTTGTACTGGAAAACCTCACCCACCGTAAGTAGTTTCTGTTGCGGAATGGGGATATTCGCGATGATCGGCGTGGGTCTCCCGACCCCGCGGGCGGCCCCGATAGCTCGTCTATCAGGGCGGCGTAGCCGCAAGAGGCACCTGTTCGGCGTGGGGCTGCCGACCCCGCTCCACGCCGTGCCCCGGCAGTCCGGCACGCCGCAAATCCTCGCCTCCCGTGCCTCACGGCACCCCGATAGCAGAGCTATCGCGGCCACCCGACGAACGGCCGTTCTGCCATGCCGGGTCGCGACCCGGCCTACAGACCCGCGCCGAACAGGGGGATCGGGGTGCCGTTCTCCAACCCGCGGCCCACCGGGGGGTTGAAACCGGACGGTCGCGGCTCTATACTTCGTTATGTGGCGAAATGTGAAAGGAAGTGCGATGCGCGACTTCATGAACGTCGTCAGGGCCCTGGCGGACGAGAACCGGGTGCGGGCGCTGATGGCCTTGCGGCGGCGCGAACTCTGCGTCTGCCAGATCATCGAGCTGTTGGAGCTGGCCCCATCGACCGTCTCCAAGCACATGGCGATCCTCAAGCAGGCGCGGCTGGTGGACAGTCGAAAAAACGGCCGCTGGATCTACTACCGGCTGGCCGATGACGACGTGCCGGGCGAGGCCCGAGAGGCCGTTGCCTGGGCCGCAAGATCGCTTGGCGACGATGCCTGGATACGGCGAGACGATGCTCGACTGGGGCAGATTCTGAAGCTCGAACCGGAAGTGCTGTGCAAACGGCAGGCGAAGAACTGACGATCCCGCCTTCCCTGGAGAGGCTGCCCCGGGGCGGCGGAACCGAGTCGGCCGCAAAGGAATGTCATCCATGATGCGTGTTCTTTTTCTCTGTACCGGCAATTCCTGCCGCAGCCAGATGGCGGAGGGTTGGGCGAAGCGGCTCAAGGCGGACACGATCGAGCCCTATTCGGCGGGAATCGAGACGCACGGGCTCAATCCCCGCGCGGTGCGGGTGATGGCGGAGGCGGGGGTGGACATTTCACGGCACCGCTCGAAGCACGTTGGCCAGTTGAAAGACATCACGTTCGATTACGTGGTCACCGTCTGCGGCCACGCCCAGGAGCACTGCCCGGTGTTTGCGGGAAAGGCCAAGATCGTTCACGTGGGCTTCGACGATCCGCCCAAGCTGGCCCTGGGGGCCAAGACGGAGGAGGAGGCATTGGACCATTACCGGCGGGTTCGAGACGAGATCAAGGCGTTCGTCCAATGCCTACCGGAAGCGTTGGGTCGAAGAACGTGAAGTATTGGGATTTCAGGTGTTACGCCCCACCGGCCCTGTGCCGGTTGATTGCGGGTTTGGAAACTACGAGCGGCCGCCCCCCCAAGGGTTTCCCCTGGCCTCGCGTCGGTGGCGCGCGTGGACGCGGTAGTTCTCAAACCCCTCTCCCGCCGGCACGGGGCCGGTGGGGGGAGCCCAAGGTGGTGTTGCCCGAATAGCAAACGGAGTGAAGACTGATGGTCGAAAGCGTTTCCAAGAGGCTCTCTTTTCTGGACCGGTACCTGACGCTGTGGATTTTTCTGGCCATGGCGGCGGGCGTGGGAGCCGGCTACTTGATTCCCGGCGTGGAGTCCTTCATCAACCGGTTCCAGGCCGGCACGACGAACATCCCCATCGCCGTGGGCCTGATTCTGATGATGTATCCGCCACTGGCCAAGGTGAAGTATGAAGAGCTGGGCGACGTGTTCCGCAACGGCAAGATACTGGGATTATCGCTGGTGCAGAACTGGGTCGTGGGCCCCATCTTGATGTTCCTGCTGGCGATTCTGTTCTTGCACAACTACCCCGAGTACATGGTGGGTCTGATCATGATCGGGCTGGCCCGCTGCATTGCCATGGTGATCGTCTGGAACGACCTGGCCAAGGGCGACGCGGAGTACGCGGCGGGACTGGTGGCCTTCAACAGCGTCTTCCAGGTGCTGTTCTACAGTCTCTATGCCTACGTGTTCATCACCGTGTTGCCGCCGTTGTTCGGTCTCAGCGGCAGCATCGTGGAAGTCAGCATGGGCCAGATCGCCCAGAGCGTATTCATTTACCTGGGCATTCCGTTTATCGCCGGAATGCTCACCCGATTCGTGCTGGTCAAGGCCAAGGGCAAGACGTGGTACGAGACGCGGTTCATTCCCAGGATCAGCCCCATCACGCTGGTTGCCCTGCTGTTTACGATCCTGGTGATGTTCAGTTTGAAAGGCAACTTGATCGTTCAGATTCCGTTGGACGTGGTGCGGATTGCGATCCCCCTGTTGATCTACTTCGTGGTGATGTTTCTGGTCAGTTTCTACATGGGCCGCAAGGCGGGGGCCGACTACCCGAAGACAGCCACCCTCTCGTTCACCGCCGCAAGCAACAATTTCGAGTTGGCCATTGCCGTGGCCGTGGCGGTTTTCGGGATCAACTCGGGCGCGGCGTTCGCGGCGGTGATTGGTCCGCTGGTGGAGGTGCCCGTGCTGATCGGCCTGGTCAACGTGGCGCTCTATTTCCAGCGGCGCTACTTTGCCATCCCGGGGGGGCAGCCCCAGGTTGAACGTGGTTAAGCGGCGGGGGGCGTGACGGTGTCAGGCGGCGGGCTGCCGAAGAGGGAATAGAGGACGGGCAGTACGAGCAGCGTCAGCAGCATGGAGCTGATCACGCCGCCCACGACCACGGTGGCCAGGGGCCGCTGGACCTCCGCGCCCACGGCCGTGGCCAGCATCATGGGCACAAAGCCCAGGGCGTCGGTGACGGCGGTCATCAGCACGGGACGGAGGCGGACCAGGCCGGCTTCGCGGATGGCGTCGTCCAGGTGCTGCCCTTCGCCGACACGTTGGCGGATATAGGAGACCAGCACCAGCCCGTTGAGCACGGCGATGCCGAACAGGGCGATGAAACCGACGCCCGCCGAAATGGAGAACGGCATGCCGCGGACATACAGGGCGATGACGCCACCAACCACGGCGAAGGGTACTCCGCTGAAGATCAGCAGGGCGTCGCGGATCGAGTTGAAGGTGGTGTAGAGCAGGGCGAAGATCAGCACGGCGGCCAGGGGGACCACGATCATCAGCCGGTGCTGGGCCTGCCGCATGTGCTCGAACTGTCCGCCCCAGGTGACGTGGTAGCCGGCGGGCCAGGACTCGACCAGATCGCCGACCTTCCGTTGGGCCTCTTGGACGAAGGAGCCCACGTCGCGGCCGCGGACGTTGCACTGGACCAGCACCCGCCGCTTGGCCCACTCGCGGTTGATCGTGGAGGGTCCCTCGACGCGTTCGATTTTCGCCAGGTGGGCCAGGGGCAACTGCCGGCCGTCGACGGTGGGGATCAAGATGCGTCCCACGGCGTCGGGGTCGTCGCGATAGGAGGGCGCCAGGCGGATGACCAGGGGGAACCGCATTTGCCCCTGGCGAATCTCGCCCACCTTGCGGGTACCGATGGTCTGGATGGTTTCCAGGATTTCCTCGCGGGAGACGCCGTGGCGGGAGATGTCTTCCTGGTCGACTTCGATTCGCAAGGTGGGCAGGCCCGTGATTTGATCGGGGGCGACGTCGCTGGCGCCGGGAATTTCGCCCAGCACGCCGGCCACCTGCCGGGACAGTTCGGCGAGCTTGTCGAAGTCGTCGCCGAAGATTTTCACACCCACGTCGGCGCGGATACCGGCGATCATTTCGTTGATCCGCATTTCGATCGGCTGGGTGAAGAGCACCCGGGTTCCCGGCAGGTTGCCCAGGGCAAGCTGCATTTGCTCGACCAGCTCGCTTTGTGTGTTGGCGCGTTTCCACTGTTGCCGCGGCTTGAGGGTAAGAAAGATGTCGGTCAGTTCGAGGCCCATGGGGTCGGTGGCCACTTCGGCGGTGCCGGTTCGCGACCAGACGTGCTTGATTTCGTGGGGAAACTCGCGGAGGAGGACTTTTTCCATCTGGGTGGAGTAGCGGAGCGATTCTTGCAGGGAAATGCTGGCCAGCTTGACCGTGTTGATGACGACGCTCTGCTCGCTCAAGCGGGGAATGAACTCGGTGCCCAATTCGGTGGCCACCACGCCGGCCAGCGCGATCACGGCCGCCGCCATCACCAGGACGGGTATGCGGTTGCGGAGCACCACCGCCAGCACGGGGCGATAGAGCCATTGGCAGGCCCGGATGACCCAGGGCTCCTTGTGCTTGACCTTGCCCGAAAGAAAAAGGCTGGCCAGCACGGGCATCAGGGTGAGCGACAGCACCAACGAGCCGAGCAGGGCGAAGAGCACGACCAGGGCCATGGGCCGAAACAGCTTGCCCTCGATCCCCACCAGGGTGAGGATGGGGAGGTAGACGATCATGATGATCGCTTCGCCAAACATGGTGGGTTTGCGGACTTCCACGCAGGCGTCGCGGACGACGTCGACCGCGGGCCGGCCGGAGCGGTTGTGGGCGAGGTGGCGGACGGCGTTTTCCACCATGATTACCGAACTGTCGACGATGATGCCGAAGTCGATGGCGCCCAGGCTCATCAGGCTGCCGGCGATGCCGGCTTGGAGCATGAGGTTTCCGGCGAAGAGGAAGGAGAGGGGAATCGCGGAAGCGACGATCAGGCCGGCGCGAAAGCCGCCACCGAGGATGAACAGGGCCGCCACGACGAGGATCGCCCCGTAAAAGAGGTTATCCCGGGCCGTTTCCAGGACCTGGTCGACGAGATCGGTACGGGCGTAGACCTCCTCGACCTTGACGCCGTCGGGCAGGGAGGCGCGGATTTGCTGCATCTTGGCGCGTAGCCGCTCGGTCACCTCGCGGCTGTTCTCGCCCATGAGCATGAAGCCCAGGCCGAGCACCGCCTCGCCCTTGCCGTCGGCGGTGACGCCGCCGCGGCGGATTTCGTGTCCGATCTTGACCTCGGCCACATCGCGAATTCGGATCGGCACACCCCGGTAGGCCTTGATCACCACGTCGGCGATCTGGTCCACGCTGGTGACCAGGCCCACGCCCTGCACGAGTTGGGCCTCTCCGGCCTGCACGATCAGTCCCCCGCCCACGTTGGCGTTGTTGGTGCGGAGCGTTTCCACCACGTCGTCCAGGGTCAAGTCGTACTTGACGAGCAAGGCCGGATCGAAGAGGACGTGAAACTGTTTCTCATATCCTCCCCAACTATTGACCTCGGCCACGCCCGGCACGGTGCGAAGCTGGACCTTGACGATCCAGTCGTGGATGGTTCGCAACTCGGTGAGGTCGTGGCGGTCGCTGGTGAGGAGGTAGTGGTAGACCTCGCCCAGCCCGGTGGCGATGGGGCCCAGCTCGGGTTTGCCGACGCCCGGTGTTTCGGGAAGCTCGACGGTTCCCAGCCGCTCGCCCACCAACTGCCTGGCCCGCAGAATGTCCGTGCCGTCCTTGAACAAGACGGTCACCTGGGAGAGCCCGAACTTGGAGATGGAGCGAACTTGCTCCAGGCCCGGCAGTCCGCCGATGGCCTGCTCGATGGGAAAGGTGATCTGGGCTTCGACCTCTTCGGGACTCAGCGCCGGGGCGGTGGTGTTGACCTGGACGATCACCGGGGTGGTGTCGGGAAAGGCGTCGATGGGGAGTTCCCGAAACGAGGCGATCCCCGAAACCACGAGCACCGCGGCGAGCATGAGGATGAGGAACCGGTGTTCCAGGCTGAAGGAGATGATCTTGTTGAGCATGATGATTTCGCGACAAACAGGTATTGGATCAAGGGGCTACTCGCCTCTGCATCCCTCGATTCCCTCGCGGATGATGAAGGGAACCAGCAAGAGGGCTGCCAGGGGGTCTGCCCACCACCAACCCAGCGTTGCGTTCAGCAGCAGGCCCACCAGCGTGGTCGCCGACAGCCCCACGCAGGCCAGGGTTTGGAAGGCGTCCGTCCGCAGGGCGCGGCTGTCGAGTGCGCGGGCGGTTCGCAGTTTGGCCCATCCCATCAACGGCATCACGGCCAGGGAGACCGCCGTCAGCGCAATACCGACAACGCTCTTGTCGGCTTGACCGCCGAACCCGGCCAGACGGCGCCCGGCGTCGATGAGCACGTAGGCCGCGAGGACGAGAAGAAGCGCGCCGGCGATGCGTGCCGCCGTTTGCTCTTCTTGCTCAAAGTCCCGGGAGGGGCGGCCGGTCAGTTCCCGGTAGAATCGCCATCCCACCGCGGTCGCACTGACGGTTTCCAGCAAGGAATCGATCCCGAAACCGACCAGTGCGACGGAACCGGCAATCAGGCCGGCGGTGACGGCGACAATCGCCTCGATCACATTCCACACGATCACGGCCAGCTCCAACAGAGCCGCTCGGCGCAATAGATGCGTTGGTGGAGCCGACAAGCTCATTTTGCTCAGTCTCCGCAGCAACCGGCCCCGATCGAGCCCTTGGACAATTCCGTTTTCAGCAGGAAGCTGCCGGTGGTGACGACCAGGTCGTGGGGGTTCAGCCCGGCGGTGATTTCCCAGAACGCCCCCACCTTGCGGCCGATGTTGACGCGGCGGGGCTCGAACAGGTCCTCGGCCTTCTTGACGAACACGACCGGCCAGAGCCGGTGGCGCTGGACGGCCAGCTTGGGAACGACCTGCGTCGCCCGGGGAGCCTCGATCTGAATCACGCCGGTACCGTACATGCCGGAGCGGAGCATGCCGGCCGTATTGTCGACCTCCGCGCGGACCTGGATGGTTCGGGTGCGGGCGTCCACTTCGGAGTTGATCCAGGTAATCTTGCCCTGGAAGCCGTCGCCCGGCTGGCTTTCCACGGCGAAGCTGACCGGCTGGCCCGGGCGGACCCAGCGAAGGTCGTCTTCGTGGAGGTTCAGGTGGACCCACATGGTGCTCAGGTCGGCCACGGCGAATAGTTCGGTGGTGGCCTCGACCGCCTCGCCGGAAACCGCCTTGCGACGAACCACGACGCCTTCCATGGGGGCGGTGATGGGCAACAGGGAACTGGTGTCGTTGGCCTCGGCGAACTGGTCGATTTGGGCGGAGGAGATACCCAGGTTGAGCAGCCGCTGCCTGGCGTTGGAGAGGTCGATTCGCGTTTCGCTGAGCCGGGTTTCGACCTCGATCAACGTTTTGCCGGGAACGATCTGCTGCCGGGCCAGTTTCTGCAAGCGGGCGAAGTTCTTCTCCGCCAGACGGAGCGAAGCCCGGGCACTCAAGTAGCCCGCCTTGGTCGCGCCCAGGGTGGCCGAATCGACAACGGCCAGCACGTCGCCGCGGCGGACCTTGGCTCCCACGTCGGCGTGAACCTCGCGGAGGATGCCTTCCACGCGGGGCCGCACCGAGGCGTAGCGGTTCTGCTGATACCCGGCCTGCCCCGTGCAGGTGAGCGTGCGGTCCAGCGACCTGGTTTGAACCGGGACCGCTTCGATGCCCGCGTCCGCGGCGGTTTGGGGGGAGGCGAGTTTGACCAGCGGCAAATCGAGACGGCACAATGCGACGGATTCGGGTCCCTTGGGCAACAAGGGCGGCCGGCCGAGCGGGGGCGCCTTCCCCGCGCCGGCCTGCGAGTCCCGGCACGCGGGGCAGAACGCCGGCGGCAGGCCGTGCGCTTGACAAGTGGGAAGCCGCTTGGCCAGTTCCGGGTGGCAGAGGGTGCAGAGCGATTCGGGCAGGCCGTGCTCGGCGCACAAGGCGAGCACAAGCTGATCGTTGCAGAGCGTACACTTGGACCGCGGCACGCCATGCTCGGCACACCAGTCCGGCGGCTGGCCGGAATCGGCCACGGGTGGATTGCAGAGGGTGCAGAACGACTCGGGCAGGCCGTGCTCGGCGCACATCACGAAGCGTTTTGCCAATTCCGGGTGGCAGAGGGTGCAGAGTGCCTCGGGCAACCCGTGCTCGTTGCACAAGAGGAGCTTGTCCTTCAGTTCGGGGTGGCAGAGGGTGCAGAGCGACTCGGGCACCCCGTGCTCCGGGCACCAATCGTCGGGGTCGTGACTTGGGCCACTTGCCGGGAGGAAGGGCACCAGGGGCCAACCCTTGATCCGTGCCGCCGCAACGACCACGGCCAGGACGACCAGGGTGGGCAGGACGATCTTGGCCCAGAGGCGTAGTGGTCCCGCCAGTCGCTTGAACGATCGGATTCGCTGGGTCATGTCTGGTTTCTCTCGTCACGTTGGCACGGTTTGCAGTAAACACCGCGCGGCCATTGGGCAAGAAAGGATGATTCATCAAGAGAGGGCCCGGCCGGGGCGAGCGAGCCATCGCGCAAGCGGCCGGCGCGGACATCCGGCCCGGATGGCGTTGGGCCGAAGCCAAAGACGAGAGATCAAAGCAGGAAGGACGCGAGGAGCACGCGCACCTTCCTGCCCGAACTCAAGGGTGGGAAGCCGGCAGCGAGGCGTTGCCGGGCAGCAGCCGTCACGATCAACGGGTTGGCGGCTTCGAGCGAGCGAACGACGGCCGACTCCACGTAGTGATCGGCGACACGTGCCGGCGCGTCGACCACAGCTCCACGGCAGAGGCAGTCTTTCTGCCCGTCACTGGAGTCCTCGTCGGCGGGTTGCCGATCGCTTGGCTCCGAGGGGCAGCAGGAGCAGGACAAAGCGTGCGTCTCGACCGCCGGCCCGCGTGCCGGATGGGACAGGCAAGAAACAGGGCACCCCAGCAAGACGCCGACGAGCAGATACGTGATGGTGGGATGGCCACTCATGGCAAGTCTGTCCGCAAGGCCGCTTAAGGAGTACCCCATTATAGGGATGACCGGGGCGGGGGCAAGTCGCGTTGCTGGAACGAGGGCGGAGAATCCTCGCATCCCTCAGAATCGGCTTCATCGTGAGAGCTACGCCAGCCGAAATAACTGGCAGGGAGGAAATACTGCGCAGCGGAGGAGAGGGTGAGCCTCCACGTTCGGCGCGGGGCTGCCTCCACGTTCGGCGCGGGTCTGCCTCCACGTTCGGCGCGGGTCTCCTGACCCCGCCGCCGGCGGGAGACCATTCGGTCGAATCCGGTGGCACGGTCGGGAGACCGGCCACAACATGGGCTGCGTTCGGCGCGGGTCTCCTGACCCCGCCGCCGGCGGGAGACCATTCGGTCGAATCCGGTGGCACGGTCGGGAGACCGGCCACAACATGGAAGACCGGCCACAACATGGGAAGGCGAGAGTTGCGTCGGATGAGTCGAGTTTGCCG
>CAYZWG010000090.1:10347-15180 GCA_964481605.1 uncultured Planctomycetaceae bacterium
AGACCGGCCACAACATGGGAAGGCGAGAGTTGCGTCGGATGAGTCGAGTTTGCCGGAATAGGTCTCGTTGGTTGGGGATGATCACCTCGCTGGTTGTTTGCCTGGTTCTCCAGGCATCGGCCCCATGCTGCTGCGTGCTTCAGCCCGAGTGCCGAGGGGACTGCACATACCGTGCCCACGGTGGGGAATGTCCCGCGCTGCCGGCCGATGACTGCCGCAACTCGGATTGCCGGGTCTGCAGCGTGCTGGGACAGGTGTTCGATTTTCCGGTTACGAACGACGAGCTTTTCGGCAGCGCCATTGGGCCGGCGTGGCCATTCGGACCGAACGTGTCGGATGGAGGCGGGGATCGTGCTCCCGCCGTGGGGTCGGAGGGGGACGTCACCGCGTTGTGCGACATCTACATGCTGCAGACGTTGCGGGAATGATGGGGTCGGCGGGAATCGTTGCCGGCCGGCACGCTCCGCGGCGGGGGTGCCCCAACCATTACCACACGGGGACGCGTTCGATGAGATTCACACACGTTGTCGTTTTCACCGTTCTTGGCCTCATTCCCGCGACGGCACGATCCCAGGCCCTGCCGCCTGAGCCGCGGCCGCTGGGCGTGGCCGAGTTGCCGCCCGCTTCCCAGCCGGCCCCCCGGCCGTCGGATGGCCTGGCCTTGTCGGACCTGGAACAGACGGCGCTGGCAAACAACCCGGCGCTCTTGCAAGCCCGGGCGAGAGTGCAGGCGGCACGGGGGATTTGGACCCAGGTGGGCCTCTACCCCAACCCGGTGATAGGGTACTCGGCGGACGAGATGGGCGACGAGGGAATGGCCGGACAACAGGGCGGATCCATTGGCCAGCAGCTCATCACGGGTGGTAAACTGCGTTGGAACCGGGCGGTGGCAAGCCGGGAGATCGAGCGGCTTCAGCAGGAGTTGGCGATTCGGCAATGGCGTGTGCTGACTGACGTGCGAACCCATTTTGACGACGTTCTGGTGGCCCAGCGAAGGATCGAGCTGACGGAACAATTGGTGAAGATCGGAGAGGAGGGGGTCGCCACGGCGGAGGCCCTGATCAAGGCCCAGGAGGCCAGCCGAGTCGACCTGCTGCAAGCCCGGGTGG
Source organism: uncultured Planctomycetaceae bacterium (assembly GCA_964481605.1). GTDB lineage: Bacteria > Planctomycetota > Planctomycetia > Pirellulales > Thermoguttaceae > CAYZWG01. The sequence continues at coordinate 11,457 of CAYZWG010000090.1, forward strand.
AGGTCAATTCCACCAAGATTCTGCTGACCAATGCCCAGAAGGCCTATCTGGCGGCGTGGCGGATGCTGGTGGCCGTGCTGGGCGATCCCAAGATGCAACCCCGACCGCTGTTGGGAAACGTGGAGGACTTGGGGCCACCGTTGGCATGGGAGGAGGTGCTGGGGCGTTTGGTTTCGGAGAGTCCCGAGTTGGCGGCGGCGAGGGCCGAGGTAGGGCGTGCCCGATGCGCTTTACAGCGTGCCCGGGTGGAGTGGATTCCCGACGTTGGGGTCGATACCACGGTAGCGCACGACAACTCCACCGGGTACGATATTGCCAACCTGGGAGTGACGCTTCCGCTGCCGCTGTTCAACCGCAATCAGGGCAACATCGCGGCGGCCAGCGCGGAACTGGTGGCCGCGCAGCGGAACGTGGAGCGAATTCGCTTGGATATTCAACGGCGGCTGGCGGAGACGTTCGAGCGGTACGCGGGGGCGCGAAACCAGGTGGAGCAATACAAGGCGAATATTCTTCCCGACGCCAAGGCGTCGCTGGACATGGTGGTGGCCGGCTACCAGCAGGGGGAATTCGGCTACCTTTCGCTGCTGACGGCCCAGCGGACGTTTTTCCAGAGCAATCTTGCGTACATCGGGGCGTTGAAAGAACTCAAGTCGGCCAGCGCGGAAATCGAGGGATTCCTGCTGAAAGGCAGCCTGGAGGACCGCAGATAGTTTTCTCGGGATGGCGAAAGTTGACTTGCTGATTTGCCGTAGGGCCGGCTGTGCCGGCCGGCTGCCGCCCTTGGCAGCGCCAGCCACGTTTCGGCTCCGCAGAGCCGGCCCTACGGCAACTGTAACCCGAAGCGTAAGCGAGGGATTCCCGGCTGGTGATTCTCCCTCGCTTACGCTTCGGGTTACAATGGCGGCGGTTCTTTCCGCAACAGAAACTCGTTGCGGGAATTCTTGCCAGAACACGAAGGCAAGCAAGCAAGGTGTTGCAGCGTAAGCTGAAACTGGAGATATTCCTCTTGCTGCCGGAAGCGACCGGCCAGCGCGACCAGTGCGTCCAACGGCTGAGGGACCTGCTTCAGGCGAGAGCCGGCGTCCACGATGCGCACGTCGTGGAGCCCGCCGAACAGCGCCCGCCGCTACTCTGCATCCACTACGACCCCGAGCGATCCTCGCTGGCGGAAATCCGCCAATTCGCCGTCCAGGCCGGGGCGGAGGTGACCGGGAAGTACGGCCATCTGTTGGTCCAAACGCGGTCGATCTGGCACGCCCGCCAGGCGGAGCGGGTGTCCCAGAGGCTGCGGCAAGTCGCCGGCGTGTTGGAGGCCGAAGCCAGCCCGGATGGGTTGATCCGCGTCGAATTCGACCGCGACACGATCGAAGAGGCGGAAATCCGAGCCCGGCTGAGCAGGCTGGGCGTGGAAGTTTTTCCCGCGCGTCGTGCGCGAGCGGAGCGGAAAGAGGCGCCGGGAGAGGAAGAGCACCGGCACGGCGGGATTTTCGATCACCGGTTCGAGCTTCTTTTCGCGCTGCTGGCGGGTGTTTTCCTCCTGGCCGGTTGGCTTTTGGAGTTGACCACGTCGTTGCCCGGCGGGACGTCGTGGGCGTTGTACGTGGCGGCTTACCTGTTCGGCGGCAGCTTTATTCTGCGAGAAAGCCTTCAGAACCTGGCCGCCAAGCGATTCGAGATCGATTTCCTCATGTTGTTCGCGGCGGTGGGGGCGGGCGTGCTGGGAAAGTGGGCCGAAGGGGCCTTGCTGCTGTTTCTGTTCAGCCTGGGGCACGCCTTGGAGCATTTTGCCATGAGCAGGGCGCGGGGGGCGATCGAATCGTTGAGCGACCTGGCTCCCAAGACAGCCCTGGTCCAGCGGGACGGGCGCCAGCAGGAGGTCCCCGTCGAGGACCTGGAGATCGGCGACGTGGTCGTGGTGCCGCCGAATCGTCGGATTCCCGCCGATGGAATCGTGATCCAGGGCACAAGCAGCGTCGATCAGTCGCCGGTGACGGGGGAAAGCGTGCCGGTGGACAAGCGGCCGGTGGCCGACCGGGAGGCGGCCGCCGAGGCCCCGTCGAGCACGGATTCGGCGCATCGGGTGTTTGCCGGCACGATCAACGGCAGCGGCGCGCTGGAGGTTGCCGTGACCCAGTTGGCCAAGGACAGCACGCTTGCCCGGGTGGTCCAGATGGTGGCCGAGGCGGAGACGCAGAAATCGCCCACCCAGCGTTTTGCCCAGCGGTTCGAGCGGATTTTCGTGCCCTCCGTGCTGGGGTTCGTGGCACTGTTGCTGTTGGCGTGGCTGGTGGTGGACGAATCGTTCGGCGCCAGTTTCTACCGGGCGATGGCGGTGCTGGTGGCCGCCAGCCCGTGTGCCCTGGCGATTGCCACGCCCAGCGCGGTGCTCAGCGGGGTGGCGAGGGCGGGTCGAGGCGGGGTTCTGGTCAAGGGCGGCGGGCCGCTGGAAAACCTCGGCACGCTCCGAGCGATCGCTTTCGACAAGACGGGAACGCTCACCGAGGGAAAGCCCCGGGTGACCGACGTGGTGGCATGGGCCGAGGCGTCGGACGAGGAGCTGCTGGCGACCGCCGTCGCCGTGGAGAAGCTCAGCGACCACCCCCTGGCCGCGGCGGTGGTCCGCCATGGCCGTCTGCAACTGGGGCGGGCGGGGCTGCCGGAAGCGCGCGAGTTGGAAAGTGTGACGGGCCGGGGCGTGAAAGCCACGCTGGGGGGGAAGCCGGTCTACCTCGGCAAGGAGGAGCTACTGGCCGGGGTGGGAGGACCCACGCCACCGGAGCAACTGCGGCGGACCGTGGCCCGGCTGGAAAACGAGGGCCGAACAACGATGATCGTCCGCCACGGCGAGCGTTATCTGGGTGTGCTGGGTCTGATGGACACGCCGCGGGATTCGGCGGCGGCCGTGATCGAGCAAATCCGCCGACTGGGCATTCGGCGGATGGTGATGATCTCCGGCGACAACCAGCGGGTGGCCCAGGCCGTGGCCGATCGGCTGGGACTGGATGAGGTCCACGGGGACCTCTTGCCGGAAGACAAAGTGGAGGCGATCCGCAGGCTTCGCGAGGAGGGCGAAGTGGCCATGGTGGGCGACGGCGTGAACGACGCGCCGGCGATGGCCAGCGCCACGGTGGGCATCGCCATGGGGGCGGCCGGTTCGGACGTGGCCTTGGAAACGGCCGACGTGGCCCTGATGGCCGACGACCTGGCCACGCTCCCCTTCGCCGTGGGCTTGAGCCGGAAGACCAGCCGCATTATCCGGCAAAACCTCTGGATCAGCCTGGGAATGGTGGCCTTGCTGATTCCGGCCACCCTGCTGGGGCTGCGGATCGGCCCGGCGGTGGCGCTGCACGAGGGCTCGACGCTGGTGGTTGTTCTTAACGCCCTGCGTCTTTTGGGGTATCAAGCGGTGAGCCTCTCGGAGGGGGAATTGCCGTAGGGCCGGCTGGTTGCCGGGTTCGAGGGTAGCACCGGTTCTTGAACCGGTGTGGCTGGAGCCACAAGAGGTCAGGGCAAATCACTCCACCCAGCGAAGGCGGGGTCGGGAGACCCGCGCCGATCGGCAGCCCGGGCGCTGCCACCTGCTGGCCTGACCTCTTGTCGGCTGCCGCCGACCCAGGTTCAAGAACCTGGGCCACCCGCGCCGAACGCCGTCGGGAGACCCGCGCCGAACGCCGGGCAAAAACCGCGCAACCGTTTTGTTTGACACGGGAGGTGGTCGAATTCC
>CAYZWG010000091.1:0-15107 GCA_964481605.1 uncultured Planctomycetaceae bacterium
CCTACCGGAACATCTGGATTCGGCCGCTGGAGGAAAAAGAGTAGCGAGGTTGTCGGCACCGGGTGGTAGGCCGGGTCGCGACCCGGCATGGATCGGGCAAGCGGGTAGCCCTGATAGCTTGTCTATCAGGGCGGCGCAGCCGCAAGAGGCACCTGTTCGGCGTGGGGCTGCCGACCCCGCCCCGACAGTCCGGCGCGCCGCAAGACTCGCCTCCCGTGCCTCACGGCACCCCGATAGCAGAGCTATCGCGGCCACCCGCGGGTTCCCAAGCTGAAGCTTGGGAACCAGGGGATGCCGGGTCGCGACCCGGCCTACAGCCTCGCCCTCCCGATGTTTGGCGGCTGAAGCGTGGGAACCGCGGCGCACATCACGGAGCAAGGCCCCCACGGCCGCCGGCAACCTATAATTGCCCAGGGCCCACTTGCCTCTCCGGACGGGAGGCCATCCCTCCGCCAGGGCCATGCTGGGCCGGTTGCGGACTCGGCGACCACCGGGCGGTCGATTCGGGCCGTGCGCCGGCGATTCACGATTCAGACTTCCCTGCGACATGCCCCCGTTTACCCGCCTTATGGGCGCCGATCGGACACCCTCGACACACCCCGCCCCCAACGCGGCCCGTTCGACGGTCCCGGGCCCGCCAAACACCCCGGTCAACATCGATGGGCAACAACGCTGATATCCCCGATCGCTTGGAACCTGCCGCTCAACCGGCCCGGCGGCGGAGGCGGCTGGGCGACTTCCTCATCGCCCTGGCATTGATCGCGGCGGGGGCGGCCGTACTCGTCGTGTTGCGGCTGACGTCTCCGCGTCCGCCGGATGAGCCACAGAAGCGATCCGTCCGCCTGGTTCGCGTGATGGAGGCCCGCAAGACGGCGCACCGCTGCCGGATCACTGCCTACGGCACCAGCCGTGCCAGCCGCGAGTGGACGGCGATCGCCGAGGTTCGCGGCGAAGCCAAGTTCGTCGCCCCCCGGTTCGAGACCGGCGAGATTCTCCCGGCCGGCACCCTGCTGGTGCAAATCGACGAGGAAGAGTACCGCCTGGCACGAGACCGCTACCAGGCCGAGGTTGCCGCCCAAAAGACGCAGTTGGACGAGCTGAAGAAGACCAAGGAGAACCTGGAAAAAGTCCTCAAGCTGCAAGAAGAGCAACTCGAGCTATCGGACGACGACCTGGCGCGGTTGAAGACCCTTGCCGAGAAGAACACGGTCACCGAGGCCGACGTGGAAACCGCCGAGAGCGCGCAACTGACGCGGCTCTTGACCTATACCCAGACCAAGAACCAGTTGGCCCTGACGCCGATCCTCATCGCCCGCACCAGCGCCGCCCGCGACGCCGCCCAGGCGCAATGGAAACTGGCCCTGCGGGACCTGGCCCATTGCCGGATCACGCTCCCCTTTGAAGCCCGCTGCGCATCGAAATCGATCGAGCAGAACCAGTACGTCAACGTGGGCGAGCGACTGGGCCGGTTCTTGGCCATGGACTCGGCCGAGGTCGTGGCCATGGTGGCGGCGGGCAAGGGGGCGGCGCTGTTTCCTCACGGCGTGCCGGGCCACCCCTCGGTCGATCTCCGCAACGTCAACCCCAAAGGCTCGCCGCTGGACGAGGCCCTGGCATTGCTCGACGCGGAAGTCCACTGGGGCTCGGGCAAGCCGTGGCGGGGCAAGGTGACGCGGTTGGGCAGTTCCATGGACCCGGCCACGCAGTGCTTTCCCGTTGTCATCCAGGTGCCCAATCCCTACTCCGACCTGGTCCCCGGGGTCCGCCCGCCGCTGGTTCCCGACGTGTTTTGCGAGGTGACCCTGTGGGGCATGACCGTCGACGACGTGGTGGTGATTCCCCGCGATAGTCTTCATGAAATGCCTCGCGGCGACCTCGACGACGAGGTCCTCCAGACGGTCTACGTGCTGGAGGGAGCAAGCCGCCAGGTGGTTGACGGGGAGGTTCGCTTCCGGGACGGGCGGTTAAGTATGCGCCAGGTCTCGGTGCTGGTCGAGGAAGGCCAGCGGGTGGTGATCGACTCCGGCATCGAGGACGGGGACCTGGTCATCCTGGGCGATTTCTACGTGCCCCACGCCGGTTGGCGAAGCCGGGGGTTTTCGCCGGCCAGCGAGGCGATGCCCCTGGACGGCGTTCTGGTGAGCGGGACGCCGGCGAACGATCAGCCGGCCGGGCCGGACGGGAGAGATTCGCCGGCGTCGCCGGGCGTCCGCCCGGTCGCCCTGCCTAGTCCTCCAGCGGAGCCGGCGCCGTGATCCGCTATTTCGTACGCCATCCGACCGCGGCCAACCTGCTGATGCTGGTCTTTATCTTGCTGGGCGTGTTGGGACTGACCTCGCTCAACCGCGAAGTATTCCCCGAGTTCGAATCGGATTTCATCCACGTGCGGGTGATTTACAAGGGGGCCTCGGCACTGGAGGTCGAAGAGACCATCTGCCAGCGGATCGAGGAGGAAATCGAAGGCACCGAGGGCATCGCCGAGGTGTCCTCCACGGCCCGCGAAGGCGTGGGCATCGTGATCGTCGAGGTGGCCGACGGCTTCGACGTGGCGGAGGTGCTCAAGGACGTGGAAAACGCCGTCGACCAGATCGACAATTTTCCCGAGAACATCGAGGAGCCGCTTGTCTGGGAAGAGAAGCAGCAGACGCCCGCCTGTAGCCTCTCGATCTTTTCCGGGCGGCCGCTTTACGCCACCAAGGACGACGGGGCCCAGGCCGAAGATCGCGATCAGGCGGCCGGCCGGATGACGGAGAAGGACCTTGTCGCCCTGGCCGAACAAATCAAGAACGACCTCCTGGCCCTGGACGAGGTCAGCCTGGTCGAGACGACCGGATTTGCCGAGCACCAGATTCGCGTGGAGGTCCGCGAAGCGGCGTTGTTGGCCTACGGGCTTTCGATCAACGACGTGGCCCGGGAAATCGAGGCCCAGAGCCTGGACCTTCCGGCGGGCAGCGTGGAGACGGGCCAGCGGGAGATCAGCATTCGGGTGCTCGACCAGCGCCGCCGGGCGGAGGATTTCCGCAACCTCACGGTGAAGGTGAGCCCGGCCGGGGCTCGCATTCCGCTGGGCGCGGTGGCCACCGTGCGCGACACGTTTGAGGAAGACTGGCCGCGTTCCACGATGCAAGGCCGCCGCTGCATCAACGTGGAAGTCCGAACCACCTCCAGCGAAGACACGATCGACGTGGTCAACGCCGTTCGCCACTACGTGCGAGAGAAACAACTTCCTCCCGGCGTGCACATCCAGGTCTGGGGCGACTACTCCTTTTACGTCCGCGATCGCCTGGGGATGCTCACCAAGAACGGCATCTACGGCTTCGTGCTCGTCTTTTTCACGCTTTGGGCGATGCTCAACCTGCGGCTCTCCTTCTGGGTTGCGGTGGGAATTCCCATCTCCTTCCTGGGCACCCTCTGGGTGATGGACGTCACGGACATGAGCCTGAACATGATTACCATGTTCAGCCTGATTATGGCCCTGGGGATCATCGTCGACGACGCGATCGTGATCGGCGAAAACATCTTCGTCCACTATCGCCGCGGCAAATCGCCCGCCCAGGCCGCCGTGGACGGCACCAAGGAGGTCGCCCTGGGCGTGGTCGCCTCGATGCTGACCACGGTGGCGGTGTTCATGCCGCTGTTGATGATGCAAGGGGAAATCGGCAAGATCATGCGGGTGATGCCGGTGGGCGTGGTGACGGCGTTGTCGGTGAGTCTGATCGAGGCGTTCCTGATCCTGCCCCACCATTTGACCCACTCTCTCCAGCGGATGCCCAAGAACCCACCCCGCGTCCGCGCGGCGATCGATCGATTCGTGGAATGGGTCATCGGCCGTGTTTACGGCCCCGTGCTGGGCTGGAGCGTGCGGCACCCCACGGTCCCCATCGCCGCGGTGATCGCGTTGTTTCTCTGCTCGGCGGGGTTGCTGGCCGGTCATCGGCTGCGGTACCGCCTCTTTCCCCAACTCGACGGCGACTTTCTCATCGCCCAGATCGAAATGCCCCACGGAACCGACCTGCGGCGGACCGCCGCGGTGGTCCGGCGGGTGGAGGGTGCCCTGGGGGAGGTCAATACCCACTTCAAGGCATTGCAGCCGGCCGACGAAAAGGACCTGATCCAGGTCGTGGCCACCTCATTTGGGTTCAGCCGCGACGTCTCGCACACCCCCGTTCCCCCGGAAAGCGGCAGCCACGTGGCCCAGGTGATGGTCGAGCTGTTGAGTGCGGATCGGAGAAGCCACCGCTGCGACGACATCCTCCGCCAGTGGCAGGAAACCGTGGGCGAAGTGCCCGACGTGGTCAGCCTCACCTTCGACCAGTTGCAGGTCACGCCGGGCGGAAAACCGATCGACATTCAGCTTCGCGGCGGAAACCTCGAACAACTCAAGGCGGCCAGCCTGGAACTGCAAGGGAAGATCGCCGGCTACGCCGGGGTCCGCAACCTGACCGACAACCTTCGCCCCGGCAAGGAGGAAATCCTCGTCCGGTTGAAGCCCTCGGCGCGTCCCCTGGGAATCACCGCCAAGGCGCTGGCGGCCCAAATTCGCGGGGCGTTCTGGGGGAGCATCGCCGAGGAGTTTCAGCGGGGTTCCGATTCCTTTGAGGTCGAGGTCGAGTTCGACCCCCGAGACCGCCGGTCGCCGGCCGACCTGGCCGACTTCAAGGTGCGCACACCCAGCGGCCAGACGCGCCCCTTGAGCGAGGTGGCCTCCCTGCGGCGGGTCCGCAACTACTCCCAGATCGTCCGCGTCGACGGCCAACGGACCGTTTCGGTCACCGCCGACCTCGACACCCAGCGAGCCAACGCCGCGCAAATCTTCCATGACCTCAACCGCGGTTTCTTCTCCCAACTGCACCGGCGTTACCCCGGGGTCCAGTTGAACATGGAGGGCCAGCAGAAGGAGAGCGAGAAGACGCAAGGAAGCCTGATGCGGGGTTTTCTCATCGGGCTGGCGATGATCTTCCTCCTCTTGAGCTTCGTCTTCCAGTCCTACGTCGAACCGCTGATCGTGATGTCGGTGATCCCCTTCGGCCTGGTGGGGGCGATCTGGGGACACATGCTGCTGGGCATCGATTGGACCATGCCCAGCATGATCGGATTCATCTCCCTGTCAGGCATCGTGGTCAACGATTCGATCGTGCTGGTGGCGTTCATCAAGCTCCGGCTGCGGGAGGGAAAGAGCGTTTCCGAAGCGCTGGCGGCGGCCGGCCGGGGGCGTTTCCGGCCGGTGATCCTCACCTCGGCCACCACGGTCGCCGGCCTCCTGCCGCTGTTGGTGGAGACCAGCCTGCAGGCGCAATTCCTCGTGCCCATGGCAACGTCGATCGCCTTCGGCCTGCTGTTTGCCACCGTCGTCGTGCTGCTGTTGGTACCCTGCCTGTATTCGATCCTCGCCTGGCTGGGGTGGACCCAAAAGATCCAGGCCCAGCCATCAGCAGAGTAGGGTGGACAGCGCCACTTAGCGGAGGTCGAGGAACGTAAAGCGTTGGGATTTCAGGTGCCCCCCACCGGCCCCGTGCCGGCGGGTTGCGGGTTTGGAAACTACCGGCGGCTGCCACCCCCAACGGTTCCCCATGGCCTCGCGTTGGGAGGAGCGCGCGTGTGGGCGTGGTAGTTCTCAAACCCGTCCCCCACCGGCGCAGGGCCGGCGGGGAGGAGCCCAAACTGCCGCTGTCCAAGCAGGGTGCATGCGTGCAAAGCCCGCACCCTGCAAACTACTCGCTCTTGCCCGACCCGTCCGCCGCGCCTCGGACCGGCGTCGCGCCCCCGCTGGCGTCGCGCCGATCGGCCGTCAAGATGCCGTCGTGGGCCGGCTTGGCGTGGCTGCGACCGTAGTAGTGGGTCGTTTCCTCGCTCACCAGCCGAGTACCCAGCGGCTGGCAATAGACCTCGGCGCGGAAGATGAGATTGCCGGCGGTGGCTGCTCGGGCCTTGATCTTGAAGACGTGGCTCTGGCCGGGCCCGAGCGTCTTGAGGGGCTCGAACACCACCTGTCCTGGAGCCAGGCGGTGCTTTCCTCCTTCGGCCTGAATGGGCTCGATCCCATCGGAGAAATAGCCGGTCACCTCGACTCCTTCCGCCTGTTTGCTACCCCGGTTGACCACCTTCACCTCGTAGACGGCCTCGCTTCCCACGGGCACCGGACCGGCCGGATCGGTCGTCTGGAGGGCCAAATCGGCGATGGCTTCCACCCGCACCGAGGCCTCGGCCCGAGCGTTCAGACCGTCGGTCGCCGAGCAGACCAGTTGCAATTCGCCGGCCCCTTCCTTGCCCAGTCGTCCCACCAACTCGATAGCCACGTTCTTTTTCGCCGGCAGACCGGCCAGCGACCAGGCGATCTTGCCGTCAGCCGCCGAGAGGGTGCCTTCGGGTTGGCTGGAAATGTACTCGAAGCCCTGGGGCAAGTGGGCCACCAAGGCCACCCCCTCCGCCGTGGCGGTGCCGGGATTGCTCACGTCGATCCGATAAGTCACTTCGTTTCCGACAAACTGAAACTCGGGGGCGTCCACCTTGACAGCCAACGCCGGCCGCAACACGATCACCTCTTGCGCCAGATGCGCCTGCACCCCGCCGGCGGCCGTGGCGTCGATGTTGACCCGAAGATTACCCGCCTGCCGGGCGGTCAGTTCGATCTCCACCACTTTTTTCTCGCCCGCGGCCAGTGTGCCCAGGGGATGCGTGGCAGGCACACTCTGCCCGCTGCCCAGCGGCAAGAGCGTAATCGCCACCTGGCGAGCTTCGCCCGTGCCGGTGTTGGCGATTTCCAGCCGGAAGGTCTCCTGTTTGCCGTAGAGGATCTGGTCCGGGCCGTGCAGCTTTATTGCCAGCTTGGCCTCTTGGACCTCGATCTTCGCTTCGGCGGCCGCCGGTGTGTAATTCCACACCACGGCCAGATCGAACGGCCGGCTCTCCCGCGGCACGACCCGCAACACGAGCGTCTCCTCGGACCCGGCGGCAAGGCGGCCGATCTTCCATTGGAAACGCTGCGTGCCGTCGGCGGTGCGCGCCGTGGTGGTCGCCCCCACGCTCACCTCCGCGCCCAGCACGTCGGCCCACGATGGAAAATCGATCCCCACCACCAACTGATCGGCCTCCGCCTGGCCGGAATTCCCGATCACCACGCGATAGACCGATTCGTGGCCCACGTCGATCCGTGGCGGGCCGATCGTCTTCACGTTCAGCACCGGGCTCTGCCCGACAAACAGCACCCGGGGTTGCGCTTCGGCCGGTATCGCCGGCGTCGGTTCGGTCCGGCTCGGGCCGGCCGCCACGTTTTCGGCACCAGCGACAGGAAGGGGCTTCTCGGCAATCGGACGGCTCACGGCCGGCGCGGGCCGGATCGCCTCACCAGGCCTTGCCAGTGGTCCGGCCGCCGGAAGACTCTGGCCTGCGATGGTCGGCTTCGGCTGAGGCCGCACCGTGGTGGGCGCCCAGGGCTGCCGCCGGGAGACCACCGTCGGCACGGCATCGGTCGAAGGGCCCGCGGCAGGTCGAGTCTCTGCCTCGACCGCCCGCGGAACCGCCGCCGCAGGCTCCGCCTGGGGCGAATGCTCATCCCGGACCGCCGGAGAGGAATCTCCAAAGGACGATTGCCGGGCCGCGCTGAGCCGTTCGTAGAGCCGGCTCAAGCTGCCCGATCGACCCGGCGCGATGGACGCGGGGGCCACCGACCGCTGGGCCGGCAAGGCGGCTTCGGACACGGCCACGGGGACCGCCGGCCGGGCCGTCTGGCCCGGTGATCGAGCCACCATCACCCGGCGGTTGGCCGAACTAGCGGAACCACTACGGGAATACTCCGGCAACATGGTCCTCGTGCGCGAAGTCCGTGCGTGCCGGCTGATCGCGGCACGGGACTCGGCGCGTTGGGCCTCGGCGGACCGCGGTGGATAGGCCGGCTCGGCCACTGGGCCCAGAATCCCGCCCATGATCCGGTCCTGCAACTCGCTGAAAAGCGAGCTGACCGTGCTCTTTCGGGTGGTCGTCGGCCGGTCCTGGCCCTTGGCGCTACCGGCCCCAATGGCCACCGTCGTCAAGACCACGAGCAAGCAATGCAGATGAACGCGCATGTCACGTCCCCGTGATGACTTCCGCAGCAGAACTTCCTTCGGCGCGGGTCTTCCTGGCCCCGCCGCCGGACCCGAGGTCTCCGAATGACCCAGGCGATCATTCGGCCGGGTTCCAGTGGCTCGGTCGCCAGACCGGCCACATGGCGAAGTGCCGCTGTAGAATGGTGTCCGATTGTCCTGAGGGGCGGCCGAAAAACAAGTTGCCGGTTTCCATTTCGAAAACCGAGGGCCGCCGTGAAACGCGGCCCGGCAAATCGGCAAATCAATTCTCGGCTGGTCCTAAGACCCCTTCATCATGTGCTATCGGATGTAAAGGTTTTCACGGTTTAACCGACTTTTCAGATTCGTCCGATTCCCGAGACTGACCGCGAGGGATGGTTTGGGCGATATGTGCATTCTGTACGTTATGCGAAGACTGAGACGCTGCGATTCCTGTTGCGATCCGCCGGCCGTGGAACAAAACTCTCGGGCCGCGGGTTCCCAAGCCGGAGCTTGGGAACCAGGTTAGTGGCCGGCCCTGCTAACGCCCGTAGAAGCTGCTCAAGGTACGAATCCGACGGACCAGGTAGGCCACCCCCCAGCTTACGGCGGCGATCATCACCGCGAAGATCACGTGGCGGTCCAGGTCGGTGTCGAACCGGGCTTGCAGCCCCGGGCGACGCAGGTAGAAATCGGCCACCAGCACGGCGTAGGAAAGCATCGACAGCCCGCCGATAAACCAGACGAACCGCTCGCGCATCCAGAGGCCGGAAGCGACGATCAAGAGGGGATAGCCGACGACCAAGGGGCTGGCGGCCCCGTCGGCCAAAAGCAGCACCGCCAAGAGCAGCGCCGAGTCGAGCGTGCCCCAGACGAAACAGGCCGGCAGGCTCCAGCGAGGGCGCTTGATCCACCGCTGAAAGAGAAACGCGGTGGCGGTCCAGACGCCGATCAGCCCCAAGATTTTCCAGTGGAACGCACGGAACACCGGGTCGTCGAGGTGCCGGGCGAAATTGATCCATTGGACCGTAAAGAAGATTCCCAGCACGCCCAACCGGCTGGCGGCGGCCGGTTCCCGCCGGACCCAACGCGCCAGCCGTTGTGCCCTGGTGGGCGGCCGCACCGCCAGCGGCTCTCCCTTGAGAAACCGCTCCAACTCGTCGGCCAGCGCGTCGGCCGAGGCGTAGCGCCGGCGGGGTTCCCGGGCCAGGCATTTCAGGCAGACCAACTCCAGGGCCCGGGGCACTCGCCGGTTCAACGTGCGGGGCAAAGGGGGCTCGCCCTCCAGAACCTTCAGCACCGTGTCGATGGCCGTGTCTTCCTGGAAAGGCGGCCGGCCGGTGAGCAACTCATAGAGCACCGCGCCCAGGCTGTAGATGTCGCTCCACGGCCCCACCGCCAGATGCTGGCCGGCCGCCTGCTCGGGGGCCATGTAGCTGGGCGTCCCCAGGATCGCCCCGGTGGCCGTCGCCTGGCTGTCGGAAGCAACCACTTTCGCCAAACCGAAATCCGTCACGTGCGGCTTGCCCGTCTCATCCAACAGAATATTGGACGGCTTGAGGTCGCGGTGCACGATCTCGTGCCGGTGCAGGTGGCCCACGGCCCTGGCCACCTGGGCTACCAGACACACCGCCTCTTGAATCTCGATCGGCCCGCGCGCGATCCGCACCGCCAGGCTGACCCCCTCCACGTACTGCATGGTGAAGTAGTGCTGGTCCTCCACCTGGCCGACTTCGTGGATGTGGACAATATGGGGGTGTTCCACCCGGGCGGCCGCCCGGGCCTCTTCCTGAAATCGGCGCACGTGCTCGGCCGAGGCGAGATGGCTGGCCAAGATCATCTTCACCGCCACGATCCGGTCGAGCTCCCGGTGGCGGGCCTTGTAGACCACGCCCATGCCGCCCCGGCCGATCTCCTCCAACAGCACCAGCGGGCCGAAATCCCGCGGCAGACGCGACCCGGAGTCGTGCCCCCCCGCGACGCCCACTTCCCACCCATCGGCCGAATCGGGCGCAATCCCCTCCAGCGTCTCCAGGCAGGCCAGCGCCTCGGACAACTCGGGATGCTCGCCGAGCAGCTTTTCCCGATTCGGCCGCCCGCCCGACTGAAGCTGCTGGAGATAGTCCTCCAGCACGCTGAAGTGAACGAATTCTTCGGGCAGATCGGCCATTGCACTTGCGTTTCTTTTTCCCCGCCGCTTGCGGAGCAGCCCGGCCAAAGCCTCAAACCGGCGAATCTCCCGTCGCTCTCATGGCGGCCTGCAAGTTCTTGATCGCCCGGGTCCAGAGCATCTGCACCGCCGGCCGCGAGCGCCCCATGCGTTCGGCCACCTCGTTGAAGGAGAGCCGCTCCAGGTTTCGCAACACGATCACTTCGCGATGGTCGAGGGAAAGGGTCTCCAACGCCAGCACCACGCGCAACTCCGCGTCGACCTGGGCCAGCGCCTGGCTGGGCGACCGATCCCGGGCCGCCGGCTCCGGTGCCCCGCTGCGGGCAGCCGAATCGGCCGGATCGCGGAATCGCACCTCGCGCCGCTGCTGCCGTTTCGCCGTGCCGCGATAGTGCCTGATGAAATCCGCCACGTTGTGGGCCAGGATCTTCCGCAGCCAGGCCAACCATTCTTGTTGCGACTGGCCCTCGAACCGGGCGAAGTCGCGATGGGCCTCCATCAACGTCTGCTGCACCAGGTCCGAGGCGTCGACCTTGGCTTGAAGCCAGGTCTCCACCTGCGCCCGGGCCGCAAACCCCAGGTAGCTACGGCACAGCCCGAACAACTGTTCGCGACCGGACGGATCGCCCGCTCGCGCGCGGCGCAGCAGTTCGCTCACGTTGGGCATCTGCGAGTCGGACATGGAACCTCACAGGCAAGTTCGGCGAGGGTCTCCCGACCCCGCCGAGGGCCTGACCGAAGGTCTCCCCGAATTTGCGTAAACGGTTGACGTGGGAGACCATCGGTCGAATTCAGTGCGGGGTCGGCAGCCCCGCGCACAACGCGGAATTCAGTGCGGGATCGGCAGCCCCGCGCACAACCGGCCGCTCCGACAGAAGTGTATCCTGCGGCGACGGTCTTTCCTAGCTGGTTCCCCCCCCCGCCGGTGAGGCCCGCGACCGGCTCCCTTCGGCCACCACCTCGAACCCCAACGCTTCGATCATGCGGTAATCCTCGCTCGGTGGCTGGCCCCCGGTGGTAAGGTAGTCGCCCACGAACATCGAATCGGCCGCATACAACGCCAGCGGCTGCAATGCCCCCAGGTGCTGCTCTCGTCCGGCCGACACCCGCAACTCGCTCCGCGGATTGGCCAGCCGGAACAAGGCCAGAATCTTCAGGCATCGCCGCGGGTTCAGCCCGGTGGCGCGCTGCAGCGGCGTGCCGGGGATGGGAATGAGGAAGTTGACCGGCAGGGCCTCGACCTGGAAGCGGCCCAGCGCCAGGGCCAGGGCGACCACGTCCTCGTCTTCCTCGCCCATCCCCACGATCCCGCCCGAGCAGATTTGCAGCCCGGCCGAGCGGACGTGCCGCAGCGTCTCGATCCGCTGTTGATAGGTGTGCGTGGTGCAAATCCTGGGGTAGAAACGTTCGCTGGTGTTCAGATTGTGGTTGACCCGATCGACGCCGCAGGCCTTCAACCGCAGGGCCTGCTCCCCGGTCAACAGCCCCGGCGAAACGCACACCTGGAGGCCATGCCGCTGCTTGATCCTGGGCACCACCTGCTCCAGGGTGGCCAATTCGTGGTCGCGGGGGCCGCGGCCGCTGGTGACGATGCAGTAGGTGGCGGCCTGGCGTTGGGCGGCCAGGTGGGCACCGCGGAGAATCTCCTCGCCGGAGAGCAGATCGTACTTTTCGATCTGGGCGTGGGAGGTTTTCGCCTGGGAACAATATCCGCAGTCCTCGCCGCAATGGCCGCTCTTGGCGTTGACCAGGAAGTTGAGATGGACCCGGTTGCCGCGCCAGTGCCGCCGCACCCGGTAGACGCCGGCCAGAAGTTCCAGCAGGTCGACCTCGGCCGAGCGGAGAATATCCAGCCCCTGGGCGGACGAAAGACGATGCCCGGCCAGCACCGCCTCGGCCAACTCGTACCAACGTCCGGCCGCCGTGCGGACCTCTGTCTGATGGTTCTCTTGCACGCGCGCGATCTCGCTCTCCCGCTGCACAGGAATATCCCCTTTATCTCGGTTCCCAAGCTGGAGCTTGGGAACCAGGTTGGCCGTTGGGAACCAAGTTGGCCGCCTTACGCTCGGTCCCAAGCTCCGGCTTGGGACCGCACTTCCGCGAAGCTCCGCTTCGCCCGCAGAGCAAGACTCTCAATCCGCGGGTTCCCAAGCTGGAGCTTGGGAACCAGGTTGGCCGTGGGGAACCAGGTTGGCCGTTGGGAACCAGGTTGGCCGTTGGGAACCAGGTTGGCCGTTGGGAACCAAGTTGGCCGCATGGGGAACATCTTAGACGGGATCGGCCAATCGCGGCATCCTTCTCCGAGGGGGGGAGCCGTGCGGACCCCATTGCTCATCTGATTGACGCCCGCGAGCCGGCCGGCCTATAATTCCAGCAGTCACCCAGTTTCCATGGGCCGCCTGTTATGCCTGGGTTTGGTATCTATCGAGGGATCGGGTGGACCGGGCATCTAGGCGCCGGTGCGGCCCGAATTCCCCCCCGAACGGACTGCTCCCCCCGGGCGTGTCTCGCCGGGACAGGGGGGGATTGCACGTGTCGGGCCCGCGGCCGGGCCATGCCCGGTTGGATCGTGCTCTTGGCGGCGAGCGTCCTCTTTTTGCCGCCCGCCCACGGTGAGCCGGCAGCGGCCGAGCCGAACCCGCCGGAGCGAGAAGACACCGGCCCCAGCGAACCGGCGGCGAACGGTGACGTCGATCGGGCCGGCTGGACGATGAAGCTCACGCTGCCGATCACCGAGAAGAGCTACAAGCGGGTGCGGCGTTTTGCCCTCAGCGCGTTGGACCGGGCCAAGGCGGCCGGGGTCCGCCCGGTGCTGATCTTCGAGTTCCAGGTGCTTGCCGATCAGGAGGAGTACGGGCGGGGGAGCGAGTTTGGGGCGAGTTACCAATTGGCCGAATTCCTCTCCGGCGGCAAGCTCAGCGGGGCCTACACCGTGGCCTTCCTCCCCCAGTCGATCCGCGGCCATGCCGTGCTGGTGGCGCTGGCCTGCGACGAGATCGTGATGGCCGCCGACGCCGAGATCGGCCACGCCGGGATCGATGAGCAGCGAATCACCAACACGGTGCGTTTCACCTACCAGGATATTGCCGATCGGCACCGGCGGGTTCCCGGCGTGGTGGCCATGGCGCTGGTCGATCCCAGCCTGGAGATACTCCAGGCCGAAACCGAGTACAGCACCGAATACGTGACCGGCGAGGGATTGGCCGAGTTGCGCAAGAAACACACGGTCCAGGAGAACCCGGAGGTATTGATCCGCGCTGGGGAGCCGGGACGGTTCACGGGGACGGAAGCCCGCCGCCACGGTTTCGTGACCTACCTGGCCGGCAATTTGCGGGACGTGGCCCGGGCGATGGACCTGCGTCCCGAGGCGATCCATCAAGACCCGTCGCTGGCGGGCCGGTGGCGGGCGGTGCGGGTGGACCTGAAAGGGCCGATCACGCACGAGATGATCAACCGGGCACAGCGGATGATGCAGGACGCGGTTGGCCGCAAGGTCAATTTCATCTGTTTGTGGATCGACTCCCAGGGGGGTGCCCCGGCGGAGAGTGCCCGGCTGGCCGGCTTTCTCGCCCAGGACCTGGACCCCAACCGGGTCCGCACGGTGGCCTACGTACCCCGTCGAGCCCAGGGCGACGCGGCGTTGATCGCCATGGCCTGTGGCGACGTGGTGGTGGGTCCGTCGGCGATCCTGGGGGGCAGGGGGGACTTCGCCCCGGACCCCGAAGAGGTGGAATCCATGCGGACCACGCTCCGCCAGGTGATCGCGCCGCGGGCGTCCCGTTCGTGGTCGCTGCCGGCGGCGATGATCGACGCCCAATTGGAGGTCTTCGAGTACACCCGCATCGAAGAGAGCAAGGATCGCGAATACTTTTGCGAGGCGGAACTGGCCGAGCAGCCGCAACCGGACCGCTGGCAGCGGGGCCGCCGAGTGACCACGCCCGGCGCGGCCTTTTCGACGCGCGGTGCGGAAGCCGTGGAGTATTGGCTGGCCGAGGCGGTGGCCGACGATTTCACGGCCTTCAAGGCGATCTACGGACTGGAATCGGACCCTGCCCTGTTGGAGCCGGGCTGGGCCGACTTCCTCATCGAGGCCTTGGCGTCGCCCGCCCTAGCCGTGCTGTTGTTGATGATCGGGTTTGCCGCCGTCTATGCGGAGCTTCAGGCGCCGGGGATCGGCGTGGGAGCGTTCTGCGCGGCCGTCTGCTTCATCGTGTTTTTCTGGAGCCGTTTCCTCGGCGGCACCGCCGGTTGGCTAGAGGTGACCCTGTTTGCGGCGGGGCTGAGCTTTCTCGTGCTGGAGGTGTTCGTCCTTCCCGGGTTTGGCATCTTCGGGCTGGGCGGGGGGGTGATGATCCTGGCCTCGATCGTGCTGGCCAGCCAGACGTTCGTGTTGCCCCACAATTCGACCCAACTGGGACAATTTCAGAGTTCCCTGATGGTGCTGGTCGGAGCGGCGGTGGGCACGCTGGCGGTGATCCTGCTCGTCAACCGCTGGCTGCCGCGACTGCCCGGCCAGCCGGAAGCGAAACTGGCCCGCCAACAGGAGGCCCTGGTCGAATACGAAGACCTGATCGGCCAGCGAGCCAAGACGACGACCCAACTTACGCCCAGCGGCAAGGCGCTCTTCGGCGACCGGCTGGTCGACGTGATCGCCGATTGCGAAATGGTTCCCCGGGGCTCGGAAATCGAGGTGGTCGAGGTACACGGCAATCGCGTGCTGGTGCGGCTGGTGGAGCCGGGCGGGTAGCCCGCTGCGGCCCGGTGTCGTACAATGCGGCGGAAGCGAAACCGGCACCCGGCCGGAGTGCCGGAAAAACAACGGTTTATTGATGGTTGCCTCGCCACGGATCGGTCGTTCCGGACCAACCCCTGAGAATTCGGGCTTCCGTTGGAAG
>CAYZWG010000092.1:0-15092 GCA_964481605.1 uncultured Planctomycetaceae bacterium
GACGCGCTCGGATCGCACTTGATGCGGATGCTCTTGGACCGGCACGTGGAACCGAATGCAGGAAAACCCTCGCCTGGGGCGGGCGGTAGTGCAAAGCCCCCCCCAGAATGAGCGGGTTGATTGTCTTTGAATGAGCCAGCCGTTTTCCGTCAAGATTTCTGCCGCAATCCGGCTCGAACGCTTGAGCACGCCGCCAGATGGGCGTAGGCTACGGGCGCCGAGCAAGTCCCGATGCCCGGCAAACGGAGATTAGGGCAGAGTGGGAAGTCGTGCGGAAAGGAGAGGAAGAGATGGATACGGGTTTGATCGGTGGTCTGGTCGGCTCCGTGATCGGCGTCATGGGTGGCTTGGTGGGCACGTTTTTAAGCATTCGGAACACGTCGGGACCACGGGAGAAGGCGTTCACTGTCAAGGCGTCCATCATCTGCTGGATCGCCATCATCGTTTTTCTGGCCCTTCTCTTTCTTCTGCCCACGCCCTGGCGTTTCTTTCTCTGGATTCCCTATGGGATCCTTCTCCCCCTCGGAATCGTGATCTGGAATCGAACTCAGCAAGGAATCAGGGAAGAGGAATCGCGAAACAACCGCGCCGAGGATATCAGTGTTAACCGCGTCGAATCGTCACGCTGAGCGTTGGGCAACCGCTGGTCGGTGGAGGTATCCCCATGAACGCGCGTCAAAAGGTTGTGCTGCTCGTGGGAGTGCTTCTGCTTGCCCTCGACTTCACCTTTCCGGTGACTCTGTATCTTAGCGTGCGAAAACACCCGACCGACGATCCCTCTAGGCTTACAGTGACCATGACGCCAACAAGTGCCCCCTTTCCAATCTGGAGGGCTCTTGCCCAACGCCAGAAGGAAAAGGCGGAACAACTCAAAGGCCGTCATTTATTTGCGACGACCATCCAATGGCCAGTAGTGTTTGAGTTTGCCGCAGCCATTGTCTTTTTCTCTGCCTGGCTTATTTGTCTTTTGCGGACAAAGGCGGAGCCTCGTCCCCGTCAATCTTCGATCACTCAAGAGGATGCCTAAACAAGATTCAGATCACCGCCAACTGGACCCGCGTTTCGTCCAGCCGGTTGGAGAGCGTCTTGGCAACCTGCGTCATCAGGCGGAACCCCAGGCAGGCCTCACGGACGCACAGGTCGCGCAGCGCCGCCGCGTCGATGGCCACCGCCGTGGTGGCCCGCGTGGTCACTCCCGAGGCGGTGGCCCGATACGGCTCGACCAGTGCCGACCACATCACCACCTCGCCGTCGGTCAACGTGTCCACGGTCCGCTCCTCGCCCGAGCCCAGCGGACACCGCAACTCGACCTCGCCGTGCAAGATGAGAAACAGTTTTTTGGCAGGGTCGCGATAGGAGAAGATGCGAGTTTCGGCCGGCCAGCGAACCTCTTCGGAAATCATCGCCACCCGCTTGAGGCTCTTTTCGCAGACCAGCGAGAAGAACGGATACCGGCGCAACACTTCGGGGGAGATCATCTTCGCACCTCCTCGTCGACTGGAAGGATACGCCACCGTGCGACGTCGTCGATTCGCTTACCCCTGGCGGCGAATCTCTCGCAGCAGATTGCCCTCGCAATCCATCAGCCGCACCACCAGCGGCGCCTGGCCCACCAGGGCGTGAGTGGCGCAGCCGTGGCACGGGTCGTACGCTCGGAAAGCCATCTCCACCTGGTTCAAGATACCGTCGTCCACCCGGCCGGCATGAATCACCCCCTTGGCCGCCTTGTCCACCGACATGGCGATTCGGGCGGCGTTGTTCTGGGTGGCCACGATCAGGTTGGCGGCGGTGATGATCCCTCGCGAATCGGTCTGGTAGTGATGAATCAGCGTGCCGCGGGGCGCCTCGACCACGCCGATCCCCTCCTTGGGCTCCGCCGTGGGAATCGTCCGCACGTGGGGATCGATCAGCACGGGACTTCCGGCCAAGTCCCGCATCATCTCCGCCGCCGAGAGCATTTCCACCAGCCGGGCCCAGTGCGTGGCCAGCGTCTGGTGCACCGGCTTGCCTCCCAGCGTGGCGTACATCTCTTCGTAGGCCTCTTGGGCCAGTGGCGTGGACATCCCCTCGGAGGCGTTGAGCCGGGCCAGCGGGGCCACCGCGAACACACCACTCTGGGCACCGTCGGTAAAGCCCTTCCAGCCCACGTCCTTCAGGTAGCAAAACTTGATGTAGCTCCAGGGCTCCACGTGCTCGGCCACGTGCTTCAAATAGTCGCCGCAGGGAAACTTGAGAAACTCCTTGCCGTCGGGGTCCACGACCCGTAACTGCCCGTCGTAGAAGTTCACCTTGTTGGCCTCGTCCACCAGCCCCATGTAATAGGTGCGATGGGTATACGCATCGGAGAGAATCAGGTCCACGTACTGCTGGTTCTTCAGCACCACGTCGCGAAACACCTGGAGCGAAAACTGCCCGAACTCCACCGCCTGGTCGGCCACTTCGATGCAGCGTTCTTGCTGGTCGGGCTGGACCGCCTTGGCCACTCCCCCCGGCAGCCCCAGCACCGGGTGAATCACCTTG
Source organism: uncultured Planctomycetaceae bacterium (assembly GCA_964481605.1). Taxonomy (GTDB): domain Bacteria; phylum Planctomycetota; class Planctomycetia; order Pirellulales; family Thermoguttaceae; genus CAYZWG01. Next base: position 2,521 of record CAYZWG010000092.1, read on the forward strand.
CCGCCGATCATCGAGATCAACTCGCGGGCCGCCTTGCGCATGGCGATCACTTTTTTACCCACCTCCAGGCCGACCTTGCCGATCACCCCGAGGATGTTTCGCTCCGCCCGCGGCGCGGTGGGTCCGACGACAAAATCGGGACCGCCCAGAAAGTAGAAGTGCAGGGCGTGGTCCTCGAAGGTGAAGGTGTTGTAGACCAATTCCCGGATCGCCTTGCCCGCCGGCGGCGGCTGCACCTGGTAGAGATCGTCGAGGGTCTTGGCGCCGGCCATGTGATGGGCCGTGGGACACACGCCGCAGATTCGCGAGGTGATCTGGGGCATGTCTTCCGCCGGGCGGCCCTGGGCAAAACGCTCGAAGCCCCGCAACTCGGGCACCTGGAAATACGCCCGGTCCACGTCGCCCCGGTCGTTGAGGAAGATATCGATCTTTCCGTGTCCCTCCAGCCGCGTAATCGGGTCGATGGTCACGTGTCGCGACATGATCATTCTCCTCCGTTTTCTCCAAAATGCACCCGGCGAAACAGCGTCGAGTGCGGCAGGCTATATCGGTAGAAGGTGCCCGCCGGGTCGGGAATGCCGGCCATCGCCGCCGAGATCTCGCCGGCATCGTTGCTGTCCAAGAGCGTTGCCGTGGCCGAGAGCACCGCCGCCCCGTAGTCCTTCACCCGGCTCACCGGCCCCAGGCAGCCCGTGCAGGGCATGTTGCCGTCGATGCAGGCGTGATCGCAGCCGCCGCGAGTGGCCGGCCCCAAGCACAACAACCCCTGGGCCAGGAAACACTTCTCCGCATCGATCAACACCTGGTGGGGTCGCTTGAACTCGTGCAAGAAGGGTTCCGCCGGTTTGCTGTCGATGCGGGGGCAATCGTTGCACATCGCCACGTCCGGGGCCAGCACACTGCCCCGCTGGGGCAACTGGCCCTTGACAATCGCCATCACCGCCTCCACGATCAACTTCACCGGCGGCGAACAGCCCGGCAGGTAGTAGTCCACCTCGACCACCTGGTCCAGGGCCTTGACCGTGTCCTGCATTTGGGGCAACTCGAGTTCGCCCTCGGGCCGGGCAACGCGGGGCTGCGGGCGAACTCCCTGGGGATTGACCGTGCTGAAGACCCCGTCGCCGTAGACCGACTGGAAGATCGCCTCCGGCGGATAAAGGTTGGCCAGGCCGGGAATCCCGCCCGTGTGGGAGCAACTGCCGAAGGCCACCAGAAGCCGGGACTTGCGGCGACAGAGCTGGGCCATCTCCTGCTGCTCACTGGTGCGGATCGCCCCGTTGACGAAGCAGGCGGCCAGTTCGCCGTCGGCCATTCGCTCCAGGTCCTCGCGTTTGAAGTCCATCGCGCAGGGCCAGAAGACGATGTCGACCAGCTCGACCACGTCGAGCACCGCCTCGGCCAGGTCGACCACGGCCTCTTCGCACCCGCCGCACGAGGCGCACCAGTAGAAACCCACCTTCGGTTTACTCATCGTTCGTCTCCTTCACGTCGCCGCGGCCGCCGGCTGGCGGGCGTCCTTGGCCTTCTCCCCGGGTTGCGGAATCGGCTCCAACTCGAGCGGTCCCAGCCGCAGCAGCTCTTCGGCCATGTCGTCGGCCACCTCGCGGAGCCGGTCCCCTTCGGCCGCCGAGATCCACTCGATGCGAACCCGCTCTCGCTCGATCCCCATCTGGTCGAGCAGCCGCCACAAGAGCTCGAATCGCCGCAGGCACTTGTAGTTGCCTTCCTCGTAATGGCAGTCGCCCGGATGGCATCCGCCCACCAGCACCCCGTCGGCCCCCTGCCGCAGTGCCGCCAGCACAAACTGCGGGTCGAGCCGCCCGGAACACATCAGGCGGATCACCCGAATGTTGGGACTGTATTGCATCCGCGACGTACCGGCCAGGTCCGAGGCCGTGTAGGTGCACCAGTTGCAGAAGAACGCCACGATTCTCGGATGGAAGCGCGGCTGGTCTCCGTTTTCCGTGTCAGACATGGCAAAACATCCCCTCAATCTCTTCGTAGATCTGTTCACTCTTGAAAAGGTGTTGCTCGGCCGCGCCCGAGGGACAGGCCGCCACGCAGGTGCCGCATCCCTTGCACAGCGTTTCGTCGACCACGGCGACCTTCTTTTGCTCGTCGCGGCTGATGGCACTGTAAGGACACAGGGGGATGCAGGTCTTGCACCCCGAGCAAGCGTCCTCGTCGATCCAGGCCGTGTTGGGCTCCAATTCGATGTGGCCCCGATCGATCAGGGCCAGGGCCATGGCGGCCGCGGCCTGGGCCTGGGCCACCGTCTGGGGGATGTCCTTGGGCCCTTGGCACGCTCCGGCCAGGAACAGTCCCTCGCTGGCCGTGTTGACCGGGGCCAGCTTGGGATGCTTCTCCGGGAAGAAACCCTCGCGGGAACAACAAATACCGAACATCCGCCGCACATCGTCCACGTTTGCCTGAGGCTCCATCGCCACGGAAAGGATCAGCATGTCGACCTCGACCTGCCGCACCTGGCCCAGCAGCGTGTCGTCCACCTTGACCGCCAGCGGAGCCGCGGCCTGCGGATCGCCGCCGTCGGCGTCCGCACGGCTGACCTCGCCCACCTTGCCGCGAACAAAATTGACGCCCTCCTCCTGTACCCGCTCGTAAAACTCTTCAAACCCCTTGCCCGGCGTACGCATGTCGATATAGAAGTTGGTCACCTCGGCGCCGGTCTTCTCCTTGATCAGGTGGGCAAACTTGAGCGAGTACATGCAGCAGACGCCGGAGCAATAGCGGTGATAGTTGTGGTCGCGGCTCCCCACGCAGTGGACGATTCCCACCCGCCGGGGGACACTCCCGTCGCGGAGAACCACCTTCCCTTCGGTGGGACCCGCCGCGTTCAACAGCCGCTCCACTTCCAGGCTGGTGTAGACGTTGGGAAACCGTCCGTAACCGTACCAGGGAATCACCGCAGGGTCGAAGGCCTGGTATCCCGTGGCCACGATGATCGCCCCCACTTCGATCTCCTCGACCCATTCTTTCTGATGGAAATCAATCGCCGCGCGATCGGCACAGATCTCCAGACACGACTTCTTGCACTTGCCCGTCTTCAGTTCGATGCACGCTTCGGGGTCGATCACCGGCACCAGCGGCACCGCCTGGGGAAAGGGAACGTAAATTGGTCTCCGCTTTCCCAGCCCCTGGTCGAACTTGTTGATGAACTTCGGCGTCTTGAAGGTACAGGCTTCGATGCACTGCAGGCAACCCACGCAAAGGTCCTCCTGCACGTAGCGGGCGTGCCGCCGCACCTTCACCTGGTAGCTGCCCACCGAGCCGGAAACGCTCTCCACTTCCGAAAAGGTCATCAAGGTGATGTTCGCATGGTCCTTGACGGACGTCATCTTGGGAGTGAGGATGCAGGCCGCGCAGTCGAGCGTGGGGAACGTCTTGTCGAACATCGCCATGTGCCCGCCGATGCTCGGCTCCCGCTCCACCAGAAACACGTCCTTGCCGGCGTCGGCCAAGGTCAAGGCCGCTTGAATTCCGGCGATGCCCCCGCCCACGACCAGCACCCGGGGCTTGATCCCCACCGATTTCGGCTCCAGTTCCTCGTGCCACGCCACCCGGCCAACCGCCGCCGCTACGTGCGACTTCGCCTTCAGCAGGGCCGCGTCCGGGTCCTCCGTGACCCAGGAAACTTGCTCCCGCACATTCGCCATCTGGACCAGGAAGGGATTCAAGCCCGCCTCTTCCGCCGCGCGGCGAAACGTCTTCTCGTGCAACAGCGGACTGCAAGCAGCGACCACGACCCGGTTCAGCCTGTGCTGGACAATGTCCCGCTTGACCAGTTCCTGCCCCGGATCGGAGCACATGTACTTGTATTCCCGCCCCAGCACCACCCCCGGCAGGCCCCGGGCGTATTCCGCCAACTGCTCCACGTCCACCTTCCCCGCGATGTTCGTCCCGCAATGGCAGACGTAAACGCCAATTCTGATCTCATCCGTCGGCGCGATCATCATTTCGTTCCCCAACCAGCCGCCTCGGGCCGACCCTGGCGAACCCTCGCGCAACGTCGGCTGCCGGCGGCAATGAAAGTGTTCCCTGGTCGGCTCGGTTCGGATTGCCCCGGTCGGCTCGCCGGCGCCCCCCGGCCGAAAACTCAAACCGCCTCCAATACGAGTTCCGCCAAATCGACGACCGCCAGCCGCTTTTCGGCCCCGACCGTCTTCACCGCGTCCTGAAACATCGCCAGGTCCTTGGGACAGGCGACCACGAAATAGCGGACCCCCTCCAGCTCCAAGGCCTCGCGTATTCGCTGTTCCGCGGGACGCTCTTCTCCGCCCGGCGCGTCTTTCATCCAAATTCTTCCGCCCCCCGCACCGCAACAGAAACTCTCCCGGCGATTGCGGGGCATCTCCACCAGGCTCACCCCCACCGCTTCCAGCACTCGCCGCGGCGGCTCGTAGACTCCGTTGTAGCGGCCCAGGTAGCAGGGGTCGTGATAGGTGGCCCGATACCCCAGCGGCTGCTTCACCCGCAGCCTCCCCTCCACCAGCAACTCGTCGAACAACTCCGAAGAGTGCATCACCCGGCAATCGGCTGGCAACGCCTCCTGCCGGCCGTTCTCCGCCAGCGGGTACTCGTTTTTCAGCGTGTTGTAGGTGTGCGGATCGGTCGTCACGAGGCAGCGAAACTCGGCCTTGCCGAGCACTCCGCAGTTTTTCTCGCGAAGCAACTCGAAAAGCCCCTCCTCGCCAACCCGGCGGACATCGTTGCCGGCGTTTTGCTCCTTGTCGAAGAGAATCCCCACGTCCAGCCCCGCCCGGTGAAACACCTCCGCCGTCCGCTTGGTCACCTCCCGCGCCCGCTGGTCGTAGGAAGCGTAGTCTCCCACGAACCACAGATACTCGCCCGGCTCCTTGCGGGCGTCGCGGAGCAGAAAGTCGAGCTCCTTGGCCCAGGCCGACCGCTTCCGCCCCGACTGGCCGAACGAGTTGCCGTACCGCGTCAGGTTCATCAAGGCGTCCTGCAGCCCCTCGTCGATCTCGCCCTGAAAGACCAGGTGCCGCCGCAGATCGACCAGCAACCGCGGCTGTTCGATCCTCACCGGGCATCGGGCTTCGCAGGCCCGGCAGGTGCAGCACGCCCAGAGCGCCTCGGCCGCGACCACCTCGCCGTGCAGGCGTCTTCCAAACCGGGACCCGCCGTTGCCGCCGGCCTCTGGCCGGCCGGCCGCCCGGGGCGAGTCCTCACCGCCGGCGGCGCGCTTGGCCGTGGCCGCCGAGCCGTTTCCCCGGGCAAGCTCCACCGCCAGCCCCTCAACCACGTCCTTGGGCGAGAGGGGCTGCCCGCTGGCGTGCCCCGGACAGACCTCCTCGCATTTCCCACACCAGGTGCAGGAATCCAACTGGAGCAATTGCCGCCAGGTGAGGTCTCCCAATCGCTCGGCCCCCGACTCGCCGAAAACGGGCAGCCTTCCCACCGGCGCGTCCCCCCGCAACAGCACGTTCAACGGCGAGCTCACCAGGTGGAACGCCTTGCTGTAGGGCACGCTGGCGATGAACACAAACGCGGACAGCGCGTGGGTGCACCACACCACCACGTATACGTTCTTGATCGTCTCGGTCGACATTCCGCGAAAGGCCGCCGCAAGGGCGTATCCCAGCGGGGCCCAGCCCGTGCGAACATGTTCGCCCACGGCAATCCGCAGTCCCTCGGCCGCGAATCCCGTGACCGCGACCAAGAGCAGAATCACCAGCAGGTAAAGCGACTCCCAGTCGCCTCGCGGCACGGCCCGAGTGGCCAACCGCGAGGGCCGTTGCACGTATCGCCGCCAGAAGGCCAACGCCAGGCCGACAATCAACAGCAGCCCGAATACGTCCAGCACGAACTCGAACGTCAGGTAGGGCGCCCCCCGCAGAAACTGGAAACCGAACAGCAGATGCGCAACGTCCCAATCGACCGTCGCCAGGGCCGTTCCGATGGCCAGAAAGACCATCCCCCAGAAGATCATCAGGTGCATCGCGACCGCGTACGGATCGCTGGACAGACGCCACTGGAACAGCCCGTCGCGGACAAACTCGCGCAGCCGCCCGAGCGAGAGGAGTTTTCCCGCCTCCCGCTGCCCTCGCCGCCACCGCAGCACATGGCGACCCGTCCCCACGGCAAACACGGCGACCGTCACAAACCCGAGGACGTACTGCGCAAGCTCCGCCCAGTGTGGAACACCCCAGAACGTATCTCGGAACGGTTCCATCGGACTGACTCACGGTCACTGGAGCCGACCACACCGGCCACCACCCGGCACGATCGGACGCTGACGCCGCCTCACCGCCCATCGGCCTCCCGGCGGCCGCCCCTTGGACGAGCTGATGCCACCGGTCTCTGCGCCGCACGCCTCCTTGTTGCCCCGCTCAAGCGGGCTTGCTCTCCCACCGCAAGCGACGCCTCCGCCCACGGCGGTCGCTCCATGCTCCGCCTGTTGGTTCCCCTTCGATCGTGGCCGCAATCCCCGGCGAGATTGCCTCGCTCAACCTGCTCCGTTCCTTTTTTTCAACGCCTCGACCAGCGGCGGCACCACGTCCAAAAGGTCCATTTGCACCCCGAACTGCGCCACGTCGAAAATGGGAGCCGCCGCATCCGTGTTCACGGCGATAATCAACTCCGAATCCTTCATGCCCTCGACGTGTTCCGGCGCCCCGCTGACGCCCAACGCCAGGTAGAGTTTCGGATGCACCACCATGCCCGACTTGCCAACTTGGCGGGTGGTCGGCAGCCAGCCTTGGTCGATGATCGGCCGCGAGGCGCACAATTGTCCGCCCAACGCTTGGGCCAACTCTTCGGCCACTTCCAGGTTGTCTTCCTGCTGAATCCCCCGCCCCACCGAGACCAGGATGTCCTCCTGGGTGATGTCCACGTCGCCCGCCTCGGGCAGCACCATCTCCTCGAATCGAATCGGGCCGGCCTCCAGCGGCATCGGGCTGGGCACACTCTCCAGCTTGCCCTCGCCCTGCTGCTGGGTGGCGCGAAACGCGCCGGGAAGCACCACCGCGAACACCGAACGCTCCCGCACCTGGACATCGGCCAGCAGCTTTCCCGCGCAAAGGCTGCACGTTGCCCGAATCACGTCTCCTGCTGCCTCCAGCACCTGGCAACCGTTCAGCACCGGCACGCCCAGCCGGGCGCCCAGGGCGGGGGCCACATCCAACCCGATCGTTGTGCTGCCGAACAATACCGCCCGCGGACTCTCCGAGCCGATCACCGCCTCCAACACGGCCAAATAGGGCTGCGGCGAATACGCCGCCAGCAGCGGATCGTCCACCGCCAGGATGCGATCCGCCGCGGCCAGCGCCGCCGCCCGCGAGGCCCCGTCCTCCGACAGCAACACCGCCACCACCTTGCCCCCGGTCGATCCGGCCAGTTGCCTGGCCGCGGCCAGCAACTCGAGCGTCATGTCCGTAACGCCGTCCGCATGGGATTCCGCCAGCACGAGGATGTCCGTCGCGCTCATTTGACCACTCCCTTCTCCACCAGCAGCTCCGCGATTCGCTCGGCCACTTCTTCTTCCGATCCTTCCAACATCTCGGCGTGCTCGCCCTTCTCCGGAAAATACAGCCGCGCCACGGCAACGCCCGATTCCACCTCGGGCACGGGCGTCTCGGTTTCCTCAAAGGTCGCCGACTTCATGGCCCCGCGAATCCGGCTCACGGGCACGTACCGAGGCGGCTGATCCGCCGCCAGAATTCCCAATACGGCCGGCAGGTCGACGCTCATCCTCGCCTTCACGGCCCCGGGAAACTCCTTCAGCGCCGTGGCCGTGCCGGGGCCCGTGCCCGCTTCCACCCCCCGCACAACCCCCAAGTAGGGCATCGCCAATTCCGTGGCCAGCACCGGCCCCAGCGCGCCCGTCAATTCGTCGTGTGCCTGCGAGCCCACCAGCACCAACTCGGCTTCCAGCGGCCGCACCACCGCCGCGAACATCTTGGCCAGGGCCCCGCCCGCCGGAAGCGAACCCTCCTCACAGGCGATCTTCACCACGCGGTCGGCCCCCTTGGCCACCGCCGTGTAGAACGTGTTGTCGATCTCGCCATGGTCCAGGCCCACCACGGTCACCGTTCCCCCTGCCCGCTCCTTGAGCAAGATCGCCTGCTCCAAGGCATGGTCGTCCGACTCGTTCACCAGGAAGCTCGCGTCTTCCAAATCCAGGGCCCGGCCCGAATCGTCGATCTCCAACGGCTCGATCAAGTCGGGCACTTGCCGCATCACGACCACGATGTTCATCACGTCTCCCTCATTGACGCTTGCATAGCCAATCAACGAAGGGCTTCCAGCGGAAGCCCGGATTCCCAGGGGGTGAGCCCGAAACGACCGACCATTCGCGATGCAACCATCAATAAACCTCCAGCCCCATCGACTCCCCCAAAAGCTCGATAATGTCCCGCACCACGATCCGATCCTCCACGCCCACCACCTTCGCCGAATCCTCGAACCGCGAAAGCTCGTAAGGACATGAGACGGCCAGCACGTCGGCCCCCGTGGCCGCCGCCTGGCGAATGCGGTCGTCGGAAAGCCGCTTTCCCCCGTGCTCGGTAATGTGGCCGTCCAGCCACATTCCTCCGCCCCCTCCTCCGCAGCAGAGCGAGTTCTCCCGGTTGCGCTCCATTTCCACCAGCTTGACGCCGGGTATCGCCTTCAACAACGCGCGCGGGGGATCGTAGCAACTGCAACGCCGCCCCACGCAGCAGTTGTCGTGATAGGTCACGGTCACCTCGACCGGCTTCCGCAGCAGCGGCTTGAGCTGCTCCAGGCGATCCGCCAGGAACATGGGGTAATGCTGCGCGGGAAAGCTCGCGTCGTATCGCGGGTAAAACACCTGCATTGCCCGAAAGCTGTGCGGATCCAGGAGAACCAGCGTTTCAAACGTCTGCCTGGAGAGCAGGTCCTTGTTGCTCTCGACCAGCGTCTCGAAGAGCCCTTCCTCGCCGAACAACCGGTCGCAGTCTCCCAGCGACTTTTCCTTCGATCCGAGAACGCCCCAGCGCACGCCCAGCTTGGTCAGAATCTGGGCAAACGCCCGGCTGACCACCTGATTTCTGGGGTAATACGACGGATAGCAGCCCACCAGCCAAAGCGCTTCGACCGGTTGCGGGTCCTTGGACAGGTCGAGCACGGGCACGGGCAGGTCTTTGGCCCAGTTCAACCGCTGGCGGGGGGATTTGCCTAGTACGTTTCCATACATATACAGGTTTTGCAGGGCCTCTTGGAGCTCCGAGGGCGGCTGAACCCCGCTTTGCAACGCCGCGTCGCGGACTGCCGGCCAAAGCGTGTCGGTCAGGTCGATCTCCCGCGGGCATCGAAGCGTGCAGGTGTAGCATCCCACGCACATCCACACCGAGGGACTCCGCAGCACGGCTTCCATGCGACCCCGCCGCGCCTCCAGAATGAGTTTACGCGGCGGATACTCCATCGCCTCCCCCAGCGGGCAACTCCCGCTGCAGGTGCCGCACTCCATGCAGCGGAGCACCGTGTCCCCCTCGGGCAAGGCAAGCATCCCGTCGAGAAATCCCTCCTCCGCACGGCCCGTCTCCATCATCACCTTCTCGATCATCGCCCTTGTCTCCCTTCTTGGTACGACCGATGGTGCCGTGCCGCACGGCCCGCTCTTTGCGTCGCTGGCAACCGCTTCATTTCCGGCGCAGGCTACGACCAAATCCATCGCACCTGCCCTTTGGTTACCGCAGCAATGAGCAATTGTCAAGATAGTTTTTCTGGAATTTTATTATTTCACCTCGGCTTGTCTTAATCACACCACCCATGGGTGCGACTCACCCCCAGGGGTAATCACCCGTTCGTGTGGTACATTCCCCTGCGACAACGGGAGAGTGCAAGATTCCAGAAATTTCCCCTTACCCGGCAGGGCCGGCCGACGGCGCCGTTGCCGCCCCGCGCGGGCGCCTTGCCATAGGGGCGTACGGCCTAAGAACAAGGCCGTTCAGTGAAGCCCGCGCAGCGTTCGCCGGGTGGCCCTGATAGCTCGCCTATCAGGGCGGCGCAGCCGCAAGAGGCATCTGTTCGCCGCGGGGCTGCCTGACCCCGCTCCCCGCGTGTGCGGCAGTTGGGCCAGCCGCGATCTTCGCCTCCCGTGCCTCACGGCACCCCGATAGCAAAGCTATCGGGGCCACCCGTGGGTTCGCCACCTTTCGGCCGGCCCTACGGATGCAAGAGCATTAACGATAAGCCCCATCACCTGGGCCCACGCCGCGATAGGCCCGCAACGCCTCCAGCACGGCCGCCATGTCGTCGGGCAAGGGGGCCTCGACCTCCAGCGGCCGGCCCGTGCGGGGATGCGCCAGCCGCAGTCGCCGCGCGTGCAACGCCTGTCGCTGGAGCAAGACAAAGTCGTCCTCAGGCACCCGGCGAAGCTCACCCCGCGTGAGCCGGGCCCGCCCGCCATATTGCCGGTCGCAAAGCACCGGGCAACCGACGTGGCTCAAGTGGACGCGAATCTGATGGGTGCGGCCCGTCTTGGGCAGCACCCGAACGGCGGCGAAGCCGTCGAACCGCTCCACCACCTCGTAGAAGGTCTCGGCCGGCCGGGCGCGTGCCGATCCCCGCCGAATGGCCATCTTTTCCCGCTGGGTAGGATGCACGCCGATCGGCCGATCGACCACGTCGCGGTCCCGCTGCGGCACTCCCGCAAGAATCGCGAAATACTCCTTCTCGATCGAACGTGTCTGAAACTGTGCCGCCAGTTTCGCATGGGCCAGGTCATGCTTGGCCACCAGGATCACGCCGCTGGTGTCGCGGTCCAGGCGGTGTACGATCCCCGGCCGGCAAGGGCCGCCCACCGCACTCAACCGTCCGCCAAAACGATATTGCAGGGCGCTGGCCAGGGTGCCGCTCCAGTTGCCTCGCGCCGGGTGGACGACCATCCCCGCCGGCTTGTCGATCACCGCCAGCCAATCGTCGTCATAAAGAACGTGGAGGGGAATATTCTCCGGCGAAGCCGCCTGGCGAGGAATCTCCGGCAGGGTGATCGACAGGCGTTGCCCCCCGCGCACGCGATAAGCCGGTTTGCCGCCGCGGCCGTCGATGGTCACGCCGCCTGAAGTGATGACCCGACGCAGATGCACGCGGCTGTAGTCGGAAAAGTGATGCGCCAACAGCACGTCCAGCCGCCAGCCGGTCTCTTCCGGTTGAACGACCAGCTCCACCGGTTCCGGGCTGAGGCGTCGCGGCGTGGTCATCGAACGGCCGGAAAGGGGATCGTGCTGGGTACCGGCCGTCGATGCGTCAACCCGTCCCGTCTGCCTTCTCGGCTTGCCATCGCGTCGTGGCCCATTTTCCGTCACCCCCGCGGCACGACCGACCCGGGCTCACGGCGGCGTCGCTTTGCCGGCCCGGACGTCTTCGCGTCTGGCCCGCTTTCAGCCGGTGGCGACGCGGGCTTCTTGGCTGCCTTGTCGGAGGGGGCCGGCTTCTTGGTTGCCTTGTCGGAGGCGGCCGGCTGGGGCGAGGTCTCCGCCGCCGGCTGGGCGGCTTCGCTGTCTTTCTTCGCGGCACCGCTGTCCGACTTGTTGAGGATGTCGCTGAAGTCGGGCGGGGTCGTGCCCTCGGGCAAGGGAGTCGTCTCAAACGGTAGTTCGCTCCCGCCCTTGGTGGCCTCGACGGAGGCGGCCGGGTTGAAGTCGTGGGCCGCGAACTCGTCGTAAAACTCCTTGGTCTCCTGCCGCTTGAGATCTTCAGCGCGGCGGCGGGCATTCGTGGCGTAGGTTCCGTTGGGCCATTGCTGGACAACCTTTTCGTATTGCTCCACCGCCAGGCCGAGTTCCCCCTGCGATTGCCGCGTGCCGCCCAACGCTTCATAGGCCCGGGCCAGCCCAAACGTCGCCCGCTCGCGGAGCACCGGATTGGTGCTCGTGTCGAGCACGGTCATGTAGGCGTCCCGTGCCTTCTGCAATTCCTGGGTGGCCGTCGCCTTGTTGCTGAACAACTCATCGCAGCCCACCGCCAGCCGCATGTCGCCCGCCGCCACGTTGGCCCAATCGCCGGCCGGCGTCGTGGGAAACCGTTCCGCCACGCCTTCCATGTCCGCGGGGTTTCCGCTGCTCAGGGCCACGAACACCGCGTCCCACGCCTGCGCCGACTTGCTGCCCGACTGCCGCGACCACCACGTATAGGCCACGTAGCAGACCAGCACCAGGATCACCACCCCCAACGCCGCGTTGGTGTAGGGCTCGATCCGCTTGTAAAACCGGGCAAGCCAGGCGGCCAGTTCGTTGCGCTGAAGTTCGTGCCGTCGTGCGCTTTTCATGGTTCCAATTCCCAGGGCGTCGGCGGCGGAAGCACCGCCTCGCTGCCGGCGTGTCGTACCGCTCCAAATGGGGGGGAAAAGGCAGGGCCCTCTCAAGCCCCGTCCGCTTCGCTCTCCCCCGGGCCACTCCCCCGGCACGGCAAGGCCCGGGGAGTACGAAACCATGAAGTATAGACCGGGCCGGAGAAGCCCGTCAAGGTCTTCCCAACCCACAACTTACGCCCAGGAACGGCCAGGAACGACGCCCAGCGTAACCCGAAGCGTAAGCGAGGGAGAATCGCCAGCCTGGAATCCCTCGCTTACG
>CAYZWG010000093.1:0-1136 GCA_964481605.1 uncultured Planctomycetaceae bacterium
GGCGCTGTCTGACAAACCGCCGCGTTTCCAGAAGCTATGGTTGCCGTGGGGAGCAGAACCCGCACACACCGACCGAGGCGATACCAATGGCCTTTACTTATTTCTTCCGGGACGGCCAGGCACTGGACCTGCTTGCCGAGCACGTGATCCCCGATCTGGCAACCCGTCGATACATGGACGTGTGGGATGCGGGGTGTGCCACGGGGCCGGAACCTTACTCCATCGCGATGACCTTCCGCAAGCACATGGGACCCTTTTTGTTCAGGAACCTGCGGATTTGGGCCACCGATATTGATGAGACCAACACCTTCGGCCGGATCATCACCCAGGGCGTCTACTCCGAGCAGGAGACCAAGCGGATTCCGCCGGAGGTTCGGGCGAGGCATTTCTCTCCCCACGGCTCGGACGGCGGCCTCCAAGTGAGCGAGGAGATGCGAAGAGCCGTTCGATTCCAGCGGCACGACCTGTTGTCGCTGGAGCCGATCCGAGAGCAGTTCGGCCTGATTGTGTGCAAGAACGTGCTCTTGCATTTCTCGCCCCAGGACCGGGTGGAAGTCATCCAGATGTTCCATCGCGCACTGTCCGAAAACGGCTATTTCGTCACCGAGCAAACGCAGAAGCTGCCGCTGGAGACAGCGCACCTGTTTTCGCGCGTCACCAGCAGCGGGCAGTTGTTCAGAAAAAAGGCGGCCAACCGACACGAGCCTCGCACCCGCGAAGACCGCCCGCACGCCTTGCAGGGCAAGTTGGCCTTCCATTTGATGCGGCGCCAAGACCATGGCTCCGCCTATGACTGGATGAATATCGACTGCGGAACGAATCGCGTAGGCAAGGTCCGCGGCTTGATCGAGGGGCAGCGGCTGACGATCCACTCGATCAACATCTTCCCCGAGTTCGAGCGGCACGGCTACGGCAAGGAAACTGTAGAGATGTTCCAAACCGCCTTCGATACGATCATCGCCGACCGGGTGCGGTATACGGCGACCGGATTCTGGGAGAAAATGGGCTTTGACGCGGACGGCAAGGGGCAGTACGTCTGGACTCGACGCTCCTAGGCGGAAGGCGCCACTTAGGGCTCTTCCCCACCGTCCCGGTGGGGGTTAAGGCATGATATCCCGACGTGTTATGGCCCGGCG
>CAYZWG010000093.1:1236-15072 GCA_964481605.1 uncultured Planctomycetaceae bacterium
ACAAGGCGCTAGCCGCCGCGTTTCTGTTTCAGAAGCCAGCGATAGAGTTCCGGGTTGTCGTAGGTCTTGGTCCAGGAGTCGTGTCCCGCCTGGGGGTAGACGGTGAACTGGACGTCGCTGCCGGCGGCCTTCAGCGCCTCGACCATCTCTTGGGCCCGCGCGATCGGTACGACCGGATCCTTGGCCCCGTGGAAGACCCAGGTGGGAATGTGCTTGATCCGTTCGGCCGCCCCCGGGTCACCGGCCCCGCAGATGGGCACGATGGCGGCAAACGCATGGGGATACTCCGTGGCCAGTGCCCAGGTGCCGTAGCCCCCCATGCTCAACCCGGTCAGATAGATTCGCGTCTTGTCGACCTTGTAGGTGTTGGCGATCCGGTCGATCAGCTCGATCAGCACTTCCGGATACCACCAGCGGTGGGCGGGGCACTGGGGCGAGACGACAAGGAAGGGAAAATCCTTGCCCTGGGCGATCAGCTTGGGGGGGCCGTGGACCTTGACCAGGTCGAGGTCGGAGCCCCGTTCGCCTGCCCCGTGCAAGAACACCAGCAGCGGCCAGGCCTCTTTCTGTTCGTACTCCGGCGGCAGGTAGAGCAGGTAGTCCAGCGCCACCTTTCTCGTCACGGTCGCCTCGAAGTGGCCCGGTTTCTGCGCCGGGGGTTTCTCCTCTTGCGCGGACGACGTGGCAACGATCGCGCCCACCAGCATCAACACCGCACCGATCCTCGCCCGCAGGCAACGCGCTTTTCGCCCGTTCATGGTTGCTTCTCCCGGATACCCGTGGTGAGTTCTCTTGCCCGCCGGGGCTTTTCTTGCCCCGGTCGAAGCTCCAGCATACCCGGTGGCGTAGCGTGGGTGCCAGCCCGGGGCCGCGATTTCGGGGTCTTGCCTCTTGATTCTCCGGGTGGGGATCGCCGAGAATCATTGCCGAACGCTGCGCCGGCTTGATTCAACACTATTGGCCTCAAACGAGGGAGTTCCGATGAACCTGACGCTCTCGATTCTGCTGGTGGTGGCCACGGCCGACCAGGCCTGGCCCGCCCGCGACTGGGTCCACGTCACGCCGGCGAAGGCGGGGATGGACGCCTCGCTGCTGCGGCAGGCACGCGACTACGCCTTGACCGGCGGCGGTTCGGGCTGCATCACCCGGGGCGGAAGGCTGGTGATCGCCTGGGGCGACCCGGCGCGGAAGTATGATCTCAAGTCGACCACCAAGTCGATCGGCGTGACGGCCCTGGGATTGGCCCTGACCGACGGGAAAATGAAACTGAGCGACAAGGCGGTCCGCTATCATCCCAGCTTGGGCACGCCGCCGCCGGAGAACGCCGACACCGGCTGGCTCGACGAAATCACGCTCTTGCACCTGGCCACCCAGACGGCCGGCTTCGCCAAGCCGGGCGGCTACGAGCGGCTGTTGTTTCAACCCGGCACCGCCTGGCATTACAGCGACGGCGGCCCCAACTGGCTGGCCGAATGCCTCACCCTGCTCTATCGCCGCGATATTCAGGAACTGATGTTCGAGAGGGTCTTTACCCCGATCGGGATCGAGCGCTCCGATCTCCGCTGGCGTCCCAATCAATACCGCCCACACGAGATCGAAGGCATCCCCCGGCGGGAGTTCGGCTCGGGTGTCCACGCCAACGTGGACGCCATGGCGCGGATCGGCCTGCTCTATCTGCGCAAAGGCTGCTGGCGGGACAAGAGGATTCTCGATCCCCGCTTCGTCGAGGCGGCCGCCACGACCGTGCCACAAGTGGTGGGCCTGCCGGAGCACGACCCCAAGCATTACGGCAATGCCTCGGACCACTACGGTCTGCTCTGGTGGAACAACCGCGACGGCACGCTGGCCGGCGTTCCCCGCGACGCCTTCTGGTCGTGGGGTCTCTACGACAGCCTGATCCTGGTCGTGCCCAGCCTGGACATCGTCGCTGCCCGGGCGGGCCGGTCGTGGCGGCGGAGCGGCGGCGGGCATTGGACCGGCGGCGGGCATTACGACGTGCTGCGGCCTTTCTTTCAGCCGATCGTGGCGTCGGTGGGCGATCGGGAGGCATCCGCCGATTCCCCGGGGGGAAGGTCCGATGAGGCCGGCCATCCGCCCAGCCCGGTGATTGCCCGGCTGGCCTGGGCCCCGCCGGAACAAATCGTCCGCAGGGCCCAAGGGAGCGACAACTGGCCCACCACCTGGGGCGACGACGACCGGCTCTATACGGCCTATGGCGACGGCTGGGGATTCGAGCCCAAGGTGCCGGTAAAGCTGAGCCTGGGCTTTGCCGCCATCGAGGGCCCACCCGGCAATTTCCGCGGCCGCAACATACGCTCGCCCAGCGGCGAGTGTCGCGGCGACGGCCCCCAAGGCAAGAAGGCCAGCGGAATCCTGATGGTCGGCGGCGTGCTCTACCTCTGCGCCCGAAACGCCGGCAACGCCCAAATCGCCCACTCCGCCGATCACGGCCGCCGGTGGACGTGGTGCGATTGGCGTTTCACGACCAGCTTCGGCTGTCCCACGTTTCTCCATTTCGGTCGCGACCATGCCGGTGCCCGCGACCAGTACGTCTATCTCTATTCCCCCGACTCGCCCGGTGCCTACGAGCCGGCCGACCGGATGGTTTTGGCCCGGGTCCCCCGCGATCGGATCACCCAGCGGGAGGCCTACGAGTTTTTCCAGCGGCGGGACGCCTCGGGCAAGCCCTGCTGGACGAAGCAGATCGAGCGGCGGGGAGGCGTGTTCGAGCGTCCGGGCCGGTGCGGCCGATCGATCGTCAGTTTCGACGCGCCCCTGGGGCGTTATCTCTGGGTCCAGGTGTTTTCGTCCCCCGGCAAGGCGAGCGAGCCCGGCGGGTTGGCGGTCTACGACGCGACCCAGCCGTGGGGACCGTGGACCACCGTTTTCGATCAACCTCGCTGGGACGTTTCGCCGGGCGAGACGGCCGGGTTTCCCACCAAGTGGATCAGCGCCGACGGCCGCACGCTCTATCTCGTCTTTTCCGGCGGAGATTGTTTCGCGGTGCGCAAGGTGGAACTGGAATTGGCCGGCCGGTAGGCCGGAGCCTCGCCCCACCGGGCCGCACGATTATTCCCTTTTACTTCGGGCTGGGCGGTTCACGAACTCGCCGCGCAACTCGGCCATCCATCGCAGTTCCTGGCTGGCTCCGGAGGCGGATGGATTCATCAGAAAGCGGTTGAACCCGCGATAGCCGTTCTGACGAAGTAACGTAAGCGTCTGCCGCAGTCGTTTCTTCGACGGAAAAGCCCACTGAACGCCGAACGGCAGGTTGCGATCTACGTCCTCCAGATCGGCATCGGTCGCACCAACACGAACGTAGCCGATCTCGTTGGCCCACAGATGCTTGGTACGCCCACTGTCAACCTGGACCTTCTTCATCCACTTGGCGAGGCTGCGAAGGGTGAACTTCTCTTCCTCATCGAGGTGTCCGCCGTAGTAGTTGCGGGTCAGCCCGTCAACGCCTTCGTGTAGCGCCCAGCGGTGAATGCCCAGGTAGCGGTCCGCTTCGCCGGGAATGCTGGCCGAACAGGTGAAGACGGGCACGTCGCCGATGATCTGCTTGGCCTGCTTGGCGTACTCTGCCAGCCAGTGCCCATAAAACCATTGTCGGAACTCATCCTGCAAGTCGCTCACTTTCCGAAACTGTTCCTTCGATTCAAACAGGCCATAAGTCGAGCGCAACGCGTCCCAAGGACGGACATCGTTAAGCGGCGCGTCGGAATCCGGATCAAGAATATCGGCTTCCGTGAAGGGGTGTAGCGGCACCACCCACTTCAGCTCCTCGAACGACTTGTGGTGACTGCCCAAAGCGGCATTCAGTCGATGGACACTTCCGAATCGCCTCTTGAGCCATTCACGGTAGGCTCGCAAAGCCGGCTCGTCTCGACGAATATCAGGATAGGCCCGGCTGGTCAGGAGCGAGACGGGGGAGGTGTTGATCTCGTCGGCGAAGATCATTCCCCGCAGGCCCGTTTTTGCATAGGCGGAGCGGAAGGCGTTCAGGCTCGTGCGGTAGAATTCACGGATGCCCGGCTTCCACAGCGGCGGCAAGCCATGGGTGTTGGGGACCTCGTCGAGCAACACGTCCATGCCGACCACCAACCGCAGTCGCCGGGAGTCCGGAAAGGCGACCGTGTCCAGCAGGATGCCGTACGTCTTATACCATCCCCAGGCCCCGGGAACGTCATCGCTGCGTTGCGGTCGCGCGACGTTGGCCGCCTCGACCCGCTGAACCTTGCCGCTGATGTCGCGGTTGGTACCTTTTTGCAGGTCAAACAGCAAGGCGTAAGTGCGTACAACTTTGACCTGCTCCTGCTCGGCTCGATGAATCGGCATACGGACGACGACCTTCAGCGATTCGCGGCGGCCCGCGTGTGCAGTAACGTCCACGACGTCCCGCACCAGCGCCGCAGCCTTGTCGGCATCGGCGATGAGCTTGCCGTACTTCCAAGGCCAGAAGGCGTTCAGCGCGGCGTAGTAGGTTGCCCCGGCTGCCTCCAAGCGATCGGTCGCCTCGTCCAGGCTCCGGGGAATCGCTTGCTGGGGACCAGAGATCGCCCACGCTTCGTCAGGCATCAAGGTGAACTGGGTGAACCCCAGGCGGCGCATAGCCTCCAGGTCGCCGTTGCCTGTGAACGCAAACCGAACGTAGGGCTTGCCGTCCCACCACAGCGCGTGGTCCTGGTCGATACGCCAACGATGGCCCGAGTATTCGCCGGAGGACTGCTGCAGTGGGTTGGCTGAGCGGTGACGCACATCGGGTGCTTTGGTGCGTCTCTGTTGAGCTTCACAGGCAACGGCTAGCACCAGAACAATCAGCCCAACACCTACTCCGCGAGTGAAGTGTCTTTGTTGCACAAGAGCCTCCCTGTAGGCCGCCCCTAACCAACGAATAGCAGATGATGTTGTCCAGTGCCCCGGTTGTAAAGCATTCGATGCGGAACTTGAAGAAAACGTTGTGGAGTGCCGGCTTGCCGATGAACATAACACCTCGCGTTCGGCGCGGGTCTGGCGACCAGCCGCTACGCATCATCTCTGCGTCGAGCGTACGACTTGCACGCCGGCGGTTCTCATTTCCTCCACCGCTCTCTGAATGTCGCCGGGGTTCAGCTCCACGCCCCGGCAGGCGTCTTCCAGCAGGAACGTCTCGAAGCCCAACCGCACGGCGTCCAGTGCGGTGAACTTGACGCAATAGTCGGTCGCCAATCCGCAGAGGTAAATGGCCGTGGCGCCCTGCCCTTTGAGGTAATCGTCCAGCCCCGTCGCCCGCCGTCGGCCGTTATCGAAAAAGCCGCTGTAACTGTCGATCCGCGGATCGGTCCCCTTCTGGAAGGCCCGGGCGATGTGACTTGCATCGAGGCGGGGATGCAAGGCGGCCCCCGGCGTATCCTGCACGCAGTGGACCGGCCAAAGGACCTGCCGCAGCCCGCCCAACTCGATCACCTCGCCGACCTGCCGGCCTTCGTGGTTGGCGGCGAAGCTGCCGTGATTGGCCGGGTGCCAGTCCTGCGTGGCCACCACGAGATCGAATTGCGGCATCAGCCGGTTGGCCACGGGGACGACGCGGTCGCCCCCGGCCACCGGCAAGGCCCCCCCGGGGCAAAAGTCGTTCTGCAAGTCGACCAGAATGAGGGCCTTCATGGATTCGTTTCGCGGGAGTGCGAGGGGGCAGCCTATTCGTTCTGGGTTCGGCGCGGGGCTATTCGTTCGGCGCGGGTCTCCCGACCCCGCCGAGAAAGGACCGATGGTCTCCCACATCAACCGCTTACGCAAATCAAGAGACAGGCCACCGGCGGGGTCAGGAGACCCGCGCCGAACGCGGCCGGCACTGGGCCTAAACCTTCAGCCGCTGCCCTAGCTGTTGTTGAGCCGTTGCCAGAATCTCCTCGTGGTCGAACGCCAGCGGCGGCAACTGCGAAAGCGCAAACCATCGCGCCTCGCGGGCGTCGTCGCCGGCGCGGGGCGCGGCAGGGAGCACCTCCAGCAGCGACCAGAACGCCACGGTCACCACCCAGCCGCGGGGATCACGTCCCGGGCGGCCGAACGTCCGGAGTTGTTCCAGCGGGCCGCCGTCCAGCCCGGTCTCTTCCTTCAACTCGCGCCGGGCGGCCTCCTCCGGCGCCTCGCCCTGTTGCACGAATCCGCCCGGCAACGCCCAGCGGCCCGCATACGGCTCGGCCGCCCGCCGGATCAAGAGCACCTTCAGCCCTTGCCGGTCCCGGCCGAAAATCACGCAATCGGCGGTCAGTGCGGGCCGGGGATATTCGTAGCTGGGGGACACGAGATCGTGGATCGTTGCTGGAGGATGGTTGATGGAGCCGCCGGCGGCTGAACCGAAACGTTCGGCGCGGGTCAGCGTTCGGCGCGGGTCAGCGTTCGTTCGGCGCGGGTCTCCCGACCCCGCCTCGTTCGGCGCGGGTCTCCCAACCCCGCCTCGTTCGGCGCGGGTCTCCCGACCCCGCCGACGGCCTGACCGAAGGTCTCCCTGAATCTGCGTCAACGGTGGATGCGGGAGACCATCGGTCGAATTCAGTGCGGGGTCGGGAGACCCGCGCACAACGTGTAGTGCGGGGTCGGGAGACCCGCGCACAAGGTGGGTCGAATTCAGTGCGGGGTCGCCAGACCCGCGCACAACGTGTAGTTCTCAAACCCGTTCCCACCGGCACAGGGCCGGTGGGGAGGAGCCCTAGGTGTCGCTGTCCAATTAGCCGTCGCTAAGTTCTTCGACATATCGGCGCAGCTCCTCCAGCTCTCGCCGAAACCCGCCCGAGAGGATGGGAAACCGGCACCAGGTCTTGGGGTCGAGGTTCTCGTCGTCCAGGTGAAACGAGGGGGCGTAGCGTTCGCGCTTCCATTGGTTCCGGCACCACAAGCGAAAGAACCGCTCCACCCAAAGGTGCAGACTGGCCGGCGGGTACTGGGGAAACTGGGTCCGCATCAGGCGAAACACTTCCAGCGGCGTCTGCTTGTCGCGGATCGCTGCCCGCTCGATCCCGTCGAGGATTTCGTAAGGCATCAGGTCGGCCTCGTCGGTCTGCGTGGCCGCCAGCGGTCGCAGTTCGGCGGTGGGGGTGAGGCGGTTGACGCAGCCCAGCGCCGGGATGGGGCCGACCCCCTCGGGCCCTTGCGCTTCGAGCCAGCGCAGCCAGCGGCGCAAGAACGCCTTGTCGATGCCGGCAATAGGGCTCACCCCCCCGCAGGTGTCGCCGTCCATGGTGGCGTAGCCCACGGCCGCCTCGGAGCGGTTGCTGGTGGCCAATAGCAGCG
This sequence comes from uncultured Planctomycetaceae bacterium, assembly GCA_964481605.1. GTDB lineage: Bacteria > Planctomycetota > Planctomycetia > Pirellulales > Thermoguttaceae > CAYZWG01. Next base: position 8,506 of record CAYZWG010000093.1, read on the forward strand.
CCCCCTTCACGTTGGCCAAGAGCCACACGCTGGGTCCCCGCACCCGCGCCTGGATGTTTTGCAAGGCCAGGTCGTCCTGCTCCCAGGTGAGCTTGCGTCCCAGCACGGATTCGGCCTTGGCCACGTAGCTTTGCACCAGGTCGTCGATTTCCAGGCAGGCGATCCGGGCCCCCAGGGCCCCGGCCAACTCGGTGGCCGATTGGCGGGTTTGCCGGCTGCTGTTTTTCGAGGCCTGGTAGACACAACTCAAGAGGCACGCGACCCGCTGCGAGTGGCTGGTGGCTTCGTGGATGCCCGGCACGTAGCCCAGAATCTCTCCGAACCGCGGGGGGCCCAATTCGTCGCAGGCTATCCTCGCCATCAGCGCCACCAGGCAAGCGGTGGCCGACGAGTCGGCCCCGCCGCTGAGACTCACCACGAATCCCCGCGACCGGCTTTTCCGCATGTAATCGAACAGCGCCAGGGCCACCGCCCGGCTGAACTCCTCCTCCTTCAAGGTGCCGCTTTGCTCCCAGGCCGGCACCTCCGGCCGGGGCCACACCGGCTCCAACTCGGGGAAGGCAAAATCGCGGGCCACGCGATTCTCACCGACGCCGGAAAGCTCCGGCTGGTAGCTGCCCGCGCGGGCCCGGGCCATCCGCGTGGCGTCGATGTCGACCACGGCGGTGGTCAGCCGCATGGGGGCAAAAGAGAACCGCGGCCCCACCGCCAGCAGCTTGCCCGCCGAGGCGATCAGCGCGCCCCCCTCGTAGATCGCCCGCCCTGCCTCGTTGCCCAACAGGTTCGTGGAGACGTAGCTCACCCCGAACGCCCGCGAACCCTCGATCACCAGCCGCTTGCGAATCTCGAACTTGCCGAAGGCAAAGTGGCTGGCGCTGGGATTCAAGATCAGGTCGACGCCTTCCAGGGCCATGTCGCCGCCGGGCCGCTTGGCCACCCAGGCGTCCTCGCAGATTTCGATGCCGATCTTCACGCCCCCGCAGTCGAAGAAAAGATCGCCGATGGGCAGCTCCCGGTGGCCAATGCGAATCGTGTCGCGCACCCCACGGGGCCACGGCTTGAACCACCGCGGCTCGTAGTGCAATCCTTCGGCGGCCAGATACCGCTTGGCCACGAACCCCGCGATGCGGCCGTCGATGGCCAGGCAGGCCACGTTGAAAGGCGCGCTCCGGTGCATCAGCGGCAACCCCACGGAGACGATCAGCCCGTCGCTTTGGGCCACCACCTCGCCCAGCAGTTCGACCGCCGTCCGCTGCATCCCCGTGGAGTGAAAGGCGTCCTCGCAGCCGTAGCCGGTGATCGCCATTTCCGGCAGGCAGAGTACCTGCACGCCCTCGTCCCGCGCCGCGTCGATCGCCGCCGAGATGTTGGCCAGGTTGCCCGACCAATCCAGCGGCGTCTGGTTGAGCACGGCGGCCGCCACTCGGATCCGCGTCACCTCCGGCCCCCTCGCACTTGCTCAATGAGTTCCCTTTTACGCTGCGCCAGCCGGCGCTCCAGGAAGAGCGGATAGCGGGCCGGCCTCCGCAGCCGCCGCACCCCGGCATCCAAGGCGGCAAGCTCCCGCCGGCACCTCTGCCGGGCGGCCTCCACGCCGGCCGGCTCGCCCACGGTCTCTCCCCCGCGCAGTACCGGCACCAGCAGGTCCCGGCACTCCTGGCCGCCGGAAAACGTACGCCGCCTTCCCGCATCGTACCAATCGACGGCCTCGCAGTCGCCCTCCGGCGGCGTCCGCTGGTCGTAGATCACGTCGCCGGCGGGCCGGCCGGCCTCCAGGTAGCGTCGCACCGCCAGCCGTCCCGGGGTCGTGGTCTTGACGACCTCGTCCGAGAGCTTGAGCCGATCTTGCCACGGCCCACCCGGTGCGCGGATCGCCGAGAGCTTGTAAACGCCGCCCAGGGCCGGGTTCTGATCGGCCGTCACCAGCCGCGTTCCCACGCCCCACACACCAATCGCCGCCCCGTCCCGCTTCAGCCCGGCGATCCGGTGCTCGTCCAGATCGTTCGAGCCCACGATCGCCGCCCGCGGGAACCCGGCTTCGTCGAGAATCCTTCTGGCCTGCCGGCTCAACTCGCCCAGGTCGCCCGAATCGAGCCGCACGCCGATCATTTCGTGTCCCTCTCGCCGCAGCCCCCGGGCGACTTCCACGGCGTTGCGAACTCCTTCGATCGTATCATAGGTGTCGACCAGGAAGACGCAATTGTTGGGCATCGCCCGGGCGTACGCCCGCATCGCCTCCCGCTCGTCGTCGAAGCACTCGACCCAACTGTGTGCGTGGGTGCCCCGCAGGGGAATGCCATAGAGCCGGCCGGCCAGCACGTTGGACGTGGCCGCGCAGCCGCCGATGTGGGCCGCCCGGCTGGCCGCCAGCCCGCCGTCGATCCCCTGCGCCCGCCGCAGACCAAACTCCAACACCGGATCGTCTCCCGCCGCGGCACACACCCGGGCGGCCTTGGTGGCCACCAGCGTCTGGAAGTTGACGATCGTCAACAAGGCCGTCTCCACGATCTGTGCCTGGATCAAGGGTCCGCTCACCCGCACCAGCGGCTCGTTGGCAAACACCACCGTGCCCTCCTCCACGGCGTCCACGTCGCAGGTGAACCGCAGTCCCCGCAAGTAGTGCAGAAAACCGGCGTCGAACAGCGGCCGGCCGTCGCCGCCGCAAAGCCCTCCCAGGTAGTCCACGTCGGCGGCGTCAAACCCCCAAGCCCGCAAATACTCGATCGCCGGACCCAGCCCGCAGGCCACGGCAAACCCGCCGTCGAACGGGTTTTCGCGAAAGAACAGATGAAACGTGGCCTCCCGATCGTCCTGCCCCGTCTTCCAATAGCCGTAGGCCATGGTCAGTTGATAGAGATCGGTCAATAGCCCCAGCGACGGGCGGTACAGTTCGTCAAGTTGACCCATCAGCGATCAGCTTCGCGAGTTTGGAAGGAATGGATTCGCCCGACCTCCGACCTGGTTCCCATCCGACCTGGTTCCCAAGCTCCAGCTTGGGAACCGACCGGCCGGTTCGCTTGGAACGCAGGTCGAGCAGAGCCTGATGCTGGGTGGGTTCCCAAGCTGGAGCTTGGGAACCAGATATCAGGCTGGAGCTTGGGAACCAGATAAAGCTCCAGCTTGGGAACCAGATATGTTCTGTGTGGGAGTTCGCGACGCCGGATCGCGATCCGGCCTACGCCATCCATCATTCTCAGTGCATCTCCGTGGCGCACGTCCCCAGCCCGTGGCGGTAGAAGTTGAACTGCACGTTGGGGTGATCCGCCAAGAGCGACATGGGCACCGCGCTGTCGGGCAGTCCCCGCGCGATCATCAGCGTGGTCAGCCGCATCCCGAAGGCGTTGTCGTGATTGCCCGCCTGCCAAATGGAAACCTTTTCCGCCTTCCAGGTTTCCTGCGGCCCCACCGTGGCCGCCCGCCGCGGTACCAAGGACACCTGCCCGCCACCGCTGGTTCGGGCGTTCTGAATGATCGTCATGGGGTGCAGTTCGGTCACCCGGGTCTTCAACCGGCGATACTCCTCCGGCTCCGGCGGCGCGGCGGTGTGCTTGCCTTTGCGCCGCGGCGGGTCGTTGAACGCCCAGTGCTTCACCTCGCCCTGGCCCCCTTGCATCACCACGCAACGAATCTCGTCATAGCTGCGGCTATAGGCGTCCAGGTCGCCGGTGGGAAAGTGGAGGTGAGATTCCGGAATCCGCAGCTTCCGCTTGATCCGCTTGAAACAGAGGTCCACGTCGGCCTTGGCGAAGCTCAACGGATGGGAGGTGGGCACCGGGTCGCCGTTCTCGTCGACCCATTCGTCCATCCCCCAGAAATGGGCGCTGCGCAGGTCCCACTCCAGCGCGTTGACCAGCCGGGCCACCAGGGGCAACTGCTCCGTGGGACCGATCGGCCCGCAAATGCCGGCCGGATTGTCGTCCCTCGACTGGCGCCAGGCGGTGAGGTACTCCAACGCCTCGGCCAGGTAGAAATCCTCCAGCGTGTCGTACATCACCACCTTGAAGCCCGGCCGCGACAGCCGCTCCATCGCCCGCGGCGTCAGCTTGGCGGCGTCCGCCGCAATCTCCGGGTCCAGCGTGGTGTAGTCCCACCAGTCGGGAGCAATCTTGCTCAACGGTCGAGCCATGCTCTGATCTCCTCTTCTTTGTGGATAAGGGGCGAGCGTCACTTTGGGCTTTTCCCCGCCGGCCCCGTGCCGGTGGGAGATGGGTTTGAGAACTACCACGCCACGCACGCCCCTCCCAACGCGAGGCCACGGGGAACCTTTGGGGGTGGCAGCGGCTGTATAGTTTCCAAACCCGCGGTCCACCGGCACGGGGCCGGTGGGGCATAACACCTGAAATCCCAATGCGTTGCGTTGTTCGGCCGATATGAAGTGGTGTTGTCCAACTAAATGCACTACGGCGCCGAGGCACCGTCAAATATCTCCACCAGCAGGTCGTCTTGCGGATAAGCGTGTCCCCGGTGTTGTACAAAAGCCTCGGCCGCCCCGCTCCCCCTTTGCTGGCCCCGCATCCTGGCGTGCCGCCGCATCGAGTCGAGGTACTCGTCCATGCCGTGATGGGCCAGCAGCCACTCGCGCTGGCTGGCGTGGCAGGCCAGCATGCGGGCCTTTTCCTCCAACTGTCCCGCCACGTCCACGTAGGTCGTGGGCTCGACCACCTTGCCCAGCGGGTCCTTCGCCTCCACGGGATCGCAATAATAGAGGTAGGGAATCTGCGACCCCGGCGGCAGCGGAAACGCCGAACAGTTCGGTGCCCCGTAGAGGAAACTGGCCGCCCGGGCCAAAAGCGACGCCATCTCGTGGTCCATCATGTAGTCCCTCGGCGCGTGGGCAAATACCAGCGTCGGCGCCACCCGGCGAAACAGGTCGTAGCACTTCTGCAAGGTCGGCTTGTCATACACCACCAGCCCGTCCCGCTCGCCCAGGCAGTGATACGTGGCCCCAATCTGCGCGGCCGCCCGGGTTGCCTCGCCGGTGCGAATCCCGGCAATCGCCCAGGGCGTTTCCGTCATCGTGCCGCAGTCGCCGGCCGTGGCCGTGGCAATGTGCACCTCCCAGCCGGCTTGCTTCAGCCGGATCAGCGTGCCCGCGCAGAGAAACTCCGCATCGTCCGGGTGGGCCATCATCGCCAAGGCCGTCTTCCGCTTCAACTCGTTCATCGGCTCCCGCCTGCCTCGTGGGGCCGGCCGTGCCGGCCGGCATCGAACTCTTTTCTCTTTGCTGCTCTACCTCGACACGGCCAGCCCTGCTTCCGCCGGCCCTACCCCCCGATGGCGACCTCCAGTATACCGGTCCGTTACGGGGCGACAACTCCCCGGCATCCCCACGGCCGGTCCCGGTTCTTTTCCTATGATGCCCTTTCTCCCCTTTTTTTCCGCCGCCGGCGTCTTGGACGCTTGCCTGGCGGGCGGCGTTGCGTCATTCTGTGGGACGCAAGCCGGGCGCCCGTTGGATTGAAGGTGCGATGGGCGCCCCCCTGCGGCTCGTTTTTCCACGCCCAAGGAGAGGAAACCATGCGCGAGCGAAAACTCGGGGTGGCCATTCACGGGGCCGGATCGGTGGCCTACGCCCACGTGGCCAGTTGGCTGAAGAACCCTCATGCCGAGATCGTCTCGGTGACCAGCCGCCACAAGCAGTCGGCACAGAAACTGGCCGACCATTTCGGCCTCCGTTGCCACGTGGGCGACCAGTTTGACGACGTGCTCCGCAGCGACGGGGTGGAGATCGTCAATATCAGCGGGCCCAGCCACGTGCACACCGAGCAGGGTATCGCCGCCGCCAAGGCCGGCAAGCACCTGATGATGGAAAAGCCGATGTGCCACTCGATGGAAGAGAACCGCGCCCTGCGCGACGCCGTGGCCGCCGCCGGCGTCAAGAGCGTGGTCAGCTTCGTGCTCCGCTGGAACCCCCTCTTCGAGAACCTCAAGACGCTGTTGGCCGCCGGGGCCATCGGCGATCTGTTCTACGCCGAGGTGGACTATTGGCACGGGATCAGCGATTGGTATTCCGGCTGGGAGTGGGCCCACAAAAAAGCCACCGGCGGCAGCACGATGCTGTTGGGGGGGTGCCACGCCGTCGACGCGCTCCGCTGGTTCACCACCCAGGAGGTCGTCGAGGTGACCGCCTACGCCAACAACATCAAGGGCAGGTACGAGTACGACGCCAACGTGGTGGCCATCCTGCGCTTCGCCGACGGCTCGATCGGCAAGACCTCGGCCCTGTTCGACGCGGAAATCCCCTACTGCTTCAACATCGACCTGATCGGCACGGAAGGCACCCTCCGCGAGAACCGCGTCTGGTCCAAGAAGCTCTTTCCCGGCCAAACCGGCTGGACCACCATGAAGACGGTTCTTCCCGACTCGGGCGACGTCGATCACCATCCCTTCGACGCGCAAATGCGACATTTCACGGATTGCATCCTGGGGGACCGCGAGTCGCACTGCAACATCGCCAGCGCCTACCACACCCACGAAATCTGCCTGGCGATCGACCGCTCGATTGCCCAGGGCGGCCGCCCGGTGAAGCTGCCGCTGGAGGAGGATTGAGGATTGAGGATTGAGGAT
>CAYZWG010000094.1:0-1294 GCA_964481605.1 uncultured Planctomycetaceae bacterium
ATCAAGCCCCATCCCCAGCCGTGTCCCCGCCGCGATTGCCGCATGGCCGGACTCCCTCATCCTTCTCGGTGGCGCTGTTATGCTGGCCTTCCGTGGGGCTGTTGTTTTTCAACGGCCTCCTATCCGTCACTATGGCGATTCTTGCGGATCGGGCAAGGATTGGGCATGGGCAGCGGTCTGGGCCCCCGAGGACCTTGACCTTGCGGAATCAGTGGGCCATCGTTTCCAGCAGGTCGAGCAGCTCCGGGGGGACCGGCTTGTGCCGGGCGTAGGTCTCCTCGAACGGCGTGAGCACCAGCTTTCCGCCCGCCACGCCGGCCATCGCGCCGGTCGTTCCGGCGAGCAGGCTGCGAACGGCGAACTCACCCAGCCGGGTGGCCAGAATCCGGTCGGCCGGCGCCGGCGTGCCGCCCCGCTGGAGGTGTCCCAGCGTGACCACCCGGGTCGAAAACGGACAGCCCGACGCCTCCAAATCGGCGTCGAGCTTCTCGGCCCCGCCGGCTTCGTCCCCCTCGGCCACGACGACCATGATCGACTTCTTTCCCCGGGCCTTCAACCGTTGGAGAAAGCGGATGATTTCCGGCACGTCGGTTTTCGTCTCCGGCAGGCAGACGACCTCGGCCGCGGCGGCCAGGGCGGTATAGAGCGCGATATAGCCGCTGTGACGGCCCATCACCTCGACCAGAAACAGCCGCTCGTGGCTTTCGGCCGTGTCGCGAAGCTTGTCGACCGCCTCGACCGCCGTCTGCACGGCGGTGGCGAAGCCGATCGTGTAATCGGTGCCGAGCAGGTCGTTGTCGATCGTGCCCGGGCAACCCACGATTTGGCCGTCCCAGTGCTTGGCCAGGTCGACCGCTCCGTGGAACGTGCCGTCGCCGCCGATCGGCACCAGCGCATCGATCCGATGTTTGCGCAACACCTGGGCCGCTTTCTGCTGGCCCGCCTCGGTGCGAAACTCCTGGCTGCGGCTACTCCGCAGGATCGTGCCGCCCAGCTTCGACAGATCGGAGACGCTGCGGGCGGTCATCCTCGACCGGCCGTCACAACCGGTGAAGAAGTCTTCGTTCAACAGGCCGCGGTAGCCGCGGCAGATACCCACCACCTCCTCTCCCGCCGCGATGGCTCCGCGGACGACCGCTCGCACGCAGGGATTCATTCCCGGCGCGTCGCCGCCGGAGCAGAAGACACCGATTCGCATGAGACTCTTCCTTTGATCGCCAAACTCGGTAAGGGGTGCTACGTCCGATGCCCGCGCAGTGGGCACGGATTCAGCCGAACGCGGCCGGCACAGCCG
>CAYZWG010000094.1:1394-15018 GCA_964481605.1 uncultured Planctomycetaceae bacterium
ATTTCATCATCAAGGTGAGTCGCCATGCCGTCGTGCCCTATCCGTGTGATCCGTGTGATCCGTGGTTTTGCCATGATTCACTTCCGGCCCTACACCTCGCTCAAAACTCCTCGATCTTCAATTCGTGCTGGGCCATGAACGCCTGGGCCTCCGCGCGATGGAAGACGCTCTCGGTGGCGGTGAACGACCGCACGCAGCTTGCCCCCAGGGCGCTACCCCAGCGGAGACAGCCGGCCGGGTCCTGGCCGGCCAACATGCCGGCGATGAAACCGGCGTCGAAAGCGTCGCCGGAGCCGGTCCCGCCAACGAACTCGCTGGGATAGACGCCGCTGCGGAGCCGCAGGTCCTCGCTCAGCAGCAGGCTGCCCTGGTCGCCGCAGGTGATGACCACCATCTTCGCCCCGGCCTGGCGGAAGCGTCGGGCTTGGGCCAGAGGGTCGTCCAGCCCGGTGATCAGGGCGGCTTCGTCGTCGTTGGGCATGAACACGTCGGTCTGGGGAAGCACCTTTTCCAGCCGCTGCCAGTAGTCGCCCTGGCCGTAGAGGACGACGTCCAGCACGGTTTTCGTGCCCTGGGCCCGGGCCCGGCGAAAAAGCTCGACCAGGTCGTCGGTTTCCAGCTTGGGCATCATGTAATAGCCGCCGATGTAGATTACCTTGGCCTGGCGGATCCACTGGGGGGAAATGTGGCCGACCGTGAACTCCCGATTGGCCGCGGGCGTGCTGATGAAGCGGCGGTCCTGGCCCCGCACGTTGATCACCATGGTGCAGGCGGAACCGGTTCCCGAGATGGGGTGAATGCCTGAGGTGTCGACGTGATCGACCGAGAGGGCGTCGATCACGAAGCGGCCGAACGGGTCATTGCCCACGCAGCCGGCCACGCCCACCTCGACCCCCACCTTGGCGAGGTCGAGCGCCGTGTTCGAGGCGCAGCCGCCCAGGGCCAGTTGCACGCTTTCGGAAGCCAGCAGCTCGCCCGCTCGCGGCACCCGCTCGATCGGCGCGCAGACCACGTCGGCAAAAAGTATTCCCGCGCTGAGACATTCAATGGCCACAATTCGTCCTTTCTCGCCAGGAGCCGCTGTTCGTGTGAGTAACCCTAGCTGCTCGGTTGCGGAAAGCCGGGAGGACGAGGCTCCCGGCCGGGGGAGATTTCGGCGCTGGCGTCAGCCTCCGGGTGAGCGGGCCGCTGGCTCTTGCGATCACTGCCCGCGGCCGGCGCGGCGCCGGCCTGGGGCGCGATCAGCTCGGCCTGGACCAGGCCGAGGATTCCCCTGGCCACCTCGACCTTGCTGCCGGAAAAGGTCGCCCGCAGACGCCCCTGCCGGTCGAGCACCTCGACTTCAGTGTGGGAAGCGCGAATCGCGCCCGGACCGTTGGCCACGATCAAGTCGCAACTCTTCCGCTCCAGTTTCTGCAGGGCCCGCATCCGCCGGTCTTGCGTCTCCAGGGCGAAGGCGACCATCCACTGCGATTGCCGGATCGCTGCCAACAGCGCCACCACGTCGGGGGTTTCCACCAGGTGGAGCTGGAGCGGCTCGCCCGTCTTGACCAGCTTGTGGGAAGCCACCCGCACGGGTCGATAGTCGCAGGGGGCCGCCGCGCCGATCAGCCCGTCGCAGCGGGGGAATTCGCCCAGGCAGGCCTCCAGCAGGTCCTCGGTGGAGACCACCGGAACCACGCGGACCGCGGGGGGATACGCGACGTCGACCGGACCACTGACCACCACCACCTCGTGCCCGGCCTCCACCGCCGCGGCGGCCAGCGCCGAGCCCATCCGCCCGCTGGAAGCGTTGGTCAGGTAGCGGACCGGGTCGAGGTATTGTCGCGTGGGGCCGGAGGTAATGAGGATGCGTGCCATGGGAGTGGGCAGCGACGTGGCTTGGACACGAAAGGGGTATTCGTGCGTGCGCTGCCGACTTTTCGCAACGGAAACTAATTGGACAGCGCCACTTTGGGCTCCCCCCCGCCGGCCCTGTGCCGGTGGGAGACGGGTTTGAGAACTACCACGGCCCACACGCGTCCCCCCCTCCGCGAGGCCAGGGAGAACCGTTGGGGGTGGCCACCGCGGGTAGTTTCCAAACCCTCAACCCACCGGCACGGGGCCGGCGGGGCATAACACCTGAAATCCCAATCCCTTGCATTCTTCGGCCTCGACGAAGTGGCGCTGTCCAACTAATGATCCGGCGCCGGCAGGTGCTTCTCGATGCTGGCAAAAATCGTCTCCGGCGAGGCCATCCGGCCGCGTCCGTGGGTGCCGCAACTGAGGTATCCCTCCTCCGGGTCGATCAAGATCAAGCCGTCTTCGCGCAACCGTCGCACGTTCCGCCGGACGGCCGGCTTGGCCCACATGCGATGGTTCATGGACGGAGCCAGCACCACGGGGCCGTCGAACGAGAGGAGGACCGTGCTGAGCAGGTCGTCGGCCAGGCCCCAGGCCGCCTTGGCCAGGAAGTTGGCCGTGGCCGGGGCAACGCAGACCAGTTCGGCCGCCTGGGCCAATTCGATGTGAGGATGAGGGCTGGGCCCGAAGGTTTCCAGCCCCACGGGACGGCCGGTCAGCGCCTGAAACGTGCTGGGGCCGACCAGCCGGGTGGCCGACTCGGTCATCACCACGGAGACCCCGGCCCCCGCCTGGACCAGTCGACTGACCAGCGCAGCGGTCTTGAAGGCGGCGATTCCGCCGGTCACCCCGACAATCAACTCGCGACCGTTCATAGCGCTTCCAGGTCCAGCTCCGGCGGTCCGCCCGCGGCCGCCTCGCCGCCGGTGGTGCGAAGGTTGCCCGCGGTATCCAGGTAGATTCTGTCCTGCATGATTTCCTGGATCACGATCTGCATTCTGTCCTGGGTGGGCATGTCGACCAGTTGGGGTGAACCCTGGTTGAGGGCAACCATCCGCTTCTGAATCAAGGTCGACAACTTGAACCGACCTCCCACCTTGTTGATGATCTCTTCCTCGCGAAGTTCATCCAGCATTGATTTTAGTCTCCACTGTGGGTGAGAATCGCACAGATTTGCTCGACCGCCCGGTCGATGTCGTCGTTGACAATGACGTGTTGGTAACGGCCGGCGGCGGCCAGTTCGCGGCGGGCCTGGTGCAGCCGGCGCCGGAGGGCGTGCTCCGATTCGGTGGCCCGACCCCGCAGCCGCCGCTCCAATTCCTCCGGCGAGCCGGGGCTGATAAAGATGGTGATTGCATCGGCGAATTGCTCGGTCACGGCCCGGGCCCCCTTGACGTCGATTTCCAGCACGACCCATTGGCCCGCTTCCAGCCGGGGAAGAACCTCGCTGGCCGGCGTGCCGTACCAGTGTCCCTTGCCGAAAACCTCGAAACATTCCAAAAACTCGCCCGCCCGGCGACGCCGCTCGAACTCCCGGGGCGAGAGAAAATGGTAATCGACGCCGTCTTGTTCTCCGGGCCGCGGGGGCCGGGTGGTCGCCGAAACGCTGGCCACCAGGGGCACCGGCGCACACTCAAGGAGCCGTCGCAGCACCGTCGTCTTGCCGGCGCCCGAAGGCCCGGAAACGACCACCAACCTGGCCCTGGCGGCTTCCACCATCCTCACTCGATGTTCTGGACCATCTCCCGGATGCGCTCGATCGCCGCCTTGATCTCGATCACCTGGCGGGAGATCTCCACATCGTTGGCCTTGGAGCCGATGGTGTTGGTCTCGCGGACCATTTCCTGGGTGAGAAAATCAAGCTTTCGGCCCGAGCTTTCCGGGGCGGCCATGATCCCGGCGAATTGTTCCAGGTGGCTCTCCAGGCGAACGATCTCCTCGGAAATATCGCTGCGGTCGGCGAACAGGCTCACTTCCTTGAGGAGGTCGGCGGCGTCGACCCGCACGTCGATCTCCGCCAGCACCCGCTCCAGCCGCTCCGCCAGCCGAGTCCGGTACGCCTCGACGACCAGCGGCGCGCGGCGCCGAACCTCCTCCAGCCGTGCCGCGATGGTGTCGCAATTGGCCTTCAGATCGGCCGCCATCGCCTGGCCTTCGTCGCGGCGCATCTGGTCCAACTGCTCCAGGGCCGACTCCAGCACCTCGCCGATCAGCGGCCAGTCGTCGGCCATCGAGGCGGAGCAGCCGAAATCCTCGCGGATCACGCCCGGTAGCCCCAAAAGCACCTCGGGCCCGATGCCGTCGCCGGTGCCCCACTGCCGCTGGATCGCCTCCAGTTGGCGCCGGTACCCTTCCAGCACCGCCACGTCGATGCGATCATCCTCTGCCGCCGCCGTCCGCTCGACCCGCAGATTGACCTGGATCGTTCCCCGGCGAACCCGCCGCCGCACCACGGCTTCCATTTTCGGTTCCAGCGGGCCGCAGCCCTCGGCGGTGCGGAGGGAGAGCTTGAAATAGCGGCTGTTGATGCAGCGCACCTCCGCCGACACGGCCAGCCGTTCCGCCAGGCATCTCGCCTCACCAAAGCCGGTCATGCTCAACAGCAAGGCTGGTACTCCTTATGCAAAGCCGCGCCGGCACGCCGCCGAAACCTGCCTGCTGCCGCCTCGATCGTCCGCCGTTTAGGAATCCGCACCGGCGGGCGTGTCCGGGGCCGCCGGCCCGCCGGGTGCCGCACCGGCACCGCTGGGGGCGGGCGGGGCGGGAGCTCCGGCACCGGGCGCCGCGGGAGCCGTCTGTGCTGGGGACCCCTCCGTTTTCAGGTCGAGCTTGCTATGCGACGATCGCAGTGACCGCACGCCGATCAGGCACAACAGAATCCACACGGTGGCGACCCCGATGGTGATCTTGGTGAAGGTGTCGCCGGCTTTGGTGCCGAATGCACTCTGGCCGCCCATACCTCCGAACGCACCGGCCAGTCCGCCCCCCTTGCCCCGTTGAACCAGGATCAACAGGATCAGCACGATGGCCGACACGAACAACAGCACCATCAACAAATGGGACCACATGGTGGGCCACCTTCCTTCCGGCTGGTCAGTCTCTTGCCGCGGCGACAATGCCCATGAACGAGTCCACCTTCAGGCTGGCCCCGCCGACCAGGGCCCCGTCGATATTGGGTTGAGCCAACAACTCGGCGGCGTTTTGCGGCTTGACGCTTCCCCCGTATTGGATCCGCACACTCTCCGCAACCTCTTTATTGTAACGGTCTTCGAGCAAATTGCGAAGGCCAAGATGGACTTCCTCGGCCTCGTCGGGCGTGGCCACCTTTCCGGTCCCGATGGCCCAAACCGGCTCGTAGGCGATGACCACCCGGGCCATTTGCTCGGCCGAAATGGCGGAAAAAGAGCCGTCGAACTGCCGCCGGATGACTTGCCGGGTCTGGCCCGCCTCGCGTTGGTCGAGGAGTTCGCCCACGCAAACGATCGGCGCCAGGCCGATTTCCAGTGCGGCGTGCAGCTTCTTGTTGACATCCTCGCTCGACTCGCCAAAGATATTTCGCCGCTCGCTGTGTCCCAGGATCACGTATCGGCAGCCCACGTCCTTGAGCATCGCGCCGCTGATTTCTCCGGTGAAGGCTCCGGCGGGCCGGTCGCACATATTCTGGGCCCCCACGCCCACCGGGGAGCCCGCCACGGCCCCCGCCACGGCGGCCAGGTAGACGCTGGGGGGGCAGACGGCCACGTCGACCCCTCCCACGCCGGCCGAGGCGTCGGCGACCCCTTGGGCCAACGCCACGGCCGAAGCCAAATCGAGATTCATCTTCCAGTTGCCGGCGATGAAGGGACGTCGCATCGACCTGTTCTCTCCCGAGTGCCTCGACTGCCTGTTCCCGCCCCGCGTCAGGCGGCGACGCGAACCAAAACTCCAAATTGTGGCCAAAATCGCCCCGCTCCGCAAGGGGGCCGGCGGTGGCCCCACGTGTCAAAGGGGGGCGGTCAGCGCTCGGCCCGGGGCTGCCGACCCCACGGGTGGCCCAGGTTCTTGAACCTGCACCCGGCGGCAGCCGGCAAGAGGTCAGGGGAGCGTGTGGCAATGCCCGGGCGGTGTTCCGATTCGATGGGCGGAGTGATTTGCGCCGACCTCTTGTGGCAAAGCCACACCGGTTCAAGAACCGGTGCTACCCGGTGGCACGGTCGGGAGACCGGCCACAACAGAGGACCTCTTGTGGCAAAGCCACACCGGTTCAAGAACCGGTGCTACCCGCTGACCAAAGAAGTTCACAGCAGTAGTCAGGAGACCCGCGCCGAACAAGGTCGGAGATCCCCGTTTTCAAACCTCCGGCTCCGCCGCCGGAAACGATCCCAACACCTCCAGCCGCAGCGTCTTGTCCCGCAGGGCCTCCACGCATCGCCGCATCGTCGGCTCGCTCTCGTGGGCCTCGACCTCCACGAAAAACAGGTACGTTCGGGCGGAACCGGGCACGGGGAAGGACTCGATCCAGGTCAGGTTGAGCCGGTTCCGCTTGAACACGCCCAGCGCCTCGGCCAGGGCCCCAAACCGATGCTCCGTCTGCAAGAACATGGCCGTGCGATCGTTCCCGCTCGGCTGCGGTACGTGATCGCCGATCACGGCGAAACGGGTGCTGTTGTTGGGGTTGTCCTCCACCCGCTCGACCAACACGTCCAATCCGTAGTGGATTCCCGCTTGGACGCTGGCGATGGCGGCGGCCCCCGGTTTCTCCAGGGCCAATTGGGCCGCCGTGGAGGTGCTGGTCACCTCGATGGTTCGTGCCGAAGGCAGGTGCTTGGCCAGCCAGTTGCGGCACTGGCTCAAGGCCTGGGGCCGGCTATAAACCTCCCGAAGCTGGTCGCGAGGGCACTTGCCCAGCAGGGCGTGGTGGATTTCCAACTCCACCTCGCCGCAAATTCGCACCGGCAAGCGGGTGAACATGTCCAGCGTATCGGCAATCCGCCCGTCGGTGGAATTCTCGATCGGCACCAGCCCGAAATCGGAATGCCGGCGGTTGACTTCCTCAAACACGGCGGCGATGCTGCCCACGGGGGCCAGGTCGACCGATTGGCCGAACCGAGCGGTCGCCGCCAGATGGCTATAGCTGTAGAGCGGCCCAAGAAACGCCACCCGCACCGCACGATGCAACTTGCGGCAGCCGCTGACCAACTCGCGAAGCGCGGCCCGCACGGCCTGCGAGGGCAAGGGGCCACGGCCGGCCCGGATCGCTCGGCGGATGCGTTCCTCCTCTTCGCTGAGCGAGAAGGCGGGCTGACCCTCGGCCGTCCGCTGCTTTGCCAGTTTGAGCGCAAGCCGGGCCCGCTCGTGGAACATTTTGACCAAGTCGCGGTCCTGTTGATCCAGTTGGCGGACCAAATCGTTGATCGACGCCCGGCGTTTGCTGGTGGGGGCGGATTTTTTCGCCGTCTTTTTGCTTGCCCCGGTCGCTTCGCGGCTTGCCTTTTTGGATCTTGCCTTGGCCATGGAAAAGCGTTCCGTGTGTCAGCAGGTCGGGGGGGGAGGAACCCTCCCCCGGCGAGAGACCACCGGGTGGTGGAGGGCGTCGGCAACGTCTCCTTGTATCGGGCCACCCGCGGAGTGTCAACCAACGCCGAGTCGGTAGGCCATGGCCCCCCCGATAGCGGAACGGCCAGGAACGACGCCCATCCGTAACCCGAAGCGTAAGCGAGGGAAAATCGCCAGCCTGGAATCCCTCGCTTACGCTTCGGGTTACAATTCACAAGCGTCCAGCGGTCCTTGAAGATTCTTGCGGCAGCGTTCTGTGTGGGAGTCCGCGGTGCCGGGTCGCGACCCGGCCTACAGACTGCCAAAATGGCACCCGCTAGTCCGGAAAGGGGGTGCCGGTGTCACATTGGCAGGTCGGGTGCCATCGGCCCGCCCTCCGGTCCATTACGGCTGGCAAGTGCTTGCCACAACGTGTTTTATATCAGGTGGTTACCGTGTTCAAGCGCGTACACGCCGGTTTCCGGCATAACCTTTGCAGCATAGCCTGGGCCGAGGCTCCGGGTGCCAGCGGACCGGGAGGGCGAGGCCGGATAGTTGTTGTCTCTTGAGCGGCAAACGCGGCTGGAGGCAATCGAAAATAGCCTGAGAAAGGAGCAGACCAGTGGCGGAAGGCGAAAAGATTATCGGCATCGATTTGGGAACCACGAATTCGGTCGTGGCGGTGATGGAAGGCAAGGAGGCGAAGGTGATCCCCAACCCCGAGGGAAATCGCCTTACCCCCAGCGTGGTTGCCTTCACCGACAAGGGGGAGACCCTGGTGGGCGAGCCCGCCCGACGGCAGGCAGTGACCAATCCCACCCGCACGGTCTATTCGATCAAGCGGTTCATGGGCCGGCGCCACAACGAGGTGACCAGCGAAGAGAAGATGGTTCCCTACCAGGTGGTGGGGCAGGCGGGCGATTACGTCCAGGTGAAGATCGACGACCACGAGTATACGCCGCCGGAGATTTCGGCCAAAACCCTGCGGAAACTGAAGGAATCGGCCGAGGCCTACCTGGGGCACAAGGTGAACAAGGCGGTGATCACCGTGCCGGCCTACTTCAACGACGCCCAGCGGCAGGCCACCAAGGACGCCGGCCAGATCGCCGGCCTGGAAGTGGCGCGGATCATCAACGAGCCGACGGCCGCTTCGCTGGCCTATGGGCTGGACAAGGAAAAGTCCGAAAAGATTGCCGTTTTCGACTTCGGCGGCGGGACGTTCGACATCTCGATCCTGGAGGTGGCCGAGGGCGTGTTTCGAGTGATTAGCACCAACGGCGACACTCACCTGGGTGGCGACGACCTGGACGAGGCCCTCATCCACTACGTGGCCGACGAGTTCAAGAAGGAGCAAGGGATCGACCTGCGGAAGGACACGATGGCCTTGCAGCGGTTGCAAGAAGCCTGCGAAAAGGCCAAGAAGGAACTTAGTTCGGCCCAGTCGACCGACATCAACCTGCCCTTCATCACGGCCGACGCCTCGGGTCCCAAGCACTTGCAGATGAACATCACCCGGGCGAAGTTCGAGCAGTTGGTCGACGACCTGGTGGAGTGCTGCCGGGAGCCGGTCAAGAAAGCGCTGAACGACGCCAACCTGGCCCCCAGCGAGATCGACGAGGTCGTGCTGGTGGGCGGATCGACGCGGGTGCCCAAGGTGCAGGAGATGGTCAAGTCGATCTTTGGCAAGGACCCGCACAAAGGGGTCAACCCGGACGAAGTGGTGGCCGTCGGCGCGGCAATTCAGGGGGGCGTGTTGGCCGGCGAGGTGCAAGACATCTTGCTTCTGGACGTGACGCCGCTTTCCCTGGGGATCGAGACGCTGGGCGGCGTGATGACGAAGCTGGTCGAGCGAAACACGACCATCCCCACGGAGAAGAAGCAAATCTTCAGCACCGCCGACGACAACCAGTCGGCCGTGACGGTGAAGGTCTACCAGGGCGAACGAGAGATGGCGGCCGACAACCGCTTGCTCGGCCAGTTCAACCTGGAGGGTATTCCGCCGGCGCCGCGAGGCGTGCCCCAGATTGAAGTCACCTTCGACCTGGACGCCAACGGGATATTGAACGTGTCGGCCAAGGACCTTGGTACACAAAAAGAGCAGAAGGTGCGGATCGAGCAATCGGCCGGCCTTCAGCAAGCCGACATCGAGAAGATGAAGAAGGAGGCCGACGAGCACGCCGAAGAGGACAAGAAGAAGCGGGAGTTGGTCGAGCTGCGCAACCGGGCCGACTCAATGTGCTTCGAGTTGGAGAAACTCATCAAGGAGCACGATGCCAAGCTGGCGGAAGCCGACAAGGAGGCCATGAAGAAGGCCCTGGAGAAAACCCGCGAGGCCGCCAAGAGCGACGACGCGGAGCGGATCAAGTCGGCCTTGAGCGAGTTGGAACAGGCCTCCCACGCCTTGAGCAAGGTCTTGTACGAGACGGCCGGCGCGACCGCCAGCGCGACCGCCGGTCCCAGCCCCCAGAGCCCCGAAGGCGATTCCAGCAACGGCGGCGACGGCGACGGCGACGACGACGACGCCATCGACGCGGAGTTCGAGGTCAAGGATAACTAACGAGCACGTAGGCCGGGTCGCGACCCGGTACGGTAGAACAACTGTTCGGCTGGCCCGTGGTATCTTGCCCGATCAATGCCGGGTCGCGACCCGGCCTACCGACTGTTCGACGCCGGGGGCGAACCCGTGCCGGATTGTGTTTTCCGTGCACGAGCGGGGCAGGAGGAAGTGTTTCAGGTAGTCCTCGCCGCCTGCCTTGCTGCCGGTGCCCGAGAGCCCAAAGCCGCCGAACGGCTGTCTTCCCACCAGGGCCCCGGTGATGGCCCGATTCAGATACAGGTTGCCCACGCGGAACTGCCTCCGCGCCTTCTCCAGATGGGCCGGCCTGCGGCTGTAGACTCCGCCGGTGAGCTTGTAGCTCGAGGCGTTGGCCATTTGGATCGCCCGGTCGAAATCGGCGGCGCGCATCACCGACAACAGCGGCCCGAAAATCTCTTCGCCGGCCAACCGGTGCTGCGGCAGGATGGCGGAAAAGATATGGGGTCCGACGAAGGGTTTTCCCACCCGCCGGGCCAACCCGGGCGGCGCCTCCACGGCCAGCTCCAGCCGGCCCTCGCGGCGGCCGATGTCAATGTAGTGACGCATCTTTTCGGCGGCGGCCTGGTCGATCATCGGGCCCAGGTCGGTGGCCGGATCGGCGGGATCGCCGAGCACCAGCGAGCGGGTCGATTCGACCAGCCGCTTGAGAAACAGGTCGTGGACCGAGTCGAGCACGATCACCCGGCTACAGGCCGAACACTTCTGCCCGCCGTAGCCGAAGGCCGAAGCCCGCACGCCCAGCACGGCCTCGTCGAGGTCGGCCGACTGGTCGACGATCACGGCGTTCTTGCCTCCCATCTCGCAGACGACCTTCTTCACATGCTGTTGATCGGGGCCGGTCTGCCCGGCCGCCGCGAGAATCTCCAGCCCCACCGCCTTGGAGCCGGTGAAGGCGATCAGGGCCACGCGGGGATCGCGAACCAGGGCCGCGCCCACGCGGCTGCCCGGCCCCACGACCAGTTGCAGCACGTCGCGCGGCACGCCGGCCTGCCAGAGGATTTCGCAGAGTGCCATCGCGCAGCCAGGGGTCTGGGTGGAAGGCTTGACGATCGCCGTGTTGCCGGTGGCCAGCGCGGCGACGGTCATTCCGGCGCAGATCGCGAGGGGAAAATTCCAAGGGCTGATGACCACGGCCACGCCCCGCGGCTGATGCCAGAGGTGGTTCCGCTCGCCCACGAACCGACCCAGCCGGCGGGGCGTGAACAGCTCCACGGCGGTCCCCGCGTAGTAGCGGCAAAAGTCGATCGCCTCGCAGACATCGGCGTCGGCCTCGCGCCATGTCTTGCCCGCCTCGCCGATCACCATGCCGGCCAGCTCGTCGCGTCGCTGGTGCATCCGGCCGGCCGCCCGCATGAGCATCCTGGCCCGATCGAGCGGCGGCCGATCGCGCCAGGCCGCAAAGGCCCCGGCGGCCCTCGCCACGGCCCGCTGGGCGTCGGCGGTCGTGGCGGGCGGTCCGGGCCGGGGCACGCGGGCGCGGGCAATCGCCTCGGCAAACTGCTCCCGCTGCCGGCGGCAGGAGAAATCTCGCCAGGCCTCGTTGAAAAACGGCGTCGCGTCCTCCAGGCCATCCACGGCGGGGCCCAGTTGGTGGTGGTGTGCCGCGCGGGCGGCCACCTCGGCGGGCGGCGGCTGGGCGTCGTCGAGGCCTAGCCCCTCGTGCGGCGAAGCCAGCAACTGCTCGTCCGGCGCATGGGCCGAAAACCCCGCCCGCAACCACGATTCGTTGGACGTGTTTTCCAGCAGTCGCCGCACCAGGTAGGCCATGCCGGGAATCATCTCGCCCACGGGCACATACTGCCGCACCCGCAAGCCCCGCGCCACGGCCGCCGCCCCCAGCGGCTCGGCCATCCCGTAGAGCATCTGCACCTCGATGGCCGACTCGGGCAGACCGTGTTTCTCCAGCAGGGCCAGCCCGCGGGCGATCGATCGGGCGTTGTGCGAACCCAGTGCCAAGGTGACCCCGCCTTCGTCCGCCCGGCGGGGCAAGGCGGCGACCAACTGCTGGGCCATCTGTTCGAAGCAGGCGTCGGTCTGCTGTTTTTTCGTCCACACCGGCACCGGCCAGCCCCGCTCTTGGGCGTGCACCACCTCGTAGTCCCAGTACGCTCCCTTGATCAGCCGCACGGTGACCCGCCGCCCGGTCGTCTTGGCCCAGGCGATCAGCCGCCGGGCGTCGTCCCGCCCGCTGCGCAAATAGGCTTGCAGGGCGATCGCCGCCGGAAACTCGACCTCTTCGGCGCAGCGCTGGAACAAGGCCACCGTGAGGTCCTTTCGGGCGTGTTGTTCCATGTCGAAATTGACGGTGACGTGGCGATCTCGGGCGGCCGTGAGGATGGGGTGCAGAGTGTCGGCCAGGCGCCGGATCGTGCCCTCGAAGTCGATCGGGTCGAGCTTGGGATCGAGCGAGCTGATCTTGATGGAAACGTTGGCCCTGGGAATCGGGCCCAGGTGGTCCCGTTCGAGCGGCGTGCGGCCGGGCCACTCGGCCGTGTGTCGTGCCAGGGTTTCGATCAGCTCGAGGTAACGCCGGCGGTAGACCTCCGCCTCGACGCGGCTGGTGCAGGCCTCGCCCAACAGGTCGATGCTGAAGGCCTCGCCGCGGTGCCACAGTCGCTCCAGCACGGGCAGGGCCGCGCGGGCATCCTCGCCGGCGATGAAGCGGCTCGCCAGGGAAGCGATTTGGCGGCGCACCGTGCGGCTGAAGACCCCCTTGGCCAACCGGCCGGCTTGCAGTCCCCACTCCATGCCCGGGGGCAGGGTGACCCCGGGCTGGGTGAGATAATCGACCAGGCAATCGTGGATCGCCTCGGCCGAGGGCAAGGTGGGAAAGGCGTCGACGAAGCGGAACAGTTGGACCCGGAACGCGCGATCCTTCAAAGCCCAGTCGATCAGCCGCTCGGACCAGACGCCGGGCGCAAAGACTCCGCCCCGGTCGCCGCGGGCGGCCTCGATCAACTGCCCGCCGATTTCCCGCGTTCGCGCTTCCAACGCATCGGTGAGGACCATGGCGCTAGGGTGACGAAAATCTCTGTTGTTGACGAAAACTGCCATGCCGGGTCGCGACCCGGCCTACAGACTTGTTCCAGGAATCGCTACATTTTCGCCACCCCACCATGGCGCCCTCAATTCTATACGCCCGGGCGGAGCCGGACACGCCCCGGGCGACGGACCCGCTTCCCTGGCCGGCCGCGATTTGGTGCCGGGAGGAGAGCGGCGGGGATAAGCTGGAAAAGCCGCTTGAGCCATGCCGGATTACCCCCCAGCGGCGGATCGGTTGCAAGTCGCCCAATCAGCATCGACCCCGAGCGGTTCGGGGGGGTTGATGCCGTCTCGCCTGGTGGGTAAAGTGGGAGCAACCGTGAGATCGCCTGTCGATCAGGGGGAACATGCGAGAATATTCCGGGAGCCGCCAACGTATTCCTGTGTTGGTGTTTCTCGGGATACAGACCGATGGGGGTGTGCCGATGAAATACGATGGTACCCGGTCATGTCGTAGCGCTGATTGGAGCCCAGGTGCGGCACTCCTCTCGATCGGTCTTGCCTTGACACTGCTCGCGCCGGCGTTTGGACAGGAGATTCGAACGTGGACGGATAGCACGGGCAAGTTCTCGATTGAGGCCAAGTTCATCGGCGCGGCCGGCGGCAAGGTGACGCTCCAGCGCGAGGATG